>NC_022571.1:1742500-2087500 GCF_000473995.1 Clostridium saccharobutylicum DSM 13864 | reverse complement strand
ATAGAAAATATGATAATATAGAGTTACTAATTGGAAATTATAATTAGTCGATAAATTAGATTTTCAATACTCAGCCATATAATTTAAGGAGTGTTTATTTTGGATTATAGATTAGAACAAGATTTATTAGGCAACAAAAATATAGATAGCCGCACATACAGCGGAATAAATACAGTCAGAGCTTTGGAAAACTTCGATTTAAACAGTAAGACTGTAAATTTGAGTTTGGTAAAAGAAATTGCTCTTATAAAAAAAGCAGCAGCAATGACAAATAAAATATTAAAATTACTTCCCCCTGAAAAAGCTAATGCAATAATAAAAGCAAGTGAAGAAATTATAGAAGGAAAATTTGATGATGAGTTTAAAATCAGTGCATTTCAAGGTGGAGCTGGTACCTCTACTAATATGAATGTAAATGAAGTTATTGCTAATAGAGCAATTGAACTATTAGGTGGCACAAAAGGAGATTACAATATAGTCCATCCACTTAATGATGTTAATATGTCACAGTCAACTAATGATGTTTATCCTTCTGCTCTTCGAATTGCAGCAATAAGATTAATCAGAAAATTAAGCAATTCTCTGTCTAGTTTACAGGAAGCTCTTCAAATGAAAGAAAATGAATTTTCAAACATAATAAAATTAGGAAGAACTCAATTAATGGATGCACTTCCAATGACAGCTGGTCAAGGTTTTGGAGCATATTCAAAAGCAATAGAAAGAGACAGATGGAGAATATATAAAGTAGAAGAAAGATTAAGACAAATTAATCTTGGAGGTACTGCAATAGGTACAGGTTTAAATGCTACAAATAAATATGTATTCATGATGACAGATCTTATTCAAGATCTGACTGGTCTTGGAATAGCACGATCTGATTATCCTATGGACATTACACAAAACTGTGATATATTTGTAGAAACATCTGGGTTATTGAAATCTTGCAGTGTAAATCTTCTTAAGATTTCAAATGATTTAAGATTATTGAATTCTGGCCCTAGAGGAGGAATAGGCGAAGTTATCTTGCCTAAGATGCAGACTGGCTCAACAATTATGCCTGGAAAAGTAAATCCTGTAATTCCAGAAATGGTTGCACAGGTCAGCTTAAGAGTAATTTCTAATGATAGTGCTATAACTATGGCAAGCTCAATGGGACAATTAGAATTAAATGCATTCACCCCACTTATAGCTGAGTGTTTACTTGAATCTCTAGAACTTCTCGATAGAAGCGTAATGATTTTTAAAGATAAATGTATAGATGGATTAAAAATGAATACAGACAGATGTTCAGAAAATCTAGAAAAGTCCTTAGTTTCTGCAACTGCTTTAGTTCCATATTTAGGCTATGATAAAGCAAGCTCAATATCCCAAAAAGCCTTAGCTACAGGAAAAACCATAAGAGAAATTTTATTAGAAGAACAAGTATTACCACATGAAACTATAGATAAAATATTATCTCCAATTGAATTAATAAGAACTCATATACCTGGAAAATAAGAGTGAGTGATAATAAATAATTATATTTTTGATGCCATAAACAATAGAGACTATTAAAAAGAGAATACTTATAATTTTTCATAAATAAAAAACCATGCATGTAAAGAATTTAATTTTCTTCTTTATGCATGGTTATTAATTTTATAAAGACTTTTATACATTTTTCACCTGTATTTTATTATTCTCAATTGGCAAGTTCACAATTTATAACGATATTTCTTTACTCAAAGAACGTTTTAACACCAATGCAATACAAATAGAGACAATAATATATATAGTAAGTATTAAGGCATTTTTTATAACAATTTCTACAATCATTCCTCCAATAGTCTCTCGTAATATACTTACAGCATGAGTGAATGGCATAAAAGGACTAATAGTCTGAAAAAATTTAGATGTCATATTAACTGGAAATGTTGCCCCAGAGCTAGACATCTGTAAAACAAGAAGAATCATTGAAAGTCCATTTCCAATATTACCAAAAACCGAACGTAAAGTATAAGTTATTGTTACAAATACTATACTTATGAAAGCACTAAATATGACAAACCAGAATTTATTTACTACATATGTATGAAGTAAATATAAATTTCCAAAGGTCATAATAAGTGCTTGAAAAATACCTACAGAGATAAAAGTTAAAAGTCTGCCGAAATAAATGTGATAACTTTTATATATATTTTCAGTATTTTTTACATCTACAGGTAAAGCAGAATTTAAAACTGTACCTCCAACCCATAATGCCAGCATAGTATAAAGTGCTGACATAGCAGAACCATAATTAGGAATAGGGAAAATTCTTTTTGTATTCATTAAAACGGGATCTGACAAAAAGCTGCTGCCTTTGACTGGATCAAGTTTTAGAAAATCAATTATATCATTTAGGTTTACGTTATTCTGAAATTTTCGAATTTTATCAGCAGCTGCTCTCACCTTATCCTCAAATTCAGGTAAATCATTTTGAGCCAAATCAGCTAATTCATTCACTACTTCTTCAAATACAGGAAATTTATTTTGAACTAAATCTGAAGCTCTTGTAATATCCTCTTCAAGATTAGATAAATCATTTCTCACAAAATTACCTGCTTTATGAATTTTTTCTTGAACAGTAGGCAAATCATTTTTTACAAAGTTTCCTGCTGAATTTATTTCACTAATCATTCCATCAATTTTTCCCTTAATACTAGCTTTGGATGTTTGTATATTATTATGAATAGTTGTAAGTTCTTTTTGAAAATGCGCTAATTGTTCTTCATTACTTAATAAATTTATATGTGCATCAGCAGTAATTTGTGGATTATCAATAACATTATTTATTTTATCTTGAGTTGAATATAAATTATTTTCAATTGAAGATAAGTTACTTTCTATTTCATCAATAATTACTTCAATGTTCTGAATAGCTGCAACTTTATTTTGTAATTCCAAAATTTTATCACCAGCTTCTTCTACAAGTGGTAGTTTTGATTCTACAGTTAAGATACTGTTCCCTGCTTTTTCTATGTCAGGTATTCTATCCTTTAGTTCAATGATTTTTTGTGCTTTTTCTTTAATTTTAGGAAGTTTTGCTTGAAGTTCAATTGATTTTCTGCCTAGCTCCTCAATTACAGGCAAATTATTCTCTAATTCTAAAATCCGATTTTCAACAGCTTGAATGGCAGGAAGCTCTTGCTGAAGTTTCACACCAGCATCATTAAGTCCAGAAATAATAGCATTACTAAGCATTTCAGTAAAGTTTTTACTAATTTCACCTATTAAACTAGAAGCACCTGAAGTGGCAATTTTAGGTGCAACAGCATTTATTTTTTCATTCACAGCGAATTCAATTTCTGGTTTCTCTGGATTTCCACTAATGATACTTGTTAATTTTTTTGAAAAATCTTTTGGTATGTGGATATATGCATAATAATCTCCATATTTAACCCCTCGTTCCGCTTCATCATAATTTACAAATACCCAGCCAAGTTTAGCATTTTCCTTAAGACCTTTGATAGTTTCATTTCCAACATTAATATTTTTTTGGTTTATATCTGCGCCTTCATCTTCAGTTGCAACTGCAATTGGAACCATTGAAGTATTACTATATGGATCCCATACAGCCTTAATATTTACCCAGGCATAAATAGATGGAAGTAACATTATAGCAGCCACTAATAAAGCTAACTTTCGGGCTTTAAATACACTTTTTAAATCTTTTCTATAAATACTCCAAATTTTACGCATAATGCTTTCCTCCATACTAGTAAAATCATTAAATTTCCTAATTATTTTCTCGCAATGACTTTTATAATATTCGTCAAATAAAAAGAAACTGTCTCAAAATAAATTTTAGACACAATATATTCATCGTTTAAAAGATAAAACAATCAACATATTGTACTAATTTTATATTTTGAGACAGTCCTACTGGTTAATATCATAATTATTTGCTTACTAGAACATACATTACCTATATTTCAGTTAACTATTACATAAGTCTAAACCTTAATTAGGATATCCATACTTTTTTTCACATTCCTTAAGTTTTTCAACAACCAATATGTCTGCTGGAATCCAATTAAATTTATCTAACTCTTCTAAAGTTGTCCACTTAGCATCGTTATGAACATTTAAACGCAATTCTCCACCTATTATTGTACAAATAAAACAATGCATTATAAGATGAAAACTCGTATAATCATACTCAACAGTTGTTAAATATTTATTAACTTCAATATTCAACTCTAATTCTTCTTTTATCTCACGAATAAGTGATTCTTCTCTTGTTTCTCCTTCTTCAATTTTTCCACCTGGGAACTCCCACATATTTTCAAACTCACCATAATTGCGACGAGAAGTGAATATTTTATTATCATGCTTTATTACTGCGGCAACTACTTCAATTGTCTTCATATGCATCCCTCCAATATGTAGATAATTATACTATACTACAATACAAAAAATAAGAGCCTATATTACATAAACTCTGAATATCTCCTAATATTAACCACGATAAAAATTACGTAGTTAAATTTGCTCTTATATTTATCAAATTTACTATAGACCATTATTACATACATATTTAAAAAAAGCATCTGCTGCCGGTGAATGATATCTATTTCTCATTCTAGCTGCATAAAAATAACTTTCCAATTCTGGCTGAATTATTGGAATTGCCTTTACATTTATATATTGAATAGAATACATCTTAGGAAGAATTGCTATTCCAAAATTTTGAGCTACAAGTCCTACAACAAGACTATCTTCTTCAATTTCATAAGCAACATGTGGATACTCTCCTATTTTTTCAAACATTCCATCAATTACAGGTCTCAATCCACTGCTTTTTGAAAATATAATTTGCTTATATGGTATTGTTTCTTTTAAATCCAATTCCTTATATTTTGCTAACGGATGACCATATGGTACAATAGCGCACATTTCTTGTTTCTTAACTGGTACAAATTCAATATCAGTTTCATTTTCCATTTTTGAACAAAATCCAATATCATAAATTTGATTCTTTAACCCTTCTACAATTTCCTTAGTAACTCCTGTATAAAATTTAAAATCTATTCCCTTTCCTTTATTTTTATCTAAAAAACTACGAGTTGCCTTTGGGATATCTTTTATTGCAAGTGGCTTTATGATCGATAAACTAATATTCCCCCCACCTTCGCTTATATCTTGAAATGAACTTACACTTCCATCTAACATACTAATTATTTTATTTGCATCATCAAAAAACATTTTTCCATATTTATTTAATATAACATTCCGTCCTTCTTTTTCAAATAACTTAACACCTAATTCCTCTTCTAAAGACGCCATAGCATGACTTAATCCTGGCTGAGTTATTTTTAATTTTTCAGCAGCTTTACCATAATGCTCTAATTGTGCTAAAGTAACAAAATATCGTAAATGGTATAAATTCAATGCTTCCAATCCTCTCTAAAATATTATTTATTATTATCTCATAATCCATAAAAAAAATGAATCAATTCCTATAAAATAAATCATTAGAATTTATAAAAAATGTCTTATATAATGAATGGGTATTTTATTATAGGTACATTCAAAAGATAACAAGTCAATTTACTTGCCTATTTTTCATGTGCCTAGTTATTTTTATGTTAATGAAAGAAGGCTTATTATATGAAAAAAATTAGAATATCAGGAGAATTAGCACTATTTACAGCAGTAATTATCAATAGCCTTGGTATTGCACTCATGACAAAAAGTAATTTTGGCATATCATCTATCTCTTCAGTTCCTTATGTTTTTAGCCAAGCTTTTTCTATTTTGAGTTTTGGAACATGGAATTATACTTTTCAAACAATTTTAATCATTGCATTAATGATTTTAAGTAAAAAAGTTAATTTGAGTTATGGTTTCTCTTTTTTAATGGGACTTGCCTTTGGAAAAATGATTGACGTTCATGAATTATGGATTTGTTTTTTACCTGATTCTTTGGTATGGCATATTATTTATTTTATCATGAGCTTTTTCATACTAGCAATTGGAATATGCTTATCAAATAATAGTATGCTTCCAATTATTCCGACTGATACATTTCCACGAGATTTATCAGTTATTTTAGACAAGCCATATAAATATATAAAAACAACGTTTGATGTATGCTGCTTAACTACAACACTTATAATATCAATATTTATACTTCACAAAGCTGTTGGTGTCGGTGTTGGTACAGTTATATGTGCACTTACAACTGGGAAATCAGTTTCACTTATTCAATCTTTTTTAGATAAACATGTGAAATTTTATAGGTCTGTTGTGTTGAACAAACCACAAAATAATAATTTAGGCATATAAAAAATAATGACTTGCTACTTGTTATATAAAAATTCAATACAAAAAAATTATAACCACTGCAAGATAAAGTGGTTATAATTTTAAGATTTGATTTACTAAAACTAATTTCTAAGATAATTTTTAGCAATATCTATAACTTTATCAAATTTATTTAAATTTGCATCTATAAATTCAATAAGTCCTTCTCTAGATTGTTCTTTATACCTATGAGATATTCTATTTCTAAATAATCTAGCTTCATTTATTTATATAACACCTATCTTTATAATTAAAGTATCATCTTCTAACGATTAACAAGTGTTTCTTCCCATAAGGATGGATCTCTAAATCCAACTAATACAAAATCTTCTCCAACTACAATCGGTCTTTTAACCAACATTCCATTTGTTGATAGAAGCTTTATTTGTTCTTCTTCTGACATTGTTCCAAGTGTCTTACTTAAATTCATTTCTTTATATAAATTTCCACTTGTATTGAAAAACTTTTTAATTGGCAATCCACTTTTATTAATCCAGTCGTTAAGTTCATCAAATGTTGGATTATCCTCTACTATATGTCTATCTTCATATTCAATTTGGTGTTCATCTAACCAGCTTTTTGCACGCTTACAAGTTGTGCATTTTGGGTATTCTACAAATAAATAATTCATTAGTTTTCCTCCATATCTTCTCAGTTTTAAATTTTTATATGATTATATCACTAAATACAAAAATCACAAGCTACTTTATAATTTTTTTATCGTATTTATTTTCACATGCCTTATTAAGATGTGTATTAAAAAGGGCCAACCCATGAGTTTTGCTTATGAGTCAGTCCAAAATCTATAATTATTCCAAAAATTATTTCATTGATTCAATAATGCTGTCAGCAATTGCATTTACTGAATTCACATCGTCATCTTTCATACATGAGCTTATTGTCATATCATTATCTAAAATAGTCATTTCCTTCATTTCACCTAAAAGTTCACGCATTAATTTTGCTGATTGAGGTGTCCATGTTCCATTTTCTATAAGTGCAAAGGTACGTTTTTGAAGATTTAATGCTTTCATATCCATTATATAATTAAGCATTGGTGGATAAATCTTCAAGTTATAAGTTACGCTAGCTAATACTATATGGCTGTATTTGAATGCTTCAGAAATTAAATATGAAACATGAGTTTTTGAAACATCATACATAACTACATTGGTCATTCCTTTTTCCACCAACTTTGTTGCTAGTTCGTTAGCAGCTGCTTCAGTATTTCCATACATTGTTCCATAAACAATCATTACACCTTTTTCTTCTGGCTCATAACGACTCCATTTGTCATACTTATCTAATAAGTATCCTAAATCATTACGCCATACAAGACCATGTAATGGACAAATCATCTTTATATCTAGATTTTGTGCTTTTTTCATAAGGTTTTGAACATGAGGACCATATTTTCCTACAATGTTTGTATAATATCTTCTTGTATCTTCAATCCAGTCTCTATCATAATTAACTTCATCATTAAATAATTTACCATCTAATGATCCGAAAGCACCAAATGCATCAGCAGAGAATAACACTCCATTAGTAGTATCAAATGTTACCATAGCTTCTGGCCAGTGTACCATTGGAGCAGATACAAACATAACTTCATGTTTTCCGAAAGACATTGTATCTCCTTCTTTTACTTCTATTACTCTGTCAACTACATCAAAACCAAATTGCCCCATGAACATAGTAGCTTTTTTAGTACATATAATCTTTACATTTGGGTAACGAAGTAAAATTTCTTCAATACAAGCTGCATGATCCGGCTCAACATGATTGATTACCATATAATCTAAAGGCTTATCTCCTAGAACTCCCTTAATATTATCAAGGAACTGACGACAAATTGACCAATCTACAGTATCAAATAATACTGCTTTCTCATCTAAAAGTAGATATGAATTATATGATACTCCTCTTGGAATAGGATGAATATTCTCAAATAAAGCCAGGCGACGATCATTGCCACCAATCCAATAAAGATCTTCAGTTATTTTTCTTACACAATACATTAAATTAATCCTCCTTATTAATCAAAAACACTTTATGTGCTTATTTATTATTATAGAAATTAAACTTCTATAAACATATCTTTTTCTTCACCACAAGCAGGGCAAGCCCAATCTTCTGATAGCTTTTCAAAAAGTGTTCCAGGACTTACTTCACCTTCAGGATCACCAACTCCTGGATCATATTCATAACCACATCCGTTACAAACATAATGTTTCCAAGTTGGAGCAGCTTTCTTTGGAATCTCTCTCTTCATCTTCTTCATTGGAGGAGCTTCCTTCTTTGGCTGTCCATTATCTAATGCAGCAGTTAATAGAGGTAAGATTTCCTTTATATCACCTATTATACCATAGTCTGCATTCTTGAATATTTTAGCATTAGGATTTATATTTATAGCAACAATTGTTGTAGAATCCTTTATACCTTTTAAATGCTGACCTGCACCTGAAATACCACAAGCAATATAAAGATTACCATTAAATTTTTGACCAGACATTCCAACATAACGATTGAGTGGTACATATTTAAGAGTTTCAGCTACAGGACGAGAAGAACCTATAGCTGCACCTACTTGAAGTGCTAACTCTTCTATAAGATGCATATTTTCTTTCTCACCTATACCAACTCCAGCACTTACTACTCTGTCTGCCTTACTTATTGGAGTATCCAAAGGTATTCCAACTGTAAAATCATAGCCATCGCCTTTAAGGGCTTCAACAAGAGCATCAACTTTTTCCTGAGAAGTTCCTTTCTTGAAAATCACTTTCTTACGGTAACCTGTTGCTGATTCTTGCTTAAAACCTTTCTCTGCATGTTCACTCTTAGGCATTTTTCCAATAATATGAGCAGCAATAACAACACGCTGAATTTCATTAGTACCTTCATATATTGTGCAAATCTTAGCATCTCTATAAGCACGTTCAACTTCCATACCTTTTAGATAACCACTTCCTCCAAATATTTGAAGAGCATCATTAACAATTTCAAGGCATACATCAGAAGCATATTGTTTTGCCATAGCAGCTTCCATGCTGTAACTCTCATGATTTCCTTTTAATTCTGCTGCACTATAAATAAGTAATCTTGCAGCTCTAAGCTTTGTAGCCATATCAGCTAATTTAAAAGCAATAATTTGCTGCTGACAAATAGGCTTACCAAATTGAATTCTTTCTTTAGAATATTCTAGAGCGTGTTCATAAGCACCTTGGGCAATACCTAAAGCTTGAGCTGCAATACCAATACGTCCTCCATCTAATGTGGACATAGCAATCTTGAATCCATCGCCCTCTTTACCTAATAAATTTTCCTTAGGAACTTTTACATCATTGAAAATCAACTCTGCAGTAGCAGAAGAACGAATTCCCATCTTGTCGTAATGTTTACCAAAGCTAAAACCTTCCCACCCTTTTTCTACAATAAATGCACTTATGCCACGTGTACCAATATTGGGAGTTGTAACTGCAAAAACAACGTAAGTATCTGCTTCGCCTCCATTAGTAATAAATATTTTTTCACCATTTAAAATATAGTGATCACCATCTAGGATAGCAGTAGTTTCTGTACCCCCCGCATCACTACCTGCATTTTCTTCAGTAAGACCAAATGCACCAATCTTATCTCCTTTTGCTAATGGAACTAAATATTTTTCCTTTTGTTCTTCTGTTCCATAAGCTGCAATTGGATATGTCCCCAAAGATGTGTGAGCGGAAAGGATTACGCCTGTCCCACCATCGACTCTTGATAATTCCTCAACAGCTATTGCATAACTGATTACATCTAATCCTGCTCCACCATATTCCTTAGGATATGGTATTCCCATCATTTCTATCTTTGCTAACTGCTCAATTATTTCTGAAGGAAATTTATTTTCCTGATCCAACATAAATGCAATAGGCTTAACTTCCTCTTCTGCAAACTTCCTAATTATTGACCTAAACTTTTCATGTACTTCAGTAGTTTTAAAAAACATAAATGCACCTCCTAAAATTTAATACAGCTTTCTGAGTATAACACTATAGAATCTCTACAAAATCATGATATTGAGATGCTATAATCAAGCGCTTAAAATTAGATAACTTATTCAATTCTCTTATACTTTATAAGCCATTTAACCAGCCCTTATTCACAGAGAACCATACATTCAAATATATTCCTTTTATACATATTTAATCCACGCGTTAATTATATACCTTTTTGGTATACTTTTCAACCTCAATTAAAAAATTTTTGTTTAAAATATAAATTACTACTTATAAAATCTGCATCTAATATAATGCAAAACCTAATAAAAAATGTTATTTATAAAAATATTTATTAAAAAATTACATTATATGCTATAATCTATATAAAAATTAATATAATGTATAATTTTAGAAACACAAAAGGGGAATTGGGGTTATGATCAACGATAATTATAATATTGATATCGATTCTATCGAAATAAAGGATGTTATAGATGTAAACTTGCTACAAAGATTTCAGGATAACTTTGCTGAAAGCTTAAATATTGCAAGTGTAACTGTAGATAAAAATGGGAAACCTGTGACTACACCAAGCTCTTATACAAGTTTTTGTATGGATTTTGTACATAGTACTACTCTAGGCGATAGTAGATGTGCAGAATGTCATAGAAAAGGTGGTGAAGAAGCTACACGAATTGGTAGACCTTATATTTATACCTGTCATGCCGGGCTAATTGATTTTGCAGCTCCTATTTTAATAAACGGAAAACAAATTGGGACTATTCTTGGCGGACAAGTATTAACAAAAGAACCAGAACACTCCAAGTATATACAGATAGCAAAAGCAATAAATGTGAACGAAACCGGGTTTGTTGAATCCGTAAAAAAAATCAAAATTCTTACAGAAAAAAATGTATCATCTGCAGCAGAAGTATTATTTATAGTTGCAAATGCGCTTTCAAAAATAGGCTATGAAGAACTAAATCTTAAGAGGATTTCTAAAAGCTTAGAGATTGAAGTACAAAATAAAAATTTGCTTCTACAACAATCTAAAGAATATAACAAACTAAAAACTCAACTTTTTTCAACTATATCACATGAACTAAAAACACCTATTAATATTATCTATAGTTCTTTACAACTGTTTGAAAATTTACAAAAAGGCAATTCTTTAAAAAATACTTTTAAAGCCTTTTCAAAATATTCAAAAATAATGAAACAAAATTGTTATAGATTAATTAGAGTAATTGATAATCTAATAGATATGAATAAGATTGAAATCGGATTTTTTAATATGTACTTAAAAAATGATGATATTATTAAAATTATTGAAGACATTACATTATCAATAGTTGAATATGCCAACTTAAAAAATATAAATGTTGTTTTTGATACGGAAATAGAAGAAAAAATCACTGCATTTGATGCAGAAAAAATTGAAAGAATTATGTTGAACCTATTATCAAATGCAATCAAGTTTACTAATCATGGAGGAAAAATAAATGTAACAGTATATGATAAAGATAACTATATATTAATTTCAGTAAAAGATACTGGAACTGGTATTCCTCAAGATATGCTCGAAAAAATTTTTAATACGTTTACTCAAGTTGATAATTCACTTAGGCGACAAGCCGAAGGTAGTGGCATTGGTTTATCCCTTGTAAAATCTCTTGTGGAAATGCATAAAGGGGAAATCACTGCAAAAAGCCAATTAGGTATTGGTAGTGAGTTTCTAATCAAACTACCTATAAATCTTGTAGAAAATGAATCAAATTCGGATACACATAAAACTAATCATTTAAATTATAATGTTGAAAATACAAAAATTGAATTTTCTGATATATATTTTGGATAATCAAATAATAAATTAGATTTAAATTTTGAAATACATTCTAAGCGACAAAGTAAGGGTACTCTTTTGCACAGCATTGCATTTAGAATATGGCTATAGGTATTTCTTTAGTAAAAGTTGTTCAATTCTTGCTTGTACCTAGCTTGTCTGGGAAGCATGCAGGAATTTAGCAACTCTTACTGTTAAAAATCCATAGACATGTTCTATAGCAATCGAGTAACAGAGTACCCTTACTTTCGCTTAGCCATAACATAAGTATAAGTTGTAAGTTGTTTATCTATATTTTTAAATATTTTCTACAAACTGAATTTTTAGCCCATCAGGATCTAGCATATAAAAAAATTTAATATTAGGATTTGGCTGAAATGGTCCACTATAAATCGCTAATCCTTTTTCTTTAATCAAATTTATCATTTTATCCACTGAATTTACTTCAAATCCAAGCGAAATATGCTCTCCATAACTTACTTCTTTCAACTCGTCATTACATATAAGCTCTATTTTTGTTTCTCCATCACCCAAAAATGCGATTTCTTTTCCTGGTGTTGATTTATATCTTTTTGTTATATTAAGTCCAACAATTTCTACATAAAATTTTAACGATTCTTCTAAATTTTTAACTCTTAAAGTACTCCAACAAAACCTCATAAATTACTCCTCCTCATTATATTTAATGTATTTATACTCATTTTAGGTTGTTGAATAACTAATTTTTACAAATAGTTATTCAAGAAAGTATTCTTAGAAATTATAGATTCCAAGGATATTTTCTAGTTTTTATTCCTTGCTGTTTTTTATTAAATTCATCTATTAAGTACGCTAATAAGACCCATTTTATATGACGTTCGTATCGGGCTTGCCCATAAAGTCTTGGGTTTTCTAAGTTATATAATCCCTTTAATACAGAGAATAATTGCTCTATTTTCAATCTGTTTTTATATAATTTTAATCCGATAGGAGATTGAAGAAACAAGGCATTTTCATATCGTTTATCAGCAAATGACTCAATACTTTTAGCCTTACGCATATTTATATCAGTTAACAAATTAAATTCTAAGCTAGAAGCAATTTCAAACCATCCTGCTGAATCATATGCTGCATCTGCAAGTATTAAAAATGGATTATAAATTTTAGCTTCATATAGTAAATCTGAGACTTGATTGTCATAAACATTGGCGGTTGTTAAATCAAAAACCAAAGGAATTATAATATCACTAACCGCTGCAATACAGTGTAATTTATAACCTTTATAGTATCCAAGGCGGGTACCCTTGCCGGATTTAGCTTCGCTATCGTATTTTGAACTTCTTAAAGCAGTTCCATCTATTGCACACAGTCTAGTTTCAGGATTGATAAGTTCAACAAACATAGCATAAATACCATAATATATATGCTTCTCTAAAATTTTAGTTCTTAATGAGAATGTAGAATAATCTGGTACTTGATTAAGTTGAATTATAGTTCGAAACACAAAGTCTTGCTTTATACGGTATTCAAGTTCCCTTAAACTGAAAATACTACTTTTAACGCCATATAATATACATGCAACTATTTGTTCATCTGAATACTTGCGTGGTCGGCCTTTAGTACTTTGAATATTTGAATTTAATTTAGCAAATGCAATTTTGACAGCTTCAAAAATTTTATAATGGTCATTTTCGCTTTTAATATTTAATGATATAATCATATTTGAGTCATTCCTTATGTGATATTTTTAGGTTTTTCGCGAAATTATTATATCACAAAGGAATGACTTATTTATTTTTTACAAATTTTGTTTATTCAACAACCTATCATTTATCTTAATTAATTAAAACACTTCTAATTTTATCATCAATTATAATTAGAAGAAAACTACTTAAAAATTAAAAAACATACTCAATTTGATGTACAATTAGAATATAGACTCAAGAATAAAAGTAGCTCCTTCATTGCTTTATAATTAAAATCTTAATTTTTCCATTACAATCTTTGAAAAATAACACTTTACTGGTATAATACTGATAAGTATATTCATATTTTCTATTAAACTTTATTGCAAATATAGGTTCTTTACTAAAATCCTTTAAAATTAAATATTAAAAAATTATATTAATTTTAAAGCTAGCTCAAAAAAGCAATAAAAAAACATATATTGAAATAACAACAATTCAGCAAATTAAACATCTGTTTATGCTTTTGTTGTAAATTTAAATTAGCAGTATATATTTAATATTATATATAAAATTCGAGGATGTGTTTAAAAATGAAAAAAAATATCTTAGCCAAAATATCTTTAGCTCTTGGTATGGTAACATTATTATCTTTTAGCAGTAGCATACCTGCTTCAGCCACTACAATTGCTTCTGGCAAAGTTTATAAGCTTATCAACGTTGCTAGTGGAAAAGCCCTTGATGTTTATGCTGCTGGGGCAGATAACTACACTAACGTTGATGTTTATTCTGACAATGGTACTGGTGCTCAAAGGTGGACTATTATAGTAAATCCTGATAAGTCATGTAAATTGATTAATTTTAATTGCAATAAAGCTCTTGATGTATACGGTGCTGAAACAAATGACTATACTAATGTTGATATCTATGAAGTGAATCAAACCAATGCTCAAAATTGGAATATAATTTATAACAATGATGGCACATATAAATTAATCAATGTTAATAGTAATAAAGCTCTTGATGTTTATGCTGCTGGAACAGATGATTATACTAACGTTGATATCTATGCCGATAACGGAACCGATGCTCAAAAATGGAATATAGTACAAGTTAATTAAAAACAGAATTAGTTTACAAACATACACTAACTAAAATTTATAGAATATATATAACTTATTTATGGTAAGTATATATAATTAGAATATGTAAATATTCAACATTAAGCGGTCTAGAATGATTCTAGACCGCTTTTCTTACTTATGCCTTCATGCTCAAACATCCTACATCTATCTTGTACAATATTAATCCGCTTTCAATTAATATTTTTACATTAAAAATATTAATGTTCTAAAGTAGTCACACTCTGTAGCTTAAAACTTTTAGCGATATTTTCATATTCCTACGAAACAAAACCATTTCTGCTTTCGATAAAAAAATATATATAATTATTTAGACTTTTTCTTTGAACTTCCCGGTACATTATCACTGCTATTATTTACTGGATTAGAATTAAAAGTTATTTTTGATCCATCACTAGTTGCAATTATAGTTCCACTCAAATCAGTTCTAAATATTCCTATATTTTTAGCTTTAAGCTTGTCTAATGTTTCTTTATGGGGATGACCATAATCATTACCTTTAGCACAACTTATAACTGCATACTTTGGATTAACTTTGTTTAAGAAATCTTGACTTGTTGAGCTTGAACTTCCATGATGACCAACCTTTAAAACATCCGCTTGTATATCTAATTGCTTTTGTAATATTTCGCCTTCAGATAAGGCTTCAGCATCACCAGTAAATAAGAATGAATTATTCCCATATTTCACTTTTACAACTATAGAATAATTATTTAAATCATCGTACTTAGTACTGTTAGGAGCTAGAAATGTCAATGTAGCATTATCTATATTGATTTGTTCTCCTACTTTTGGCACTGTTATTTTCAAATTCTTCTTTTTTAGAGCATCTATCATATTTTCATATGTCTTTGTTGTTGTTGTAACCTTTGGCGCATAAAATGTTCCAATAGTGCAATAGTTAATAACATCATCCATACTTCCAATATGGTCTTCATGTGGATGTGTAGCTATAACATAATCCAACTTTGTAATATTAATTTTTTTAAGGTAATCCAAAGCTTTTTTATCACTAGTTCCTGCATCAATTAATATATTCTTATCTCCAATTTGTATTAATTCACTATCTCCTTGACCTACATCAATGTAGTGCACCATCATATTATTGCTTTTATTCATAGTTTCGCTGCTTTTATTACATGATACTAAAAATATTGAAAATATCATGGTTAGTAATATACACAATAATTTTTTAGTTTTATTCATTACTAATTCCCCCTTACTAATATTAATTCTATATAAGTAGAAACTTTTGTCAATAATCCTTGCAATACACATAATATTCATGATAAATTACATAAATAAATAACGTAGACTTTAAATTATACTTTGCTGAAATAAAAAATTTTTTGTTAAGTTACTATGCACATTTCTAATACTTCATCATATTAAAAATAAGGGCAGAAAACAATATTTCTACTGTCTACTACCCAAAAGTTATAAAAAGTTATAAAAATTTATTATAACATTATTTCCAAATCCCATCAGAATTAACCCAGTAACCATCTGGAGTCTGAGTATTTCTTAATATTTTTCCATCTGATCCTGCATAATACCAGTGTAATCCAACTTCTTCATTATTATGAGGATATGCTTTAAACCATCCTGTTTTCATGGCACCATCTGAACCACAGTAATAATCAAATGCTCCGTAATCTGTATGGAAAACACGTGAACTATCTACATACCCCTTATAGTAAGCTGGCGCCCACTCATCTATGTAGATACCATAATAATCATCTTCATGTTCCTCATCTCCATAATACCATTTTCCGCCTACAGAAAACCATCCTTCTTTAGGCTTGCCATCATTTCCATAATAGTTCCATGTTTCGATATTATGTCCACTATACGGTGCATAATATTCATTGTGCCTCCATTCTGCATGTGATGCTAATGGTATAATTGCTAGTAATGTTATTGCTGAAACAGAACTAGTAATTAGTTTTTTTAAGTTTGTCATTATTATTTCCCCCTTTGAATTTCATACTATTATTGTATATTATTTAACACATTTGTCAAATAATTAAAAAATTAATCTAATAATAAATAAAAAATGAGGTAGATTAACATTATAGTCTAACCTACCTCTAAAAATAATTATTTAACTCGCAAAAATTCTTCATAGTTTTCTATTTTATCCTCTCTATTTGTCTCCTCTAGCCAAACATTGTACTCTGAAATAATTTTTTCTATGTTTTTTAGTTTTAATTTATTATTATTTTTTCTTTTTGTTTCTGCGTATATATTAACTTTAATTATCCTTCCTATTTGTTTCACCTCCTTCTATACTTATAATACAATTAAAGTTTTTAATTTTGGTCCTAAAACTCGAGAAAAAAATCTAACTAATTTTCATTATACTATCTCTTCTATGCTCAATAATCTTGGTTTATTTTCTTGTTGTACTTTAACATATATTTTAGCCATTTTTATTTATAAATTTTCTATTATTGTTTTTTCCTTACAAATAAAATATATAAAAAAATGATAGCAAACAACATTTCTATTGTCTGCTATCTTCTTATGCTAATATGAGTTTTGGCATCTATATACTATTTAATCTTTCTCTTAACCCTTCTAAAAATAAAGAAGTTAGTAACCAAGAAAAAGAATACAGCTTCTTTCCGCTTATCACCACATAAGTCTAAGCTTAAAAATTATTTATCTATTATTAGAAATTTTAAAACAACTATACAAGAATATCTTCTGAATCGCTTTGTGAAACTTCTATATCACTGTTAGCATCCTTATTATCATAATTTAAAAATGCATTAAGAACTACAGCAGCTACAGATGTTGTAACTATTCCACTACTAAAAATTGACTTAAAGATTGTTGGTGTTTGTGAAAGTAAATCAGGTACAGCAGTGATTCCAAGTCCTAAACCAATAGAACAAGCAACAACCATCATATTTGTACTTTTATTAAAATCAACACTTGAAAGCATTTGAATTCCTGCAACTGCAACCATTGCAAACATTATAGTTGTAGCTCCACCTATAACTGGTTGTGGAATAATTGTAGCTAAAGCTGCGAATTTAGGAATTAATCCAAGTGCAACAAGAATGGTACCAGAAGCTATAACAACATAACGACTTTTTACTTTACTTAAAGCTAAAAGTCCTAAATTTTGATTGAATGTTGTATATGGGAAAGAATTAAAGATACCACCTAAAAGTGTTGCAATTCCTTCTGCTCTAAGCCCACGTACAATATCTTTTTCAGTAAGTTTCTTTTCACAAACATTACTGATTCCAATGAATGTACCTGTTGATTCAATCATTACTGTTAGCATAACAAATGTCATCATTATTATTGATCCAAGATCAAATTTTGGTAAACCAAAATTAAATGGATGCACAATGCTTATCCACTTTGCATTTGCTACTATAGAGAAATCTACTTTTCCCATAAATGCAGCAACTATTGTTCCTAAAACAATACCATTTAAAACAGATATTGCTTGAAAAAATCCTTTTAGAAATTTATTAGATATTAAAACAATAATCATTACAAATGCTGCTAGTAAAAGATTTGGCATACTTCCAAAATCCTTAGCCCCAGAACCACCACCAGCACTTTGAATTCCAACATTTACTAAGGAAAGACCAATCATTGTAACTACGGTTCCTGTTACAACTGTTGGAAAAAATCTTAGTATCTTTCCATATAAAGGTGCTACCAATACAACAATAATTGCTGCAACCATTATGGAGCCATAAGCTGTTTCCATTCCTAAATTCTTACCAATAATAATTAGTGGACCAACTGCTGCAAATGTACAACCTAAAATTGCTGGTAATTTAATTCCAACATATGGTCCTATACCAATTGCTTGCAATAAAGTTGCAATACCGCAAGTAAATAAATCCGCTGCTACTAAAAATGATAGCTGCTCTGGCGTTAAACCTACAGCACCACCAATAATTAATGGAACTGCTACTGCCCCTGCATACATAGCTAATACATGTTGCAATCCTAAAACTGTAAGTTTACTAACCGGAAGCATTTCATTTACTTTATCTACTCCCGAAAATTTATTTTGTGACATAATATCCCCCTTAATTAAACCTTTTTGGTAAATTATATTATTATTTTATCATAATTTTAGGAAAAGTCGAATGTTTTTTTTATTTTTCAATAAATAATTCGTAACAATACAAATTATCCATTACAAATATCATTTATAATTATGGATTTATCTCATAGCTAGAATTTGTAACACTTCAACTTCTGCAAGATATACATAACAGCTGCACGCTCCTATACGAGGTATTCTTGGTAGCATAAGCTCAACTAAGATTGAAATTAGAAACTTTCTCACCAGAATCAAATTTTACTTGATATAGATAGACAAACTAAGAACTAAATTTAAACTTTTTCTTATATTTTCGTGCTATTTCGTAAATAACAACTTGAGTTGCAAAATCATATGCAACATTACTTACAGGATTTTCTTTTGGACTACCCACTTTATCCAATAAATAAAAGAAATTTAAAGTTATGTGCTAATTATCTGAATGTTTTTTATTATAAATAAGTTTTAAAATATATCCTCTACTTAAACCTTCCTCTAAAAATCTAATAATTATATATTTAAATAACATAACCACTATTCCTACAATTTAAAGTACCTTAATACCTAGGCTATATCTTAATATAAATATAGCCTTAAATATTACAGATTTGATTGTCCATATAATGATTGACATAATAAAAATACGTGTTAACCTTGATTTATATTTTATTCATAATTTTAGTCAATGGTATCCTTTAATATCTTTGCATATTCCATTGGTTGTCTTGTTTGATAGCCTAAATGCTTAAATCCTTCCATATCTCTAAATATGCTATTCGGATACTTCTTGATCAATCTTCTTTTTGACATATGAGCAAGTTCCTCTTTGCCAAAAAAGAATGTAATTCTATTTGATATATCAGAATGAAATTCTGGAAGTGTACAATTATAACAAGTCTCTATAATATTCTTAATACTTTCTAATTTCATACTATTGCACACAATACACATTTCACTAAGCAACTCTTCATAAGGTTTCGTATCCTTGCCAATGAGCAACTTTAAAAACTTATTATGTATTATATCATTTCGTATCACTTTAATATCAGTTTCTTTTTGTATCATTTTTACCATAGCAACAAACTTTTTATACATAATAAATCTAAATAACTTAGGAAATTTAAAAAATGGTCCGCCGTCTAAAAAAACATTTTTAATATGAATATCACTCTGATTAACCATTTCAAGTGCTACCTGAGCTCCCATAGACGAACCCTGAAGTAATGCAATATCTTTTATTCCTTTGTTCTTTATATATTCCAGAATCTTTTTAGCTTGTTCTTCTTTTGTAGTATAGATAGTTTCATCACCACAATGTCCATCTAATGTAGGCATTATAATACAATAATTATCTTTTAAATATTTTACAAAATGTTTATTACTATCACTATTGCAAAACATACCATGAATAAACACTATAACTGGTTTATCTTTTTCACCCATAAATATAAACTTCATAAACATCACCTTTTAATATTTTCTAAAAATTTAATAAATATCTTTTGTTCGTCATTATTTATATTAATAGTTAATTTTCATTCCTAATTAAATATATTTCGTTTCTTTTATAAACACCTATAAATAAACTAATAACTATAAATCCTATTATTACAATATATGAAGATTTATTTATGATTAATATATCATTTATAAAATCCAATAATATATGAAAAACAATAGCACTCCATAGATTTTGTTGCCTTAAAACTAGAAATCCTAATAAAATTCCAAGTATAAGAGGAAAAATAAATTGTTGCAGACTTCCATAAGCTGGATTTACAATATGAATCATCATGAAAATAATTGCTTGTACAATTATTGCTTTATTAGCAGAATGTTTTTCATTGCAAATAAGTTTTAAAACATATCCTCTACATAAAGTTTCCTCTGAAAATCCAACAATTATATATTTACATAAAATACCTACTATTCCTACAATGGAAAGTGACTCAATACCTATACTATATCCTAATATAAAGTTTACGCCAATTACTGTTAAGTAATAAATTATACAAAGAATCATTCCATATAACATATGCTTGCAAACACTTTTATTTGTAAATCCTACAGCTTTTAACGAACCAAATTCCTGTTTTATTGCCCATAATGATCCAATAATCAAACAAATTCCTATAGAAAATGACGGCATTTTCCCTTTAGTAAATACTAAAGCTATAATAACAAATGGTATAAGACAGATACTAGCTAATAAAAATATCTTAATAATCTTTAAAATAATTTTTAGTTGTATATTTGATGTTAATAAATTAACCACTTTTTTCTTTAAATTCAATTGAAGATACCTCCTAATAGTTAATTCAGTATATATAAACAACCTATATTGTAACTTGCGGAAATAGAGGTCATATGTTTATTTCAATTACTGAAGATTTTAATAGGTGCTTCTTAAATAATATATTTATGAAACAATACTATAGATATACTAACTATAAATCATACTTATGTGATAGTTAACCGAAATTTCATTCTAATTATAAATCTAAATCTTAAACTGGATGTCTATATATATTTTTTTATTTTTCCCATTATACAACATTACCAATGTATTTCTAAACCTACACCAACTTCTTTCACTGGCATGTTTTTATATATTTCTGCTCTAACAACAAATGAAGTACAATGGCAAGCATATAATTCCTTTATATTATTCTTTTTTAAATAATCTATTGTCTTATCAACCTGTTCATTTACTTCAAATAAATGAAATCCACCAATAACTCCTAATACTCTATTATCGTTGCACACTTGTTTCGCATATTCTATTATGTTGCATACACCACTATGAGAACATCCTGTAATTATATAAATTCCATTTTCACTTTTATATACAAGTGCTGTATCATCCATTACATAATCTTCAACTACACATTCACCATTAATTTGTTTACCAATAGGTTTTCTATTTTCAAAATCATTTATCTGTGGTATTTCACCTAAAAAAGTTATATTTTTGCTGACTTTTATAGGTTTCCTAGAAAGAATTAGTTCACATTTTTCTTTTAACTCTTCTTCTAAAATAGGAGAACAGATTTTTAAATCACCCATTACTTTTTCTTTAAACGCATCAGGATGAGAAATAATAGAAATATTCTTTGATGTATTTTGTTCAAAATAATACTTTAATCCTTTTGTATGATTATCGTGACCATGCGAAATAGCAATAGCATCTATATTTTTCAAATCTACATTTAATGATTCTGCATTTTTAATAAATAAATCTGAATATCCAACATCCAACAACAATTTGATATCTTCATCTTCGATATAATATGAAACAGCAGGTTCACCAAAATAATATTGATCAATGTATGTATTATTATCTACTAGAACTTTTAACTTCATAATTTATGTTTAGTGAAAGAATCTATAATAAAGCAATCTCCCACTAAAATTCACCTCTTTTCTTTTTGCAAATATCTATTCTAATAATATCCTTTATCGGATATCAATGCTTCCTTTAATCCAAGTCCATTAGTAGCAAATCTAATTTTTTTTACCTTATAGAAATCAAACTAATTTATCAATATTTCCTGATTGAATGTATTTAATATTTGCTTGGATTTTTTCATATGGCCAATTCCACCACTTAACTTTCAACAATTTTAAAATTATATCATCATGAAATCTTTTCTTTATAACTTTAGCGGGTATGCCTCCAACAATAGTGTAAGGTGGAACATCATTAGTAACTATTGCTCTAGTCCCGATAATTGCACCATCACCTATTTTCACCCCTGACATAATTACAGCATCATAGCCTATCCACACATCATTTCCAATTACAATATCGCCCTTATTGTCCCAAGCATCTGTTATATGGCTGATATCTAAACCCCATTCCTCATAAAATATTGGAAATGTATAATTAGATAATGATTTCATTGCGTGATTTCCACTCGTCATGAGAAACTTTGCTTTACATGCAATTGAGCAAAACCTTCCAATTATTAATCTATCATTATTTATCGGATATTGATATAGTACATTATTTTTTTCAAAATCCCTCGGATCATTATAAAAATCATTGTATATTGTATAATCTCCAACTTTTATATTATCTCTTGTAATTACATTCTTGAGATATATAGTTTGGTAATCATTATTTCTTGGATATATTTTATTTGAATTTGGAATAGTCATGTTTAAATCTCTCCTCTAATACTACGTTATTTTTTTGACTATCCCATTATTACAATGCATTTCTTCATAGAATCACTCCTTAAGCATTCTTCAATTTTTTAATTCATGGTTTACCCTTATATTTTCATTTAATAAGACACATTCAAAAAAATAACTAGTCCATCTACCAAGCCTATTTTTCACTTGTTATTTTCTTTAATGTGCCTAACATCATCAAGTTTTCTATGTTTTTTCAAAACATCAATATAATTTGCTACCAAATAATAGTTCTTTAGTTCATCATAATCAAGTCCTTGTATCATAGTAATTTCTTCTGAAAGTCGCTGACTTCCTTCTACAAAAATATATCCACTTTTTCTTTCCGCCCCAATAATAATAGGTATTGGTTCAAAGGAATATGATCTAAAATCCTTAATAGTTTTTTTCATTTTATCTATGAATTCAACATGTTCACTCACTTGATTTTCATACAATTGAACTGCATTATCTTGATTTTTCACTCTAAGAACAACTATACTTAACGTTTTATCAGTCTTTGGCAACCTTTTTCCATAATAATTATATAGTACGTTTTTTTCAACTATTGTTTTTGACTCAACCGATGTATCTTCTTCAACTGGATATTTTGATTTTATATATTCTAGAATTTCATCAACAGATTTACGATTAGGTTCAAGTAATGGTCTGTATTCATTATAAGTACTTTTCCACTCATTAATTATATCTTCATTAATAACTACTCTTTCTATACAAGATTTTTCATCAATTATTTCTTCTCTATTTTTCATATATATCCTCCTCATATCATATAAGCGCCCTTATTTATACAATTTTTACAATTACTTATTTCATTATACTTCTATAAGTATAAATTTCCAAATATTTAACACAACTATATGTTGAGAAATAAGTTAGGATTATACTCAAACAATAAATTTATGTAATAAGTATACATTCATATAAAAGTAATCTAAAATTATTGATAACATAGAAATAAAAGATAATATTTTCAAATTAATAATTTAATATTGATAATTCCAGTTCTAAATTTTAAGTACAAAATCATAATTAACCTTAGGCTATTTATTAAAGTTAAAAGGCTATGTTTCAATTTTAATATTCAAATGCAGCTTTAAATATTAAAATGTTGGTTGTTCATTTAATGCTTAATATAACGATAAGACAAAAAAAGCTGAAATAATATATAATTCTAAAATATTGAATTATATATTATTTCAGCTTTTTTTATGACTCTCTTTTGACCACGTATTTTCTATCATCCTAAGTTAGCAAATTAACCTAATATTCCTGCTATTAGGTCAATTCGCCCCCTTGCCTGATGCAAATATCCATGATAACTCTTCAACTTGTTGCTTATTTTCATGTGTTTTATTCTCCAATAAATTCAAAAAGCACTTTTACATTTCCACCACAAGCCATGCCAAGTTTTGCTGAGCTTGAATTTGATAGATTATATTCCTCTATAATTGTCCTTTTATCTTTAATAACCTCCAATGCTTTTTCATAGGTTGCATTTTCTACACTTCCACCTCCAACAGTTCCTATAAGCTTTTTATTTTCATAAACAAGCATTCTAGCTCCAATCCCCCTAGGAGATGAACCTTTTTTTTCTATTATAGTGGCTAAAGCCATTAAATCATTTTCTTCCTCTATTGATTTCAAAATATCTGTCTCTATGTTACTGCTATTTTTTTTATTTTTAACTTGAATAATTTCTCCAAAAATACTTACAGCTATTTCTTCTGGAGTTTGAGCTCCTATATTAAGTCCAATAGGTGCATGCACCTTTTCAATATCTTCTTTTTTATATCCATTATTAAGCATATTATTTATTACAAAATTTATCTTTCCTCTACTGCCAATCATTCCAACATAAGAAAAATCCTTTTTTAATATTATTTCTAAACATTTTCTATCATCTTTATGCCCTCTAGTTACTATGACATAATAAGTATTTTGACCATATCTTACTTCATTAAGTGCTTCATCAAAATCCTTGCATAAAATTAAATCAGCGTCTGGAAACCTTTCTTTATTGGCAAATTCGATTCTATCATCAATTATAGTTACATCTAAATCCAAAATTTTTGCAATCTTATATAAAGATAATGATATGTGTCCACCTCCACATATAATTAATCTAGGTTTATCTAAAATATATTCTACAAATACTTCTGTATTATCTTCTAAAATTGATGTATGTGTTCCTTTATTCAAATCAATTTTGTTTAAGATTTCATCCCAAAAATCTGAAATACTTTCATCTTCAATAAAAATAGTTTCTTTGCTTTTTATTAATTTTTCTCCTGTAACATTTTTTTCATTGTATTCGCCATTTATTATTGTGACAACATAAGCTTCTCCATTACATTTCAATAACTTTAACAACTTCTTATAAAAAATTCTTTTCATCTTTTTACCCCCTTTTATAATAACTTACTATAAATATCCAAACTATAATCTAGACTTATGTGATGACTAACCGAAATTACATACATTTTTGTTCCACAGGGCTATGAAATTTTCACTGAAAGTTTCTAAGTACAAGGTTGTGCCCATTTTTGCATGCTCCTAATATAAAATTAGGACAAGCAAGAAAATGGTACAACCTTGTACTAAGAACCTTCACAGTTCAATTTCAATGCCTGTTTCACAAAAATGTATGCAATTTCTAGTATAGAAATACATTCTAATTATAAGTCTGATTCTTAAATTGAATATCTATATAGAACGGTGTGATAAAGTCTATTTTATAGAATAAATTATGAAAAAACTGATTGCTTAATATGTTCTTCTATAGCGATTTGTCCTCTATAAAATTCTGTTTAATTACATCTTCCTATAAAACAACTTAAGTTTTAAACTTATGTAGTACTCTCAGAAAATAAGTGAATTTTTTCTAGCTTTGAATATATTTCAAAGTTTAAATCTAGTTTATGGTTCGTTTATCTATAGGAGATTGTAACTAAACAAATGAATCATTATAAATCCATATGTTAAGTAGTTATTTCTTATATAATTTGTTGCATAAAATAGACTTTTTCACACCATCTATATAAACAAATTTCAAACTTGATATATAGATGGAATAGACTTACATAGTTGATTAAGTTTTTTGTGTTTCTATACTAGAAATCATATACATATTTGTGAAAGGATTATTTGAAATTGGGCTGCTGAAGATTGTTAATGGGAGCTTGTTCAATTTACTTCTTGTCAAAATCAATATTTGGAACATACAGAAATGGGCACAAACTCATATTTAGAATCTTCCAGCGAAAATTTCATAAGTCAGATGGAACAAATATGCATATGATTTCGGTTAGCCAAACTACTAACTATCACTTATGCTTTTAAATGCATTCTAAACTAGAAAGAAATGGTGCTATTTTGTTGAGTGTTACATTGAGAAAAGGGCTGTAGGGTTTCTTCAGCAGAAGTTGTTCCATTCTTGCTTGTCATTAACTTGTTTAAGGAACATGCAAAAATGGATGCAACTTCTGCTGATTAGAAATCAACAGTCCTTTTCTCTAATAACTGAAACAACAGAGCATCATTTCTTTCTGCTAACCACACCACATAAGCCTATTTTTCAAGCATTCCCATTACTATTTTTTCTGCTGTTATTGGTAATGTTCTTATATTTACTTTTGTAGCATTATACACTGCATTAGCTAATGCTGGTGATGAAGTATTGATTACAATTTCGCCTATTGATTTAGCTCCAAATGGTCCTGTTGGCTCAAAACTGCTTTCAAATTCCACTCTTATATTTCCTACATCAAGACGTGTTGGAATCTTATATTGCAAGAACGAATCATTTCTCATTCTGCCATTCTTATCATAGCTAATGTCTTCATATAAAGCCATTCCTATACCTTGAGCAATTCCGCCTTCCACTTGAATTCGTGCAAGTTTTGGATTTATTACAGTTCCACAGTCAACTACTGCAACATAGTCAATAATATCAACTTTACCAGTTAACTTATCTATTTCAGTTTCAACAAGCCCAACCATAAATGGTGGTGGTGAAACTTTTGAGTAATGTGATTCAGTAGCACTTAACATTTGGCTTCCACCAACATAAGTAGCATTAGCTAAATCTCTTAAACTCATTTCTTTATCATCTTTAAACGAGAACACCTTTTGACCATCAAATTCCACATTTTCAACTGGACAGCCAAGTAACTTAGCTCCTTCTTCTACTATCTTCTTTCTTAGAGTTGCGCAAGTCTTTACTACAGCTCCTCCTGTTACATAAGTTGTACTTGATGCATAAGAACCTGTATCATATGGAGATTGATCGGTATCAACACCATGAACAACAATATTGTCTACATCACACTCTAAACAATCTGCTGCCATTTGAGCTAATATTGTATCACAGCCTGTTCCCATATCAGATGCTCCTATCATTAATGTATAGAATCCATCCTCATTTAATTTTATTTCAACTGCTGCAGTATCAACATTAGATATCCCTGAACCTTGCATTGCCATAGAAACTCCAACCGATCTAACCTTACCGTTACCCATATCTCTGCATGGATATTTTTTATCCCAATCTATCATTTCTTTAGCTCTGGCTAAACATTTGTCTAATGTACAACTATTAGCTGTTTCATTATAATAAGCCGGCATCACTTGTCCCTCTGCCACCATATTCATTTCTCTTATTTTAACAGGGTCCATATTTATTTTTGCTGCTAACTCATTTACTGCAGATTCTAAAGCAAATATTCCTTGAGTAGCTCCATATCCCCTATAAGCTCCTCCGCCCATAGTATTTGAATAAACAACATCATATTCAAATTTATAAGCATTTGCTCCGCTATATAGTGGCATTGATTTATGTCCTGATAGCCCTACTGTTGTTGGTCCATGTTCACCATAAGCTCCAGCATTAGATAATGTATACATATATATTGCTTTTATAATACCATTTTCATCAGCGCCTAAACGTACTTTAATTTCCATTTCATGTCTTGGACTTCCTGACGTCATGCTTTCCTTGCGAGTATAAATCATCTTAGCTGGCTTTCCAGTTTTTATTGTTACAATAGACGGGAAAACTTCAGCTACAACACTTTGCTTAGCTCCAAATCCTCCCCCTATTCGTGGTTTGATTACCCTGATCTTTGACTTAGGTATTTCAAGTGCATTGGATAAAATACGTCTTACATGGAATGGAACCTGAGTTGAACTTGTGACATTTAATCTTCCGTAAATATCAAGTTCAGTAAAAGTTCTGAATGTTTCCATCATAGCTTGACTATTTGCCTTAGTGTGATATGTACTATCTATTACATGTGCACATTTACTTAATTCCTCTTCAACATCACCAAATACAAATTCTCCCTTTGAGCAAAGATTTCTCTTAGCATCTGTTCCAACTTTGCATAATGTTTTAAAATTTTCTTCTGGATGAACTACAACTTTGTTATCCTTAGATTCCCTAAAATCTAGTATAGCTTCTAAAACTTCATATTTTACTTTTATTAACTTTAAAGCTTTATTAACACATTTTTCATCAATTCCTGCAACTATTGCAACCGGATCACCTACACATCTAAGCCTTTTATCTAAAATTAATCTATCGTAAGGACTTGGTTCTGGATAAGATTGTCCAGCCATAGTAAATCTAGATGTTGGAACATCCTTATATGTCAAAATACATTCAATACCTGGAACTTTGCTAGCAATATCTACATTAATATCTTCTATTAAGGCATGTGCATGAGGGCTTCTAAGTACTTTTACTATTAAACAATTGCTTGGTGCTATGTCATCTGTATATACTGGTTTACCTGTTAAAAGTGACATGGCATCTTTTTTTCTTATTCCTTGGTTAACTGATTTCATTACTTAGTCCTCCTTCTTGTATTGTAAATATTTCTCAATTGCTCTAAGCTGTCCCATATATCCTGTACAACGACATAAGTTTCCACTTAAATACTGCTTAATTTCAAGCTCTGTTGGATTAACCAATTCTTTCTTCATAGCTAATACATTCATAATAAATCCTGGACTGCAGAAACCACATTGTTCTGCACCTTCATCTGCCATAAATGCTCCAAATTCTTCAACTTCTTCTTTCATTCCTTCAAGCGTTGTTACATGAAATCCGTTTGCTTTCATTACAAGAGTACTACATGATAATATTGGCTTTCCCTCTAAGTGCACAGTACACAAACCGCAATTTGCAGTTTCACAACCTCTTTTTACACTATAGAATCCTTTACTTCTTAAATAATCAATTAACAATGTATCAACTTCTACGTCATCTTCAAATACTTTATTATTTATCCATAGCTTAATTTTCATGAGTACCTCCAATAACTTCTTCTATTCCTCTATTTATAAATACTCCGGCAAGAATTTGTCTATATTTTTTGCTTCCTCTCATATTGCTTCCGAATTTCACTTCTTGCATTATATGTTTCACTAAAAAATCGATTTCTTCTTTAGTTGGATTTTGACTTAAGATTTCTTCACATTTATTTACTAAAACTGCTCTTTGAGGTCTGGCTCCTAATACAATCTCCCATTTATCCTCTAATCTTGAAACTGCTACTGCAAGAGTTGGAATATCAGTAGCACTCATTCTATGTGTTAAATAAGATACTTTTCTATTATCCTTCTTGATTATTATTCTTACTAAAATATCATTATCATATGGCATGTCCTTAAAAATTGATAAAGGAATAATTCCACCATTATATAACTCTACATATGTATCTAGAGATAATAAACATGTTAAAATATCCGAAAAACCAAATCGAGAATAAATACTTCCTCCGATAGTTGCACAATTTCTAAATTGCACTCCAACTATATGTATCAATGATTTTGATATAGCTCCATCAAAATAAGAATTTAGCGACTCATTAACTTCCATATCTCGTAATGTACACATGCAACCTATTTTAAAAGAATCCTCATCTTCTTCAATCTTATCTAATCCTAATTTAGATAAATCAATAGCTGTTTGAATATTACGTTCTCCCATTTTAAGCCAAGCAATTCCACCTAAAATAACATTGTTCTTCTTTTGATTCAACTCATATGCTTGTGCTAAATCTTCTGCTACTACATAATTTTTAATTGTAAACAAGCTCTCTTACCTCCATTTTATTTCAATACATTAAAGCAAAATTTTAAAAATAATAAGCCCATCTGCCAGCCTATTTTCCATCATTCTGCGTTAGTAAAGTGCCATAATAGACCCACTATGATGGCACTTTACTTCCTTGACTGATGAAAAATAGCCATGGCAGCTTTGGACTTATTATTTATTTTCATGTGCCTAAAATATCCACTAAATCTTTAAATAAATCTTATGTAACTTAAATTTAGTGGATACATTTTTTATTTTTAATTAAATATCTATTTCATCTTATGATAAAAAAGAACATTAAAGTATATTTTCCTGCAAACATACGTCTTTTTCAAATTTAATTTTACCATATTTTATAATTATATTCTAGTTATTTTCTATTCTTCACTATAAGCAAAAAAGAGGCAGTTCAATTTCAATTATACTACCTGTCTTTTATTCAATTATATCATCAAATCATAAAATTCTTTTTTTGTATCAATATCTACTATTTCTAATTTATCATAAACTTTAATCGTCTCTAGATCATGTAAATTTCTATTTATTATGCATTTACCGCCTATATCTCCTTTTAAGTTCATCAAATCATTTACATATTTCTTAGAAAATATTGCTGGATTTCCAGTTAATCCATTATATTCTACACATACAATTTCCTTATTGCTGCTTATAAATTTATTAACCAATCTTTTAATTGTATCCGCTTTTATAAAAGGCTGATCACATACCATAAACATATAACCATCAGCATTAGTATCATTTTGTATACCAATAACTATAGAATGTGATATTCCCAAGTCACTATTTTTATTCATAACTACTTCTATGTTTTTTTCGGATAGCATTTCTTTGATTTTCTCATATTGTGTGACTAATATTATTTTATTAAAATCTAATTTTAATACTTCTTCCACTACATTCATAAACATTGGTTTATTATTTATAATAGACAATAACTTATTATCCTTAAACCTTCTGCTATTTCCTGATGCTAGTAAAATTAAATTTATTTTCATTGCTTTAACTCTATAAGTATACATTCAAGTATAAGTTCTATCTATCCTGTATAATTCCTTCCATCATTTTTTATTTAGGCACATTCAAAAAACTAACAAGTCCATCTGTCAAGCCTAATGCAAAATAATCATGACATTTTGGACTTGTTATTTTCTTTAGCGTGCCTTAATTTTTCTATATGCTATAGTGGCTGCACCAATTGCACCTGCAAACTGACATAAATCATTAGTTATTACTTTTCTATTAAGGTATACTTCAAGATTTGCTCTGAAAACTTCAGATAAAGCAAGTCCACCACTAAAAAATATATCTCCTTGTAAACTTAACCTTTGTGCAAAATTGGCTGTCCTTTTACATATTGAATGAATTATTCCAAGAGCAATATCACCTCTATGAACATCTTTTGCAAGAAGACTAATAATTTCACTTTCAGCAAAAACAGTACACATACTAGATATGGTTACTGGATTTCTGTCTTTCACAAAATCATCTATATTGCTCATATCTTCTTCTAAAGTTCTCATCATAACATCAACAAATCTTCCAGTTCCAGCTGCACATTTATCATTCATCAGAAAATCAATAACATTTAATGAATTGTCTAACAAAATAACTTTCGAATCTTGTCCACCTATATCTATAACTCCTCTAATAGTTGGATTAAGAAAAGCTGCACCTTGTGCATGACAGGTTATTTCAGTAACAGTTTTATTAGCTTCTTTTAATAAATTTCTGCCATAACCTGTAGCTATAGTATATCCTACATCATCTGAATAAAGTTCGTTATATATTTTATAAATACTTTCCTTTGGTTTTGCAGAAGTTTTTACAATCATCGTTTTAACAATATTTTTACCATCAAATAATACACCTTTTGTAGTTGTTGATCCTGAATCTATTCCCAAAGTATATTTATTCATAATTTACCACCTTATAATCTAAAAATTAAGTGACATGAAAATAAATAACAAATCCAATTTGCCATGTATATTTTTCATAAGGCAAGCAAGCTAACAGATGTATTTGTTATCTTTTTGGAATATGCCTAAAGCATTTCTATAAATGCAGCCATTCTTGTATTTAATTGCCCTATATCATTAGTGGAAAAATCAGTTTCTACACTCATATATGGTTTATTTTTTTCATTATTTACAAATCTTTTAATCGATAAGGTTTCAACGTTATATGTATGGCAAGCTGTTAATACTACATCAACTACAGCATCTACTTTATATTCATCAATCATTTTATTAAGTAGCTTAATTCTATTAAGATTAGGGGTCATGCAAGAACATCCAATTGATAAGTATTTACGAGAAAGAGCATCATAAACATCAGGATTTTCTTCATCCACTAATTCATCAACCGCCTTTGCAACACTGCAATTTTCAAAAGCAACTACATAAGCGCCATTATCTTCAATTGCCTTAATAACTTTTTCAGCTGCTCCCCCAATAGGACATCCAGTTATTAATATACGAGGCTTTAATTCATATTTCTTTTCTGATTCATATTCACAATCAATTTTTTCAATCAACTCATCCATTTGCTTCGGAATTGCTTCCTTATCAAAACTAAATGTTGTTCCATTTATAACCTTAAATATATCTTGCCCTAACATTGCAACTGGTTCTCTTTTACCTAATTCATAAAATTTCTTTAATGCTTTACGTTCGTTATTTTTTATTTTAATAGCTTTTCTTATATCATCTTCACTTATTTTTACATCAAACATTTCTTCTAAAGTTGATTTTAACTTAATTATTTCATTTTTCCATAACTTAAGTCCATCTTCACTTTGAGAATTTGGAAGTTCCATGACATGTACTGGTTTAAAATCTGAAAGATATTCATACATTTTCTTTTTACCATCACAAGTTGTTTCTCCAACAATTAAATCTGAAAAGAAAAAGAAAGGGCATTTGTCAGTTTTAGCAAAACCATAACTTGATTTAATTAATGGACATAAATTACGTGGAAGATCTTGTTCTGCATCTGCAATAGTTTCATCAGATGTTGCACAAAGTGAAACTGTAGCTGCCCCCATTGATAATGCTATTTCTTGTGGAAAGTAAGTACAAAACACGCCTATTAAAGGTATATCCTTATCTTTAAGTTCCTTAGCTTTAATAAAAGCATTTCTTCTTCCTTCTCCAAATTCCTCAAATATTTCTGGTAAATTCTTTTGTAATTTCATGATTATTTCCCCCAATTTGTATTATATTTTTAGGTTTTATTTTTCTAGATTTCACTTGATTTTCAAAATCAATTAACAGTTATTAATTACATATTTTTGTTTACATTATGTACAAATCAATAATTATCAATCATACATTTTTATCTAAGGCACATATCAAGTAATTTTTCTTAATATAAATTATTATCCTAATCAAAAATATTTGTTGGCTATTTTTAACCATGCTTTGATACTAAAACATATCTTGATGATATATTTACCAACTTTCGATTTTTATCTAGATTAATATATTATTTAATAATTATATGCTTATCACCTTTATCAAAAACCTGTCCAACAACTCTTGCATATGAAGTAAATGTTTCACTTCTTGATAAAAACTCTTTAACATTTCTTTCTGGAAGTGAAATAAGCAGTCCACCTGATGTTTGTGGATCTAATAGCACATCTTGTAGCTCCTGCTTAATATCTGAAGCTAAAGTAAACTTATCTTTTAAATAATCAAAATTATTATACATACCTTCAGGTATAATGCCCATTTTAGCATAATCTAGTGCTCCATCTATAATAGGTATACAATCACTAAAAATCTCTATTGTTTTACTGCTCCCACTTGCCATTTCATAGCTATGACCAATCAAGCTAAAGCCTGTTATATCAGTGCATGCATGTACATCAAGTCCTGACATACATTCTTTTGCATATTTATTTAACATAGACATTATGGCTGCAATTTCTTTAACTTTACTTTCAGTAAGTAACTCTGCTTTAGCTGCAGTATTCATTACTCCAATCCCCAATGGTTTTGTTAGTATAATTACATCTCCAGTTTTTGCATTACTATTTGAAAGAATTTCACTTGGATGTGCAAATCCACTTACACAAAGACCATATTTAGGCGTAGGATCTGCTATAGTATGTCCACCAGCAATTACTGCACCTGATTCCTTGACCTTATCATATCCTCCTGCAAGTATATCATGCATAATTGACATATCTAAGCAAGACGGAAAGCAAAGTAAGTTCATAGCTGTTGCAGGATTTCCGCCCATTGCATATATATCACTAAGAGCATTGGCAGCTGCAATTTGTCCAAAAGTATATGGATCATCAACCATTGGTGGAAAAAAATCCACAGTTTGAATTGCTACTGTATTATCATTAATTTTATATACACAGGCATCATCACTAGTATCAAATCCAACAAGCAAATTTGCATCTTCAAATTTAGGTAAACTACTCAAAACATTATGAAGAATACTAGGTCCTATCTTAGCAGCACACCCTGAAGTTTTAGTTAAATTCGTAAGTTTTATATTTCGTGACATATAGAACGTGTCCTCCTTAAAGCGTAATAACTTTTGATGATTCCTTCATAGAATTTGTTATATCATACATATTGCTTATTTTTCCTACTGTTAGCTTTTCTTGAAGTCCATAAAAATTAAGACATGTACCACAAACTAAAATTTCAACGCCTTTTTCTTCAAGGTCTTTTAAATGTTCTATAGCTTGTTCATTTAATGTAATCACCTTTACTCCATCATTCATAAATAAAATTGATTTTGGTAAATCATTTCCTTCTGATATTGTATAAAAATACATCTTCATTAATGACTTTCCAAGTTCTTCATTTCCATCTCCAATAATTTCTTTTCCTATAAATACAGACCAAGTACTTATTTGATTTTTATTATCTTCTATTTCAGATAATATTTCATTACATTCTATACATTCATCAGTTTGATTGTTATCATTTAAAAATATAACTTTAAATACCTCATTTTCTTCTTTTACACTTGATGATAATCCTTGACTATTAGCTAATCTTTGAAGATTTTGAACAGCAATTTTATTATCAACCTCAATTATAAAATTTTCATTTCCATTATCAATTTCTTTTTTTGCCATTATTACTGGAATAGGACAATTTTTCCCTTTAGCATCGATTAATTTATTCATATTATATTTGTGCTCCTTTATACTTTAATATTTTTATCTTTTTATAAGGCACATTCAAAAAAATAACAATCTCATCTACCAAGCCTACTTTTGATTATGCCTTAGGTATAAAATTGCTTCTAAAACGCCACCTGAAATCGATCTAGCTTTATCCGATATTGTAAAACAATGATCTTTTTCACACCTTGGATCTATATCTCCACTCTTCATTGTATTATATACATAGACTCCATCTTGAAGCATTCCACGTACTATTCCATTTAGCTCTGCAAAAATCGGAGTATCATTTACATAAGCAACAATATCACCTTTTTCTACATAATCTCCTATTTTAGATACAGGTTTTATTTTACCATCATCTGTTGCTCTTATTATTCTTTCATTAGTATACCCACCTATGTTTCCTGGAACCCCTGTATCAGGTATAGCATTTCCATTATATATTGATTTTCCCAAATAATGTCCCCTTTTTGTTTCAACAACACAATTGCAATCAACTCCAGCTGTAAATCCTGGTCCAAGTGCAATTACAATTTGTGCATCATCAATATGTGTTCCTAAATTTTTCTTTGCAATTATAGCATCAATTATTACATCTGGTTTAATTTCATCTACAATTTTAGCTTCTTCATCAACTAAGACTGCAATGTTTCCATTTGAAATTATATTATCAATATCGTCATTTTTAAGTGCCAATATTGCTTTTATGCCCTCAACTTCTACTTCTTTATCATATACTGCTTGTGAAAAAGCCACAGTTCTTCTTACTGTAGTAGGCTGTGCAATTTCTGTCATTACAATATCAAAACCACACTTTTTCAATCTATGAGCAACTCCTGTAGCTAAATCTCCAGCACCTTTTATTAATATCATGTTAAAGTTGTTCTCCTCTCTTATATGTAATCAATAATTATGTTTTTGAATGTGCCTAAATGCAGTTAATATTAAGTGATTATATCCTAATTTACAAAATTCACTTGAAATCCTCTTAGCATTTTCTAATCTTTCCTTATTATCAACTTTATTTATGATAACTTTATAATCACATTTTACATCTTTTTTTTGTCCTCTGTTACTTAATAATATCTTAGCAATATCGCTTTCATTAATAATATGATTTTCATGAACATTTAAAAAATCTGCGACTAAATTAGATCTATGACATGTTTCATTTATTGGTTTTCCAATTGAATCAATTCCACACACACCAATAACTAAATTGCTTCCATCTAATATTACTGGTTCGTGTTGTGCTGGTACTTTAAGTGGCATCCTTTTTGCCCCATCAGCTTCAACTAAAACAAAATGTGCCAATTCTATAAGACTTACAGATATATTTCTTGGTAATCCTTTTATTTTTTTTAATTTTCCTTGTTCAATCGTATCAAATGTTTTCCTGTTTTTCAATTGATTATGATTAAATTTTACATTTTTTTCATCACATAACATTCCAACTGTAATCATATTTTCACTACATAGTAATTTAACTATATCATCTTTTTTCCCAGAAAGTACAACATTGCTTTTTGGCATAAACATATGGGTAGTTGTAGTTACAATAACCTTTTTATCTAATTTACTTAATTCATTTGCCAATTCATATATAAGACTTGTTTTACCTCCACCACCAACAAATGAAATTATATTCTTTTTATTAATATCTATTTTTAATGTTTCTACTAATGACTTTTTTTCATTTATTTCTCCATTACTAAATTCGAAAACTTTCATACTGCCACCTTTATAAATTTAGGCACATGAAAATAAATAACAAGTCCAATTTGCCATAGATATTTTTCATCAGTCAATGATGTGGATTGTCTTCACAGGTTGACCTATCAGGTCAACCTGCTCATAATCAAAAATAATCTGACAAATGAACGTGTTATTTTTTGAATGTGCCTTATTCCATATTTTCTCTGCTTTCCTTATTAAAAATATATACTATAAAAGAATAATAAACAACTTTGCATGAATTAAAAGAAGAAAATCTTATATAATAAAGGAATATTTATGAATACTAATGTATAATAAAAAAGAAATAGTTATTTATAAAAGAAAGGATAATCTTATGAGCATAAATAATCCAACAGTCTTATACTTCGAAAATATTCAATCTATAACAGAAAAACAATTTGATACTTTTTTTAATTATCTTCCTAATTATAGAAAAGAAAAGATATTAAAATATAAATTCCAAAAAGATAAAAATACTTCTTTAATAGCGTTCCTTTTATTGCTTTATGGATTAAATATAACATGTCCAGAAAATATTCCTAATATGTGTTATAACTTTGGTAAACCATTTTTTAAAAACATTCCTGATCTTCATTTTAATTTTTCTCATAGTGATAATGAAGCTGCATGTATTATTTCTAAATATCCATGTGGTATAGATATACAAGCTATTTCTAATATAGATTACAATCTTCTTTCTTATGTATGTACACCTAAAGAAAAAGAATTGATCGAACATTCTTTATGTGATTTCAATGCTACTTTTACAAAACTATGGTCAATAAAAGAAAGCTATTTTAAATTTACTTCCACTGGATTAAATAATGACATTAACAAATTAGACTTTTCTTATATTCTTGATAAATCAGATTGCAGTATAGACACTTTATTAGACTTCAATAATTCATGTAAATTAAGTACAATCAGGTTATCTTCTTCTTATCTATCTATATGTTTACATAAAAATGATTTATCTAACATAAATATAAAAAATCTATATTTACATGATTTCACAACAAAATTTCAATAATATATATGTTTTAGATAACAGTATAAAATTGACAATAAAGGATTAAACCTTTGTAAAGTTTCTTTAATTTTAGTGTAGTATATTATTAGAGCACATTTGCCTAATTAATTTAGAAACTAACAAAAAAATAACAAATCCAAATTGGTAAAAAATGTTTTATAATTTCTTATACATAAAAAAGAAAATCTAGAAACTAATATTCATATGTTTCCAGATTTTCTCATTTTTAATTAGTTCTTAATATATAGGATTAATTAGTTTGCCTGAGTAATATAAATCTTATTTCTAATTGGCATTTTAAGAATTCTTAACTTGCCATACATTAGCATTTTGTCTTATATTCCAGAATACTTCGTAAATACCGCCTCTCTTAAGCAATTCTTCATGAGTTCCAATATCACTTATTTGTCCTTCATTCATTACTACTATTTGATCAGCATCTTTTATTGTATTAAGTCTATGAGCTATTACTATAAGTGTTTTATTTTCTACAAGCTGACTTATAGCTTCTTGAATATATACCTCATTTTCTGGATCAATATTAGCAGTTGCTTCATCAAGGAGAACTATTGGAGCATTTTTTAATATTGCTCTAGCAATAGATATTCTTTGTTTTTCACCACCTGATAAAGCAGCTCCACCTTCTCCAACTACAGTATTATATCCATCAGGAAGATTTTCAATAAATACATCACATCTAGCTTTTCTAACTGCTTCTTTCACTTCCTCTTCAGTTGCATTAGGGTTACCAAATTTAATATTATTCATAATTGTATCATTAAATAAGTATACATTTTGGAATACCATGCTTACATTTTCTAACAAACTATCACAAGTAAGTTTCTTAACATCTACTCCTCCAACTTTTACTTCTCCTTTAAGTACATCATAAAATCTTGCAATAAGTCTTGTCATAGTTGTTTTTCCACATCCTGAAGGACCTACAATTGCTGTCATGCTATTTTCTTTAACTTTAAATGAAACATTATTTATTGTTATATTCTTTTCATCACTATTATCTTGATTTTCATATGCAAAAGATGCATTATTAATTTCTATATCAAATTTATGAAGTTTTATATCTTTTCCATCAGCATCAATTCTTTCAAAATTCTTAATCGCTTTTACTCTATCTATTACTGTTTCCATTTGTCTTATCATTCCTGATGCTTTGCTTATGCTTTCAATTGGAGTAAATATGCTAAATGAAGCAACTATCATCATTGCAGCTATTGATAAAGACAATTCACCATTTAAAGCCATTAATGAAGCTGCTAATATTACAACAGCACGTGCAGCTTTTAATATAGCATAAAGTAATCCACCTAATGGTATTAGCTTATACTCACTCTTCTCACAGGCATCACTATATTCATCATATTCTTTCTTTAACTTAGCTGTATTTTGTCCCATCATTCTATACATTTTATATATAGTAATTCCTCTTATATATTCTATAGTTGAATTAGTCGCTATGGACTGAGCTTTCTTTTGATTTGCAATTTCAAAATCACCTTTATTTTCAATTACCCTAATAAGTAATAAAGCAATAATAAATACAATTAAAAATATAATTCCTATTTTAATATTAAAAATCATAAGAAAAATTGTTGATATTATTGATGATACTAATCCATTAATGATTAAATCTAAAAGTGTTGGCGCATTAGTTTCTATATGTTGAAGATCAGATGTAATTGACACAGCTATGTCACCCAAACTATTTTCTTTAAAGAAACTCATAGGTACACGGCGAAGATGATCTCCTATTGATATTCTCTCTTTAGCTGCCATGTAACATCCACAATAACCTTCATAATGATATGATAAATATTTAGTTATAATTCCACCGATAACTCCAACTAAAAATATTAAAATACTATTCCACACAGTACTCATGTCTAAGCTCTTAAAATCATTTTTTTCAAAAGCACAAAAGAAATAATAAACTGATAAAAGAGGTACACTTGAAAAAATCCCGTTAATAAAACTTACTATGATTCCCTTCTTTATATATTTTTTATATTCTCCTGAAAGCTCCATTATATCTTTTACAACTTTTATCATTTTATCTTACACCTTCTTTTACTCTATTAACATATTTGTGCATACTCCAATCTTTAGCTCCAACATGAGCTTCCCACATACTCTTATATTGTTTTGATTTTTCTAACAGTTCTTCATGAGTTCCTTGTGCATTAATTTCACCTTTATTCATTAATATAATGTTATCTGCATTTATTATTGTTGATAAACGGTGGGCAATTACTATAAGTGTTTTTCCTTTTGAAAGTTTATCAAGAGCATTTTGAATCTTACTTTCATTTTCTGGGTCAATTGATGCAGTAGCTTCATCAAGAATTACTATTGGTGCATTTTTAATTATAGCTCTTGCAATGGATACTCTTTGTCTTTCTCCACCAGATAACTTATCTCCAGCATCACCAACCATAGTATCATATCCTCGTTCAAATTTTTTAATAAATTCATTACATCCAGCTGCTTCTACCGCTCTTTCAAATTCAGTCTCAGTAGCATTTGGTTTTCCCATTAAAACATTATCTCTTAGTGAAAGGTTAGGTAAATAATTATCTTGTGATACATAAGATATTAAGTTAGAATAATCACCAAAAGGCATTTTCTTTATGTCTGTATCACCTATTTTAATTGAACCTTCTTGCACTTCATAGAATCTTGCAATAAGTTTTGCTATAGTAGATTTACCTGAACCAGATACCCCTACTAATGCTGTCATCTTTCCTTGTTTAGCTTCAAATGAAACACTATGAATTATTTCATTATTAGAATATCCAAACTTAATGTTTTCAACTTTAATTCCTGTATTATTAACATCTATTTTTTTATTTCCTACACTAAGTTCTGGCATACTTAGTATTTGTTTAAGCTTACTATAAACCATATTTATTTCATTAAAATGATCTGTAAATTTTACAAGTTTTTGTATAGGTTCTGATACTCCAAGGCAAACTACTATTGATAAAATCATACTTTCCATAGTCATTGCACCTGAAATATATGATATTGCAGTCACAGGAAGTACAAACGCAACACTTAAAGGTGCAATTACATTATTAATAGCTAAAAATGGATAACAGTGATTATACCATGCATTCATAACATCTCTGTAATTAGTTACTGAGCCTTCATATTTTTTCATAGAAGAAGCAGTTTGGTTAAATACCTTTATTACTTCCATACCATTTACATACTCTATAACAGTTGAATTCATTTTTGCACTGCCTTCTGTAAATACTTTAAAAATCTTTTGAGCACCACCAGCCATCATTATTGCCACAACAAATATTCCAATTATTGTTGAAATAAGTCCTGCTACTGCACTTCTCCAACTTATTGTAAACATATAAATAATAAGTAAAATTGGTGCAATACTATTTGATATCATTTCTGGTATTGCATGCGCTAATACAAATTCAAGGCTGTCTACATCATCAATTATTGTCTTTTTAAATTCTCCCAAGGATTGTCCATTTATATAACCTAAGGAAACTCTTTCAATCTTATCTATTATAGTTACTCTTATATTCCTTAAAGTTCTAAATGCAACTCCATGTGAAATATAAGTTGAAATTGAGCCAAAAAATTCTTTTAATAGAAATGCGACAAGGCATATTAATCCAAGTTTAATAGCATAATCTCTTGTTAGATTTCCATCTAATAATTGTTCTAATATCTTTGCGCCAAGCGAAAATGGAATTAAACCAAGTATAACGCTTATTACAGCAAAGATAGCTGATAAAATCAGCCTTTGTTTCCCATCTCTTGCATATGCAAAAATTTCAGAAACTGGATTTTCTTTTTTCATGTAAATCATCTCTTTCTTAATCATATATTTAAAATTAAATATATTCTTTTAATATTTGATCTGAATTGTCAACTATGTAGTTTAAAACCTGCATATATTCTCCGCCCAATTCATCCATAAATATACATAACTTATTAATGTTCTCTTAGCTATTAATAAGTTAAATGCATACAATGAAGGTGCACACATACTTACTTTTTCCTTTCTTATAAACTTGCATAGGTTTTTATAGAAATCTTCTTCAATAGTAAATCTAGTTTGTTCTCCAACATAATCTTCTTCTCTAATTTCTCTGTCTCCTGGAAAATCTATTTCTAATTGAATATCTTTTAATTGATTTTTCCAATGTTCATTTTGTTTTTTACTTTCTTCAGATTTCGCAAGTTTTTCTTTCCATAAATTGTGATCTATTTGTTGAAGCACTTCATTTTTATCTTCTTCTCCGTTATAATTATTTACTAATTCTTTAACGAATAAAACAAGCGAACTGCCATCACTTATTATGTGGCTTATGCTTATAAATAAAATACAATTTTCTTCTGCCACATAATATACTTCTACTTCAAATGGTAGTTTATCAACTGTTAATGTAGTATTGGCATGATTATTTAACATCTTCATACTAGCTTCATATCTTTCTTTTTCGGTTTCACCTCCAAGAGAATATTCTTTTATTTTATAATTATACTTATCTAAATTTTTTTGAATTAAAACATTATTTTCTTCATAAAATACACTTCTAAATAAATCCAAAATTTATTTTTATCAAATGCATAAGTAGGAGCACTTATTTTTCTAATTTCACATTCTTCATATACCCCCCTTCAATTAAATTGAATATCATTCTCATATAAGTCGCATATTCGATGTAAATAATAATCATTTTCAATATATATTGTCATTATACCACTTTTTTCATAATGCGAATAACTTCCAATGTGAATTATTACTAATTTATTATCCTTACTTAATTTATTAACAGCATTTAAGTATCCTTCATTATTCTGGTTGAATTTTAATGCTCTTATATCTTTCTCAGCCTTAATTTCATCAATATCTCGATTACAATATGAAATTATTATTTTACCAAATTCATCTGCTAAAATATAATCAAATTTTATATTTAAATCCTTTATATTTTTACAAATAGCTTCCTTTTCTACAAATTCAGCTTCAATGTCTTCTGTTTGATTTCTTAATACTAATACAACTTTTTTATCGTCTTTTTGTATTTTTTCATATTTGCAAGTTTCTAGTTTTCTTATTAATTCATCTTTATCTTTAAATACAAATCCTTGTCTATATCCATAATCATCTCTTTCGCAATTTAATGTATAGCATAAACTTTCAAAACTTCCATCATACCCCTTCAAGAAATCAAGAATATTAATCACATTATTATTAAATGCACTTTCTGTTTTAGCAGATACTTTTAATATGTGTTTCTTCTGAATATCTTCTTTAGATTTATGCTCTAAATAATTTTCAAGAACTATATGGACATTAGTTCCAGAATACCCAATAAAACTATCTATTCAAGATGTTTTCTGCCACAGTTTCAAGTGTAGACTTTTTATATTAATTTAACGCTTAAACTATAAATTTGCAAAACTAAACATTATTTTTCAAAAGAAAGTCCTTCTGAATTTGTTACTAACCAAGGATCCTTTAGATATTTTTTCTTATAATAGACATATCTAAATTTAAATAATACCCGATATCCAATTCTTAAAATCATTATTGTTTAAACGGGTACAGCAACTTTGTGCATTAAAAACTAGCACAACAAGTTAAATTACAATTATATAATAGCTAAATTTATGATAATATTTCAATTACAAGTAAAATATGTTTATTCTGTATTTAAGAAAGGAGGAAAATTCATGTTTATAACTGAAAAAGACATGAAAAACATAAGAAATCTTGTTGGAAATGATATAACAGCAGATAATTTAAAATATGTTGATGTATATGTATCCGATAAATTAGGCATTTTTATTCCTAGTATTGGATTTTGCGAATATGCCATTAAGCCTAATCATAGTCATCCTAGTTATTCTTTTGTAATATTTTTTTCCAATGAGCAAAAAATGTTAGATATTAAATTTCAAGTACCAGATAGTTATTATATAACAACAGCTATGTCTCCTAAAATATCTCATGAAGAAAAAAAAGATGATACTTTCAATCGCTATATCGCAATTTTCATAAATGCTGATTTTTTTAATGAACAATATATTTTATATGATTTTAATAAACCAAAAAACTATTTCTGGGATCAGTTTATTGTAAAAAAAGATATCATAAATTTTATAAAAAAATTTATTAGTGAATATGAAGGAAATACTTTAGGAAAAGATAAACTCTTAGATAGTTTATCACTGATAATTACACATGAGTTAATCCGAAGCATGTTAAAACTGGATAACATTAAAGATATAACATTAAAAAAGAATGAAATACAAATATCCATAGATTATATGAATCAACATTTTGAAGAAAAAATCACTCTAGATTCGTTATCTAACTTAACTAATATATCTAAATCTAACTTTAATAGAGTCTTTAAAAAAGAAACGGGAATTTCTCCTATTGAATACTTAATTAATATACGACTAGTAAAAGCAAAAAAATTTCTTAGGGAAAAAAATATTAATATTACAGAAATATCTGCAAAATGTGGATTTTATAGTTGCTCTCATTTTTCTGCATGCTTTACGAAACAGTTAGGTCTATCTCCTTCTGATTATCATAGTTATTTTAATAAGTAGTAATATTATATAAAAATGTGATAATATTTTGAAAGAATTCTTTTTATTCATTGAGTATACTTAATTATAATAAATAACTATTATTTATGCATTTGGAGGGATTAAAAATGAATAAAGAAGAAATTTATAAACTAATAAATAGTAATCCTGTCTTTTTCTTAGGTACTATAGATGAAGGACAGCCCAGCGTAAGAGGTATGTTACTATATAAAGCAGATGATAACGCTATTATCTTTCACACAGCTTCCTGCAAGGAATTGTACAAGCAAATATTAAAAAATTCAAAAGTTGAATTATGTTTTAATTGTAATGGAACTCAAATTAGAATAAATGGAAATCTAAATATTGTAGATGACAATAATTTAAAAAATGAAATTTATAATCATCCTACTCGTAAGTTTTTACATGTATGGAAAGAAAGTGGACAATTTAATGATTTTTTTTAAAGAGTTTATTGTATTTTCATTAAAGCATGGAACTGCTACTGAATGGACCATGACGGATAACTTTTCAAAAAAATCATATATTAATTTATAATTCTGTAAAAAAAGATTATGATGAAAAATTATTTCTGAAAATATTAATAATTTTTCTGAGATATTTGATTTTATAACAATTTCTATTGATTGGTCTGACTAGATGATTATATACAAGAAATTTATATAAGTTTGGATAACCTCCTATTCACAATCCACTAACAAAACCTTTGTTGAATAAAAAATTTATTTATATATTAAATTCAAATATTCCTATATTGTTTCAAAAAAAAATTGTAATTAATGACAAAAAAACAGAACTTGCTTTATCATAGCAAGTCCTATTTTCTATATGATTTTAATACCTAAATATATCTTTAGTAATAACTATCAATGATATATGTTAAAAATTGAATTATACATTAAAACTAAGTACCGTATCACTGGAGAATGAATAAATCATATTGCAACATATATGCAATTAATTAATTTATTTATATATAAAAGCGATCTCCTCCTATATTAACAAATATAAATTAAAACAATTTCTTAATATCAGGGTATAAAATATTTTCACTCTTATATCTTGAATTTTTGCACTATTTCATTTAATTTTTGAGCAAGTTCCGCCTGACTTTCAGCTGTTACTGCTATTTGCTCTATAGCTTGTGTAGTTTCATCCATACTTTCCTTTATTATTTCTGCTTCTTCACTAGATTTTAGTGATGACTCTGCCATACTTTGAACTGCTTCACTTACTTGTCCAACCGTAGCAGTGATTTCCTCAGACATAGCAGCAATTTCTTCAGACATTTTGCTTACAAAATCTGAATCATTAAAATATTGCTTACCTGTTTCACTATAATCATCAAATTGTTTATATACGTCTCTATTTATAAATTCTAAAATCTCATTTGCTGTATCAGTACTACTTTTAAATGCTTGTTGAACTTTAATAATAGTCTCTTGAATATTCACTACTGCTTGCTCTGATTGCTCTGAAAGTTTTCTCACCTCTTCTGCTACAACTGCAAATCCTTTTCCATATTCTCCTGCTCTAGCTGCCTCTATTGCAGCATTTAATGCTAATAAATCTGTTTGTTCTGCTATGTTTCCAATAGTATCTGCCATAACTTTTATACTATTAACTATTTTTCCATCTTCAATAGCTTTTTTCATTTTTATTTGCTTTTCAGAATATATTCTTAAGGTTTCATTCAAAGCTCTTTGACTATTATTTTTAACTGCTGTAGCTCTCTCTTTTCCCTCATTGGAATTATTAGTTCCTTCAACAGCTTTAGAAGAAAGTTCAATTATACTTGAATTTACTTCTTGAACAGATGAACTTATTTCTTCAGATGCTGAGCTTGACTCTTGCATATCATTAACAATAGAATTAACTGCTCTATCTACAATCAACGCTTTATGTGATACCGCTTGCATAGTTGCCGAAAGTTCTTCTGAAGCCGCACTTATGTCTTGAGAGTTTTCCATAATAACTTTAACTAATCTAGTTATATTTTCTTGTGCTATATTTAAAGCAATCCCTGTTTGTCCAAATTCATCCTTTCTTGTTATCTCAATTGAATTTGAAAAGTCGTATTCAGACAAGTTTTGTGCAAATTTTTTTATTTTATTTAATGGATTAATAATATTCTTACCTAATATATAACCAATAAAAACTATAATTAAAAATACTATAGATGTACAAAGTATAATATTTCTTACAATGCTATTGTATTGAATAGTACTATCTAAATTTGCTTTTTCAGCAGCTTGCTTATTTATCTCAATACACTTATCCAATTTTTCAAGCATAGATATTCTTAGTGGACTAACATCCGAATTATAAATGGTTACTGCCGCATCATAATCATTAGATTTCGCACGTTCAACTACCTTAGCTCTATAATCCCTATATTTTACCAAATCGTCTTTAAACTCATTATAATTTTTTTGTTCTTCTTCTATAGTAGCCAAATTATCGTATTCTTTCATTAATTCATTATCTTTATCACTATAGTTTTGCATAGTATTTATTTCTTCATCCAATTGTGATCTATCTCTTTCAAAAACAATTTTAAGCATATTAGCTTTAATATCATTTATATTCCCCTTAATTTCTTCTAAATTCCTAATTGATATTAAATTATTATTGTATATCTCTTGTGATGCGTCATTTATCTTAGCCGAACCTAATATCCCCTGAACTCCTATTAAAACTATAAAAATAGAAATAATAGAGAATGTCGAGACTAGCTTTTTGCTAACACTTAAATTGATAAAAAATTTCATTTTATTATTTCCCCCTATTTGCCATATGTTTTATTTTTTATTAAATTATTATTGTTCTAAAAAGTACGGTGATTCTTTCTTAAACTTTACTTATATTCCACATAAATTACTCAATATACACGTATCATTTAATTTACACAATTATTATCAATGTTTACTCTTTGGTTTATCCTTCATATCAACATTTGTCTTATCCCCCACTCATTTCACACACTTTTGATATCGTATTCACTTTTTGCAAAATATCATGAATTGTTCAATTATACAAATGTTATTAACGTAATATATGCATATAACAATTTATTAAATATATAGTTGCATTCTTCACGATAATTGTTTTATCGACAAAATAATTATACATTTTATCAATATTTCTGTCAATAAATTAACATTATTGCTATTATTTAAATTGTATTAAATTGAAATAATATCATTTTCCATATATGTTAAAAAAATAAACTATCTCAAAATAAAAATTAAAATTGTTATAAATTTAATTATTCTAGTTATAACCATAATAGAGTGACTAAAAAAGGAAATAACATATTATAATTTTAACCTGTACATTTCCTTAATAGATAAATAATATAATACAATAATTGCGAAAATTTATGTAAATACCTATTATGAGAAAATAGCATCCATCACATTATGAAATCATAATAATAATTTCAGGTATAATTACAAAATAAATATTAAGAATAATTATGAGGTGATGAATTATGAATAATACAATAGATACAATAAAAAATCATAGATCAATAAGACAATATTTAGATAAAGAGGTTTCAGATGAATTAATTAATGAAATTGTAAGAAGTGCTCAAGATATGCCTAATTCAATAAATGGGCAGCAAGTAACTGTTATAGTTATAAGAGATAAAGCCAAAAAAGAAAAATTAGCAGAACTTGCAGGTAATCAGGATTATATTGCAAAAGCTCCAGTATTTCTAGTTTTTGTAATGGATTTTTATAGAACTTATCTTGCTGGTGAAAAAACTGGTTTTAAACAAGTAATTCACGAAGATATAGAAGGTATTCTCGTAGGATCTGTAGATGCTGGAATAGCTTTAGGTGCTTCAGTAATTGCTGCTGAATCTCTTGGTCTTGGTACAGTGCCTATTGGTGGAGTCAGAAAAAATCCAGAAGAAGTTATAGAACTTCTAGGTTTACCTAAATATACTTTTCCAATGGTTGGATTAGTAGTTGGTTATCCAGCTAATAAGTCACATAAAAAACCGAGAGTTCCTTTTAATAGCTTTAAGCATGATGAATGCTACAATACAACATCTATCGAAAGATCTATAGATACTTATGATGAACAGATGAGCAAATACTTAAATGATATTGGAAGATCTGAACAAGAAACAAATTGGAGTACTTTCACTTCAAAAATTTATCAATCAGTTTATTATCCTAAAGTTAATGAAGTTATAAATAAACAAGGATTTAATGTGCATTCAAATAAATAATATCATACATAATTATAATTTGGAGTAAGATGCTCACTCAGCTCTAGTTCTATATATAAATTGTTCTACTTTAATATTTCATGCTAAATAAATCATATCATACTAAAGTATATACAATCATCTGTTTAAAATCTTCAGCAAAATTTATATATTCCTACATAGTAAAACATTATATGTTTGATTTATTTCTTAGTGGAAAATTTAATTAATCGTAAATAAAAAGCATTTTTTAATTTAAAAAATGCTTTTTATTTACAATTATTTTAAAAACAATTATTTTAGACAATTATTTTATTGAAAAACTTATGGAAAATGTATATATTTATTATAATTTTATAGTTTTACCACAAAGTTATAAATAATGGTAATCGAATATAAAATTATATATCACTTTTTATTAATAATATTATAATTGGATATATAGAACTTATAATCATTCAGTTTAATTTTTATAATTAATAAATATATACAAATGAGGGGAGCAATATACAAATGTTAAAAAATATAAAAATATTTCACAAAGTAACACTCTTATCAACTATACTATTAATTTTTACCTGCATTATAGGATTTATAGGTTACTCTTTTATTAGAAACTCAAATGATAATTTATCAGCAATGTATGATAATAATATAAAAGCTATAAATTTACTAGATGATATACGAATTCAATCAAGAACCTGCCAATATGACTTAGTAAACTTAGCTTTAAATAATGGAAATGAATCAAATCAACAAGATTATATTAAAGAAATGAATTCCAAAATAGAGGGTATTACTAATGATATTTCTCAATACAAACAATTAAAGTTAGATGATAATGAAAGAGATGAAATTAATAAACTAGAAAGCAACTTACCAAAATACAAAAATGTGTGCAACAAAATAAAAGATATGTCTTCTTCTGAAAACTTTAAAACTGAAGATATAAACGAATATTTAATTAGTAATAAAGATTTTATAGATGGTTTTCGTAGTATTTCAAATGCATTACTAAAATCTCATATAAAAAAAACTGATGATATATATTCACAAACACAAGTTGCTAATACTAAATCAATTACAATACTTTTAATACTTATTGCACTAGCAATATTCATTGGCATACTAGTTACATTTTTAATAGTAAAACCTATTACATCTGCACTATGTTCTGCTACAAATTGGTTTGAAGTACTTGCCACAGGTGATTTTACTAAAGAAATACCACCTCATTTACTAAATTCTAAGGATGAAATTGGTGTAATGCTTAAGACAACTGATAAAATGCAAAAATCTATTAAAAATCTTTTAGCATCAGTAATAAACGAATCTTCAAATATTAAAAATATGATTAGAAATACAAATGATAATATGTCAAAATTATCAAATGAAATGCAAGATGTCTTTGCAACTACTGAACAGCTTTCAGCTGGAATGCAAGAAACTGCCGCCTCTACAGAAAAAATGAATGCTATATCAACTGAAATACAAAATACAATTGAAACTATTGCTTTCAAATCAAAGGAAAGCGAAACAGTATCAGATAATATAAGCAATCGAGCAAATAAAATAAAATCTGATGCAATTTCTTCACAAAAAAATGCAGATGAAATTTATTCTTGTACTAATAAAAATTTAAGGGATGCCATAGAACAATCTAAGGCAGTTGAACAAATTAGAACACTATCAAATTCTATATTAGAAATCACTTCTCAAACAAATCTTCTTGCTTTAAATGCATCAATAGAAGCAGCTAGGGCTGGTGATGCCGGTAAAGGATTTGCTGTAGTAGCATCTGAAATAGGAAAACTTGCTGAAGATTCTGAAAGTACTGTAAATGAAATACAAAATGTAACACAAACAGTATTAAATTCAGTTGAAAATCTTGCTACAAGTTCTAATGAAATATTGGAATTTGTGGATAAACGTGTTAAGCAAGACTATAGTTCTATGGTAGCAACAGGTGAAACATATAACAACGATGCTCAAAATATTTATAAATTATCAAATGATTTTAGTGATGCAACTACACAAATACGTATCCTTATGCAAAATATTATCTCTTCACTAAAAGGAATAAATATATCAACAAATGAAGGTGCTGAAGGTACTTCTAATATAGCATCTAAAACTTCCAATGTAGTAGAAAATATTTCAGATATAAAAAATCAAACCAATTCAATTAAAGATAGCATAGACAACTTATCAAAATTTGTTTCTAAATTTAAGATATCATAATATATTCTATTATATTGTGTTTATTTGATAGTAGATAGTTTTGTGTAAAAAGCAAAACATCTACTATTTATATTATTTTTTATTAAATACATTTTATATAATCATATTTAATATTTGCAGTTGCATTTTTCCACGCAGAGAAAATATTTTAATTATAAAGTCATATATTTTACTTTAACACCTTCAACATCAAGCAACTCATTTTCAAATTCTTTTACTTCATCTATGTTAGAATGGATATGTAAAATTATCAATCCCTTCTCCGAACAAGAGTTTTTATTAGCTTCGTGAAGACCAAGTCTAGTTGTTATAATACATCCATACTTAGTTAAAATAGTTTGAACTTGTGGTGCATGTGCACTCCTGGGATCAATAGTTAATGCCATTATTATAGTTTCCATAAATTATGCCTCCTTATTTATATGGTTTAAATCAAATCATTTATTTATTATATCCAAATATGGTTAAATGAATACAATTAAGCCTGTAAAAGTTATGATTACTTGCTTAACAAGTAGTTTTCTTTTAACTCTAAAGAATAATAAAAAACCATAATAATCTAAACTTAATAAATTATTATGGCTTTATTGATAATCTTAATAATATAACTAAAATTTATATTATAATACTAAGCACATCACTTAATTTTCTTTTCATAGCTATTATACATTAACCATGCAATTACTGAAAAAATTATTGGTCCAGCTATACTCCAGATTGTTGTTTGCATATCACCTTCTATTGCTGGCTGTATTATGCTAAATAAATTGGCAAGTCCTACAGTTAGAATAACTATCCAAGTCCAAAAAATTGCACTTCCATGAGATTTAAAAACTATAAATGGCTTCTTGATTTCTGTTTTCTTCTTAAAATATGGAAATGCAAGAGTTATAAACAAATATGGTAATGTCATAGCCACATTAGTCATTGAAACAAGTATATTAAAAAATGTAGCCATTGAGCTTCCACCGAAAGCTACCAATGCTATCATTACACAAACTATAGTAGCTTGAATCCACATCGCATTTATAGGCAACCCATTTTTGGTTTCTCCAACTTTTCCAGGCCATAATTTAGTTGGTGTACCTTCAATAATCTGCTTTAATGGTGAATACATCAGTGTAAAGAATGCACCTGATAATGCAAGAAACATTGAAAGTCCAACAAATCTTGCAACTCCATGCCCTAAAGCTGTAGCTGTGGCCTCGCTTGCTCCAAATGCCGTACCAAGGGAATAACCCAAATTTGACATAACTATATAACTGGCATTTCCTAAATTAACATCCTTAATCCCCATTACATCTGCCCAGTTAGTGAATATTCCAATAAGTAATATTCCTAATGAATATCCTACTGATATTATAGCTGCTGAAATAAGAATTCCCTTTGGAAAAGTTTTTTCTGGATTTTCAGTTTCATCAACTAATCCACCCACAGCTTCTATACCGCCATAAGCAAATAAAGCATATACTACAAATGCTAAAGATGCAATTATATTTCCAGCATATTTAGGGTTTGGTGTTTGAGTAAATGATTTTATCCCTACAATCGGCTCTGCTAAACTCCCACTATTCCCCAAAAACACTGCTATAGCGCCAATCCAAAGGAATACATTCAACAATAAAACTGCTGTTCCTCCTAATGAAGTTACTTTTTTTATCTTATCCAAGCCTTTAGTTGACGTATAAGTTACTAGTAATATCCACAAAATCCCGAAAATCCCCAATACCTGTGGTCCTTGAAATCCAAATAAAGTCCAAGTTTGCGTAGTATCTTTTCCGAATATAGCATTTGACACCGGAACCCACATACCTGATGCAACATTAACCATCCATGTTATATAAGAAAAATACCACATGAATGTTCCTATAAATGCAAATCTTGGTCCAATTGATTTCTCCATCCATGAATAGATTCCACCTTTCTCCTCTTTGAATGCTGAACCAAATTCAGCTACCATCAATGCAAATGGAACAAAGAAGGTTATACCTGATAATATATACCAAGGAATAGCAGCATATCCCATCTTATAAAATGATCTTGGAATATTGTTAAAACCATAAACTGAAGTGAAAATCATTAATACTAAAGGTATCAACGTTAATTTTTTTGTTGTCTTTGAGGTTGTTGACATTTTTATTCCCCCTTTATCTTTATGTTTGTTTTTATTTGCTTAAATTGACTTAAAATATAAGGTTCTACTTTTAAGTATTACCTATATAGCTTTTTTCATAGAGTAATCATGTATGTATTCATATTTACTATGAAAATTATAACTTCTAATTATAAATGTATTTTCTGCATACTACATTGTTTTTATGTATAAACTCTACTCTAATCATTTTCCATGCTTAATATTCTTAAAAAGTCCTTCATCCATGATGTTTACTATAAATATTTATATATTTTCACATATTTAACGTATAAAATTTTTTGCATAACACTTATTCCCATATCGTATAAAACTATGCTTGCTAATAATTTGCTAAGCCTATATTGAAATACTGTAATTATTTGTAATGTAGATATATTAATGCGTTATATATAGATATATATGCTTACCGAACTTAAATGCATATATATCCTAGAAATCAAATACCTTTGTGTAAAGCAATCATCAGAAAATGAGCTGTTTACAGTTCTTAATGTAAGGTTGTTCTATTAACTGCTTGTCACAATGAATATTGTGAACATGCTTGAATAGACACAACTTACATTTAAAACCTTACAGTGAAATTTTCATAAGTCCTGTAGAACACAAAGGTATTTGACTTCCATTAACTATCGCATAATCCTAATTTACACCTTACTCAACTATATTTACTTACATTATTCTTATCTACTTTTTCAAATGGTACCCATATATGCTTACCATCTTGTGTTACATTTTCTACATTAGATAAAGTTCCTCCTGAACCTAATTGAATAGCTGCATCAACTGCACTCTTGCTTTGACCTTGTGCTGATTGAAAAACAGTAAATTTCATACTACCCTCACTAATAGCCTTGCACCCTTCCGCTGTTGCATCAATTCCCACAATGGGAACTGTTGATGGATCTATTTTATTTTCCTTTAATGCATCTATTACCCCTAAAGCCATTTCATCATTATTGCAAATTACACAATCAAATTTTCTATTTGTAGATAAAAATACATTAAACATGTCTTTTGTGCCTTGTCTACTCCAATCAGCATAATCTTCAAAAACATAATTTGCATTTATTCCTTTTTCTTTAAAAGCATCCTTTACTGATTTTGTACGCTCTTTTGTGGCTGAATTATTACTTTCTCCTTTAAATAAAACCACTTTAAGATCATTTTTATTTTTCAAATAATCTGTAATATATTCAGCTTGATACTTTCCAGATAATGATTCATCTGAAGCCACATAAATATATTTATCTTTTTCTAATAACTCCTCACTTGGCTTGCTATTCATAAAAATTATTGGAATTCCTTTGGCAGCCTTCTTAAGTTGAAGGGTTGTATCTGGATTTACCGGAGCACAGATTATCGCACTATATCCGCCTGAAGCTGCTTCTTTCATATGAGACACCTGCTCTTCTATAGAACCTGCTGCATCCATAACCTTTAATTCCACATTTTTGCCTTTAGCATAATCTTCTGCACTTTTCACAAGCATACCACGGTAACTATCTGCACTATTAGACATTGAGAATAAAATTTTTACATTTTTACTTGATGCCGTACCACTCTTTGAAGCACATCCTGAAATAGCAGCAAACATCATAATTATAGTTAATAGTATAACTATTTTCTTCTTCATAAATATAATCCCCCTTAAAGCTTATATCTTAAACATTTGAATCTGCTTACTAAGTTCTTCAGATGTATTTGATAATTCCTTTGCATCATTAGCTACTTTTTCACTGTTTTTAGTAATATTACTTGATTGAGTAACCATAACTTCTGAAGTTGCTAAAATTTCTTGTGAACTTGCAGCTTGTTCTTCTGATATAGCTGCTACTGTTGCTGCAACCTCATCTAAATGTCCAACTTTTTTAATCATATCTTGAATTAAATTATTTGTCCCATTAATCTTATTAAAAATATCATCAAACGTATCTACAGTGCCACTTATCAAATAACTGCTTTCATTTATATAATCTGCGCTTTCATGGGATTGCTTTACGGTATCAGAAACAAGTTTTTTTATTTGATTTACAAGCGCTGAAATATTTTTAACTGACTCAGAACTTGTATTAGCTAATTTGCCAATTTCATTTGCTACAACTGCAAAACCTCTCCCTGCTTCCCCTGCTCTTGCAGCTTCTATTGATGCATTTAATGATAATAAATTAGTCTGCTCTGAAATTTCTCCTATAACATTAACGATATTAGTAATTTCAGCTGAAGATTTTCCTACATTATTTATAGCCTCTTCAAGAGAACTTATTGAATTTCTTATATTCTCCATAGCTATATTTACTTTTTCCATGTCTTGTCGTCCTTTTTCTGAAATACTAATAGTTTCTTTCATCTTTTGATTTACATTACTTCCATCATCTTTTGTAGTACTAACAACAGTTGCTAAAGTTGTTGTACTTTCTGCTATTTCACTTACTGAACATGATAATTGATCTACTGTAACATTTAAATTTTTCATAGATTCAGATTCAAGTTTTGATGAATCATATAATTCTTTTGAAATCACAATACTTCCATCTGCCTGATCATTCATTTTACCTGATACTGCATTAATCTTATTTATCATATTGCGCATAACCGCTATAAATTCTTTTACACTTTTTAGCATAACAGAGATTTCATCATTTCCCTTTACTTCTACATCAACTGTGAAATCACCAGTTGTCATTGCCATAATTGTCTTAGTAAGTTCTTTAATTGGTTTTATAACTACATGTACCACTCTTTCTACTAAAACAGTTAAAAGAATTATTGATATAATAGCTATTGCAATCATAAAAGTACGAAGTTTAGTAAGTTCTGAGAAAATAGATTTTGTTGGAACATATGATACAAGAATCCAATTAGTTCCTTCTATTTCTTTAAAAACAACCATATTGTTTTCTAATTCGCAGGAATCATATTTTCCATTTTCAAGTTTCACTGCAACTTCCTTAAGAAATTTATCTTTATTGTTTGAATCCAATTTAGTTGAAATTAATGAGCTATCTCCATGTGATAATATTGTTTTATCACTATTATCAACTAAGAATGCTTCTGCATTATCCATTTCAATCATTGAATTCACTATTATTGATATTTTATCTAAATAAATATCTGTAGATAAAACCTTTGTTTTACCTGACTTATCATTTAATATAGCTGAAGCACTGATAGTATTTTTACCTTCTTCATTTTTATATGCTGAACCATATTCCATATTAAGTCTAGTTAATCCCTCTTTATACCATACTGAATCAATTACATTTTTATCAGATTTCTTAGAGCCATTAGCTTTTAACATATTTCCATCTTCATCACCTATATAAAAACCTTCTGGATAATTATCACTGTAATTATAATATTTATTTAAAAAATTTTGTAATTGATCGTTATTTAATTGTGTATTTTCTAAAGACGTTTTTACGGCCTTAAATGATGCTAAATTTTCATTTAACCATGCTTCAATTTGGTCAACTTGCTTTTTGCTTGAAGTTTCTAATAAATCATTAGCCGATTTAGTTATGATGCCTTTAGATTTATTATAAGAAACAGTAATGAGTAATGATATTATTACAATCATCATTGGAATAATAATTCCTATAAGCTTTGCTTTAATTGACCCCCTACCTTTTAGTTCTCTTATTTTCATAAGAATCCCCCTTTTATCTTACTTTATTTTTTAATTTTACTATATTACTCTACTTAATATATGATATATACAAAAAAGTAAGTAATTCTGTAATATATATTTTTACATCGTTTTTCAAATAAATATTATAAAAGTTAATACTACATATTCATCACGATATATCCAATTATACCAAACAAGATAACTTTTGTAATTGTTTTCCTTACTAATATTGTATTTTTTTTATCATTTTGAAAACATTTTTGTAATATTTTATTTATTATGACTGTTTTTTGCTTTAAATTATAGCTATAATTTTTTAATTCGTTAAACTAAAAAATTGTCTTTGATTAATGCAACCGCTACGATTAAAAATCCTGAGCCTAATTATTTATCAATGAAGGTAAATGACTCCCTTTTTTCAATTACTTACATAATAAATCTAATTACTAACCATACAATCTGTAACATATTTCTTAATTTCTTATGAAATATGATAATTAAAAATGGAAATATGGAATAATATTTAAAATTATTACATAAATATCAATGGTATTTTAATTTAAGGGGGATTTTTATGAATACTAGAGCAGAACTAAAAAGTCATGCTAAAAATCAATTGAAAGGAAAATGGGGACTAGCTGTTGGTGGATTTTTTGTTGCAGGTATTTTGATTCCATTTATTATAAACCTGATTTCAAGGTTAGTTAGTCATAGTGTAATATTAAGCATTATTATGTGTTTAATATCAATAATAATTGATGTAACAATAGGCGTTGGATTGTGTAGATTTTCATTAAATTATGCAGATGAAAATAAAGAACCAGAATTTGCTGATATATTTTCAGGATTTCAAATTGTTCTTAAAGCAGTAGGATTATACATTTTAATGATGATAATTGTTATGATAGGATTAATTGTGTTCATAGTTCCAGGTATTATATTAATATATATGTTTTCACAATCATTTTTTATTTTAGCTGATGATAATAGTAAATCAATTATTGAATGCTTAAAAGAAAGTGCGAACATGATGAAAGGACATAAGATTGAATATTTTATTCTATTATTAAGTTTTTTAGGTTGGATTATACTAGGAATTATTCCACTATGCATTGGATTATTATGGGTTATTCCTTACATGAATGTAACAATAGCTAACTATTATTTAGATGTCAAGGAAAAGTACAATCAATCTAAAGTTAGTTAGAATCAATAATATTTAAATATATGTAATAGTTAACCGAAATAGAGATCCAAACCTAGAAAGAAGCTGTATTCTTTTTCGGAGTGTTGCATTTATAAATTAGCTGTAGGTATTTCTTCAGCAGAAGTTATTCCGTTCTTGCTTGTCCTCAACTTGTTTGAGGAGCATGCAGGAATTGGGCAACTTCTGCTGATAGAAATCCACAGCTAATTTATATAGCAACCGAGAAAAAGAATATAGCTTCTTTCGGTTTGCCACCACATAAGTCTAAGTTAGTTAAAAGTTGTTTATCTATACTTCTGATGCTTTAGCATTACTTGCTATTTTAGGCATCACTATTGATAAAATTAAGGATATAATTGATATAGCTATAAGTATTATAAACAAAACATGCAAAGAACTGCTTAAAGAAAGCTTTATCTGCTCACTGGTAACCGCTGCATTATGTGTAGAAACGTTATATAAGTTACTTGGATCTACTCCGTTTATTCCAAGCTGAACAAAATATTTAACTATATATATATTAAATATACTTCCAAACGCACTTACACCTATTGTTTGACCTAATGTTCTAAGCAATGAATTAGCAGCCATTGCCGAACCTCTATTTTTATATTCTACAGATTCTTGAACAATTATAGTTAAAATAGTAAATGCTCCACCAAATCCTAAGCCCATTATGAAAACATAAATTAAAACTAACATTATCGAAGAATTTATTCCTAATGTAATCAATAATATTGCGCTAATAAGTACAACAATATTAGATATAACTATTATTGTTTTTCCACCAAGCTTTACCATAACTTTTCCTAAAAGTACAGAAGCTATAAGCCAAGCTACTGACATTGGAGCTAAAGCTAAGCCTGATACCTTAGCACTAAATCCAAGTACATTTTGTATATATATAGGCAGATAAACATCTGCACCTATCAATATAGCTGAAGCTAAAAAACTGATTAAATTTACAAGTGTACTTGTTTTAGTAAATATATCAAAAGGAAAAATTGGCTCTTTTGCTTTTCTTTCTATTTTATAGAATGCTCCAAGTAATACAATAGTTATAATTACTGATATTCCAATAAATATATTATGATTAAAACTTACATTTTCAGTTGATAAAAATATATTTAGAAATACACTCATTGCTATTGATAAAGTAATAATTCCAGCAAAATCTATATTGTGTTTTTTCTTCTCAAAGTTCTCATTTAAGTTTCTTTGGATAAGTATAACTGACAATATACCAAAAGGAATGTTTATGAAAAATATCCAATGCCAAGATAAAGTATCAATTAAAATTCCTCCCAAAAATGGACCTATAAGACTTGCAACGCCCCACACTGTACTTATGCTTCCTTGAACTTTTGGTCTTTCCTGTAATGTAAACACATCTCCAACAATTGTATATGTAACTGTAAATATTGCACCTGCTCCTACCCCTTGAATTGCACGTGATCCGATTAACATACACATATTCTGTGATAATCCACATAAAAAACTTCCAACTAAAAATATTATTATTCCTATTGAAAGCACATTTTTTCTCCCGTATAAATCTGATAATTTACCACATATAGGTGTAGAAATTGCACATGTTAATAAATATACTGAAAAAACTGAACTAATAATTTCAAATCCCTGCAAATCCTTTACTATAGTTGGAATAGCAGTAGTAACAACAGTTCCTTCAACTGCTCCTAAAAACATTGCCACCATTAATGCTACTAATATGTTTCTCTTTCTTGAATCCATTTTTAATCACTTCCTCATTAAATTCATTGGTTACATTATGTTAAGCAGACTTTTTAATTATATATATAGTATACAATTTACACAACCTAATAATTAACTTAGTTATCATTTTATTAATACAAAAATCTTTGTTTAAATAAAGAAACTGCTGATAAATCATATTTACCAACAGTTTCAGTACAATAAATACTTTTATAAATTAATTTCCAAAAGTATTTATTTTTTTGTGAAATATTTTATAAAACCCCATTTATATTCCCTAATTTAACAATGCAAAATCTCAAATTAAAAATCTAATTAATTTCTTTTGTAAGTCCATTAAATCAAATAAGATTTTATATTTATATTTTTTCTGACTCAAATGCTTTCCATGGAATATCAACTGAAGCACCTGAATTTATAATATCATCAATATGAATTATCATAGGGAAATCACTAAGTTTAACAATGCCTTTATATGCTAAGGAGCGTATATGCTTTGCAGCACGACTAGCAATAATTATTGATTCTAGAGTTACTCCCTTTAATTGTTCCATAGCTTCATCAAATGAAAATCCTTGACCTAATAAAGTTCCTATTCGACGAGTACGTCCACCAAAAACAGTTACGTATAAGTCGCCACCAAAATATATGATATTTTCTTCACCAGCACCAACTAATTTAAGAATGTGTTTTGCTTCCTTTATACTTTGTCCAAAAAGTGCAGCCTGAGAATTATAATGCTCTTTTCCAGAACCATCAGGTCCAATAGCTAATCCAATAGCTAATGACACACCTAAAGCATAAGCATTCTTTAATGCAACTGCACATTCAACACCTACAATATCTGTAGATAAGCTAATATGATAGTATGATGTTTCAAATAAACTCTTAAGATTCCTAAGTATGTTTATATCCTCTCCACAAAATACAACTTCAGAATTATCCTTATCAGCAAGTTCATAACTTGTACATGGTCCACCAACAGCATTGATAGAAAGTTTTTTATTACAAGGAAGTTTGCTTAAAAAGTATTGTGGATAATTAATCATTTCACCATCTTCTTTAGTAATCATTCCTTTTGTTATTGAAAGTAGAGGAATATCTTCAGGTATGATAGGTAATATGTTATCTGCGAACCAATCAACACCAAAACTGCTCACTCCACAAATTGCAACATCAGCTCCGTCTAATGCTTTATTTACATCTTCAATTTGATAGTACTCGATTCCTGTTTTAGGCAATTGACGTTTTAATGTAGAATGAAAACCTGTATCCTTTGCTGTATCAATAATGTTTCTATCTAGAGGAGTACCAACAAGTCTTACTTTATTGTTATTTCCTGTTGCTGGAAAAGATAATGCAGATGCCATCTGCCCTGCTCCGATAATTGTTATAATGCTCATAGTATTACCTCCCAATTTAAATATTAAATAATTTATATATATTAAAATTTAGACTGATTTTAATTTTTATTACACCTCATTAATTTTTAATAAATTTTTCCTACTTTTTTAATAAATATAAAGATTAAAACACGTTTCTTCTATAATTGTTTCAATACTTCACCAATATATTTTATTGATGAAAATACATAATCTGCATGTATATCAGATTTTTTATACATCTCTTCTGATGTCTCACCACTTAATACAAGAATGCTAGTTATTCCTCCATTTACTCCTGCTTTTATATCTGTATAAAGTCTATCTCCTACAATTGCTACTTCTTCTTTTTTAAGATCATACTTTTCCATAATAGCCTCAACTATATATCCATTTGGCTTACCAATAACCACAGGAGAAACACCAGTGGATGCTTCAAACATTTTTATCATAGATCCAGTATCCGGCATATATTTGTTATCTTCAATAGGACAATTAAAATCTGGATGAGTAGCTATAAATGGAACTCCATCCCTTATATAATCACATCCTGTCAATATTTTTTCATATGTTAAAGTAGTATCAAATCCAAGAACTACATAATCTGGCTTGTCATTCTTGTCCTTAACAAGGATAAATCCTGCATTTTCGAATTCTTTCATAAGTAGTTCTGTACCCATTAGATATATCCTATTACCTATGCAGTTTTTCTTGATATACCATATAGTAGCTTCACCAGATGTATAAACTTGTTCTTCATCAATGTTGCAGCCAAGTGATGAAAGTTTTTGCTTATAAGTTGATTTATTTTTAGAAGAGTTATTTGTCAAAAATATAAACTTCTTTTTCTGACTTTTTAAGATATCTAAAAATTCTAAAGCTCCATCAATAAGTCTATTTCCAAGATAAAAAGTCCCATCCATATCTAATAGAAAACATTTAATATCTTTTAACTGATTCATTTTTACCTCCACATAAAAACATATAACTGCTTACTCATCAGTGACTTTATATAATTTGTCAGCAATTAAATTAGCAGTTTTCTCTGTTAATCCAAGATCATCAATTAAATGCACAACACCATACCTTGTTCTTATATCCTTTGCAGCAATGAATGTTTTAATAAATAGATTTTTGTTAATTCCAAGTTCTGCAGGATGATATACACATCCACTATCTTTTAAGATTTTTTTAATATGCTCAGAACTTGGCACTGTAGTATTTGCAATATTAAGAATATCATTCCAGATTCTTGCTATTTTTTCTGCATTTTGCTGTCTCTTATCTGGATTTAACTCAATTGCATCCATCTTATAATTAATTACATTATTAGCAACCCTTCCAAACACACTTTCAATATTTTTTGCCCATTTATTCATATCATAATACCTAAATTTTCTCTCAGATATCACACTTTCAATATCTATATCTTTTAATGTTTCAAATACCATAGCCATAACCACTGTACCCACTCCAACAAAGTTTCCATGTACCCATTTTTCTCCACTATTCATTGTATGAAACATTATCTCCCATCCATGGGCAATATGATGTTCAGAACCCGATGCTGGTCGCGATGCTCCTGCCATCCCTATAGTTATTCCCGATAAAACTAATGCATCTGTTATATTTTTTACAACTTCAGAATTTCTTTCAGGAATCCTTGGCGCAGCTGCAACACATCTATCCACAGCAGCTTGAACCATTTCAGTAATTGTATTACAATAATATTCTCCTGTTAAAAGATTTGAAATTGACCAATCTGCCAATGCAATATATTTACCTAATACATCGCCAAGTCCTGAACAAAGTAAATACATTGGAGCATTCTTCATAATCTCAATATCTGCGTATATTCCATAAGGATATATAGCTTTATGAGATTCTTTAAATCCATCTGTGATTAAAGGAGATACTACCGATGCATAACCATCCATTGATGGTGCAGTACATACTATGGCATAAGGTATATGTACCTTATAAGCCACATATCTACAAATGTCATTTATAACCCCTGAACCTATGGCAAGTATAAGTGCTGTATCCTCTTCTGTCTCCATAAGCACTCTTCCAAGAGCATATACATCTGGCAACAAGTGTTCCTGTGGAAACACATATTTCTTTAAAGAAAATTCATTACTTAATATCCCTTCTACCTTTTTTCCAGCCACAACATATGTGTGAACATCTTCAACAATTAATATTTTTTTATTTTTAAATTCATTAAGTAACTCTGGAAGTTGCTCTATTATGTTGCTTCCTATCTTTATAGAATTAATTTCTACATTATGTGTTTTTCCGCATTCACAATCAAAATTCATTCCAACTAGTTCTTCCGCTTTTAAATTTGTCACATTCATTAACAAACATCATCCTTTCCTTATAGTATTTAACAATATGTCAGCTGAAAGTTCCTAATCCAAATACTCTACAAACATATATAAACAAGAGGTTCAATTTAAATTTACATCCTGTCTGTAATTACATAATTGCCTCTAAACTTTTTAACTAGCTTCCGCAATCTATATAAATATCTAATTAGGTTAAAGAGTACAATTAAGTACTCTCTAGCAATTCAAACTAATTAATTTTAAAAATTTCCTGTTAATACTTGGAATATCTTTATTACTATCCAATTTAAGAAATTACCACCCATATCCAAACTTGAAATAGTTGATGCTCCATCTGGCATTGTAAACTTAGCCATTGTCGCTATTTGAGTATGGAAACTAGCAATATTAGTTGCCATTAATAGTGCTAATGCCATAACCACTGTACCTGCTATAACTGAGTGAACTATATTACCTTTTGCTGCACCAACTATAAATGCAACATAAAAACATATTGTAGCTAAATCACCAAATGGTAAAACTTGATTTCCTGGTAATATTACTGCTAAAAATAATGTAATAGGAACTAATACAAGTGCAGTTGCAATAACTGCCGGATGTCCAACTGCAACTGCTGCATCTAATCCAATTGTAAGATTTCTATCCTTACCAAAGTTCTTCTTCTGCAAAAATTCTCTAACTGATTCTGAAACAGGAATTAAGCCTTCCATAAGTATTCTAACCATTCTAGGCATTAAGAACATAACACCAGCCATTGACACACCTATCTGTAAAATTTTATCTACACCATAACCAGCAAGAATTCCAAGTATAATACCAAGAACAAGTCCCATCATCATAGGCTCTCCAAAAACACCAAATCTTTTTTGAATTGTTTCAGGATCAGCCTTTAAACTTTTAATTCCAGGGATTTTTCTTACAACTTTAACAATAGGAATACCTATAAGACCGCAAGCTGCAGTTGAACCAGTTGGTAAAGCTACTCCCTCAAGCCCAAAAAAATCTTGAACCATAGGAGCTGTTTTATCAGCAATTTTAAGAACAGCAACTTCGTACAAAATACCAGCTAAAATAGCAAGTAACCAATTACCACTAGTTAATACATAAACAGTTGCACCAGCTGCAGTAAAGTGCCAATAATTCCATATATCAATATCAACTACATTTGTTGCCTTTAAGACTAACATTACTAAATTTACGAACATAGCTATTGGAATCATTATTGCTGCTATAGGAGACGCCCAGCTGATTGCAGCAGCCGCTGGCCAACCCACATCTATTATATTCAGATGTAATCCATATCTAGTAACCATTTGTTGTGCAGCTCCACCAAGGTTCGTTGTAAGTAATCCAATGACCAAATTTATACCAACAAATCCGATACCGATTGTAATACCTGACCTAAATGCTTTTTTAAATCCTTGTCCAAATATCATACCAATAATAGTAATTGTTAATGGCAGCATAACTGTAGGTCCTAAGTTTAAAATGTACTGTACTACATCTAATAACATTGTATTTCCCCCTCATAATATAAATTTTTATATACTTTCACAAATCTTAATTAACCTGTTGCCATCATAAGCTTAAAATATATATTTTTATAATAATTAATAGTCCAATTAACTTTTTATATAGGCCCTTTAAATAGGCCTATATTTTTCACTTCAAAGCTTCGATAATTGCTTGGTCAACTTTATCTGTATTAATGTTAGTTAAATAATTCACTGCTTTAATCACAGGAATTTTATAATTTCTAGATGAAATTGTAGTAGTCACTAACAGATCAGCTTGATCTTCATAACCTACTACCTCTGCAATCTTACATTGTATAATTCGAGCATTAATACCATGATCTGCAACTAACTTCTCCACCCTTTTACACACAACTGTTGATGTTGCTATTCCTGTTCCACAAGCTACTAATATTACTTTTTGTTTGTCCATTTTTTACCTCCTAACTAAAATTCTATAATCTTGTCATAATTCATAATCTTTTATTTAAAGACTTGCAAAAGCCTAAAAATCATTATCAATCAAACACTCCTGATAATTGCTCTATATTTATTCGCAATCATAGTTAAAATTCGAAACGATATCATACACTTCATCACTATCTTTTGCTTTAATCATATTTTCTAAGATTGATTCATTCTGAATTAAACACATTAATTGCTGCAACATCAATATCTGGCTGTGAGGTTCATTTAAGGCCATAGTAAATACTATATTAACATCCACATCACCATTTCCATCCATACAATTAAATTTCACTGGATTTTTTAGTGTTGTAATAGCTATAGCTGGTTTTTTAACATGAATAGCATCAGTATGAGGTATTGCAACATTATATTTTCCTAGTAATAAACCTGTAGGAAATTTATTTTCTCTCTTTACTAACCCATTTAAAAAGGAATCTTCTACAAAACCTGCCTCTAATAATATTGGAGATATTTTCTTAAATACATCTACAGCTGATTTAGCTTCAAGGTTATTTACTACTAAATCTCTTCTTAAAAATTCTTTAATACTTCTAATCATAAAACTTCCTCCTTTTTTGTAAATCTTTTATAAGTCTTAATCTATAATTACATCTTCATCATATTTTCAAAGCAATTTTCATGCCAAAACCATGTTGAAAAAGTAACAATATGCTTTCTAAAAATATATTCAGCTCATTTAGTCTCAATAGTAATTCATTGCTAAAATCTCTTCTAAAAATTATTTAAATTTTTAATTATAAAACTTCTATACATTTCCATCTGCCAATTACACTCTCGTAATATTAACATAGCAATTGTCATGCCAAAGCTATGTTGAAAAAGTATTAAGACACAATCAAAATAAAAAGGTAGAATCTTATTTTCTACCTTTTTAGGCACATGAAAGAAAATAACAAGTCCAAAATGCCATGATTATTTTTCATAAGGCAAGGAAGCAGATTTGTCTCATAGTGGACTATTAGAGGAATCTGCTAACGAAGCATGATGAAAAATAGGCTTGGCAGATGGATTTGTTATTTTTTTGAATGTGCCTTATTAATAATAGTAATTACATTTTTAACAATATATCTGAAATCTCTTTAGATGAATCTGCATGTTTTAATCTATCAATTACTTCTGCCCTTGATATAGTATCAAATAATTTTTCAACTATTTTTACATCACTCTCTTTTAATGCTAACATAATTACAACATCAACCTTACAATCATAGTCCCATAAAATAGGATTATTTAATTTAAAAATAGCTAATGATGGTTGCTCTACAAACTCTGACAAACCATGTGGTATACCAAAAATCCCCTCCAAAAGAGTTCCCCCCATCATTTCTCTCTTATATACACTCATTGTATAGCCTTCCTTAACTTTCCCTTTTGTAATCAACAATTTACACATTTCATCTATTAAATCACTTTTAACAAATATATCATCTCTAATCTGTATAAGTTCCTCATCAATTACACTTATCAAAGGATTTACACTTTCTACGCCCAGTAAATCTTTTAATCTTAATTTACCTGATTCTTTCAAAATATCTTGAAAAGATATAAAAGGAATAGTTTCTAATTCAGGATCAATTGTCCCAACAATTGCAGCTATATTATTTTCTTTACTTATATTAATTATTTCATTTTGAGCACTCTTTCTATTCATAATTCCAATTGGTATGATATTTAAACTCATATTTGAATTACTAAAAATATCTTCAAGATATTTTTTTATCTTTAAAGCAGTTCCTTCACCAGTTATGCATATTGTAATTATAGTTTTAATATATTTCTTTACACCTTGTACTTTTCCAACATAGACTTTATCACCATCAAGTGCTTTAGCAATTTCATAAAGATTACTATTTGCAATTAATGCCCTTCTCACAGCCTCAAGTACCATTACTGTGTCAACTCTGCCAATAACTCTTGTTGGAACTCCTGTTTCTTTAGTAATTATTTCTCCAAATGTAACTAAAGAACCCATGTCTACTAATAACAAGCATCCCTTACCTTCATGCACTTTCTTTACAACCTCTATGGTTCTTTTAAGTAGACTTCTAGGACTTTCATCAAGTGACATCTCTATCCCAACGGCAAGATTTGTACCTAACAGCGTATTAGCAACATCAGCCATACCACAGGCAACATGTCCATGACTTAATACAATAACAGCCACTCTTCTTACATTTTGATCCGTGCTTGAAAAAGTTTTTAAATACATAGCAATAAATCCTATTTCATCTTCGGGAAGTTCAATATTTAAACTTTTGTTTATTTCCTTAGTTAATAGTTTTGCGATTCTATACTCATTATAATATTGCTTTTTAATATAGTCTGATTCAGGATTCTTTATTATCCTTCCCTGTTTTAATCTTTCATAGGTTGAATTTAAGTGCATTGCTATACAATAATAAAAATTTTCTTGAATATTTTCTATATATTGTTTAGCAATATTAGTTACATTTTCAACCACATTTAATATTTTTTCATCTATTATATTTTTCAATTCTTCTTTAGGGAAAAATACGTTTGTTTCTATATTCTTTGCAAATTTATTTAAGTTAAACTCCATTTTGCTCCATATTATTTTATTAATTTGATCTTTACTTAGTCCTTGCTTTTCAAGTTTATAGTATTTTTCTTCTATATTATTATATATCCTATCAGGCAGCATATATCTGTCATCTTTTAATTCCTCAGTAACAGCATCATTAGGATTAATAACTAAATCTTCATTAATAATATCTTCTGAGACTCCCCCTCTATCCTCAACACTCAATATTCCTAATGGCACATGATCAGGTAAATCTTTAATATCAATAACAACATCACTTGAATTATGACTTAATGAATTAAAAAAGCCTCTTGCACACGCAACTTGTATATCACTTCTTAATTGTCCTATATTTCCTGGGCAATTGTATAATAATAATGATCTAATAACCTCATAACGCACAGTAATTTCTTTTCCAACTCTATATGATTCTTGTGAAAAGAAGTTTTTAATTAGTATATATCTTTCATTAATTGACCTATTATTAATAGATGGAAGTTCAATTATCATTGGTATTCTTCTTCTAAATGTTAACAATAAAGCCGATTTTGGATCTTCTGTAGTTGCTGCAATTATCATTACATTAGCTATTCTGCTATTTTCAGTTTCACCAAGTCTTCTGTACTTTCCCTTATCTAACAAGTAAAACAGTATTTCTTGTCCTTCACTTGGCAATCTATGGACTTCATCCAAAAATAATACTCCATTATTTGCTTTCTCCACCAAACCAACTTTGTCCGTATTAGCTCCAGTAAAAGCACCTTTACTATAGCCGAATAGTTGAGAAAGAAGTAATTGTGGATTTTCTGAGTAATCAGCACAGTTAAATATTATAAATGGTGCATTTTTTCCAAAATGTGAAGAACTAATTGCGAACTTGTACATAGATTCAGCAAAAAAACTTTTCCCAACACCTGATGGCCCGAGTAAAAGCGTATGAAGTCCATGTGGAGGATATAGCACTGCTGCCTCAGCTTGACTAATAGCATTTTTTAATGAGCCATGATATCCTATAATTTTTCTTAAGTAATTCTTCTTTTCATTATTTTCTTTATTAACTGGACTCACGATTTCTTTGTTTTTTATTTCTTTTACATTCTTATTTATCAAAGGTTTAACTTCTGTTAAATTTTCAGATGCACTTTCAACTGTCTCTACATTCATTGGGAACATTTTTTTAATTATATTTTTTTTAATCTGTGATGCAGAATATCGAGAAATATCATATCCAAGAAGAGATAATTTTTTACATAAATACCTATCTGAAATATTTTTATCCCCAATAATTAATTTCTTTATATCCTCATATAAAATTTTTTCTTTTCTTTGGCGAGAATTGTTTATATTCTTCTCTGTTCTAAATTGAGTAATATATTCTCTAGTTGTATTTACTAATTTAGCAATCTCACTATCAGTTAATGGATTTCTTTTGTCCTCATTTTCAATTAGTTTCAATATTTTATCTTCAAGCAAAATTCTTCCCCCTCATAATAATTGATTAATTCCATTTTTCTGCAGCCATCTAATTTACATGTATAATGATAAGCAATTTTATATTTTGCTATATATAAAAATAAATTAATCGTTTACTTAATTGTAATTTTTATTAATGAAACTACAATTATATTATAAAGCTTTTCCCTAAATTTTACATAACGTTAAATGATTTATTTTTCTAATATTTTCTTCATGTGTATAACATATCTCATTTATAAATAAACATATTTTTTCACTACCTTTCTTATAAATATAAATGTCAACAAAATAAAATAACCTACAACAATTTAAAATTTTGATTGTTGTAGGTTTAAAAATTAATTTCAGAAAAATTTGTACTTTTTTAGCTTAACTTTAAGCTATAATATAAACAGATAAACAGTAGTTAAACTGTATCCTTTATATTAATTTATCTTCTTTTAATAAATTATATAATGTTGGACTAAAATTAAATTGCTTCATTAAATCTTCAACTTCACATAAAGATTTCTCCCTTTTTTCCTTAGAGACCTTGAATTTTGATGCTCTGATCAATATATTTTTAGGCGAATGTGCTATATCTATAAATTCTAAAAGTTGAGTTTTATATCCTACGCTTTCTAAAAGATTTGCACGAACTGAATCTGTCATAAGAGCTGCGACTCTTTCTTGAATTATTCCATATCTTGTTAATATTGATAATGACTCTGCTTTCATTTGATGATTAAATTCATGTTGACAGCAAGGCACAGAGAAAATCATTTTAGTATTCCATTTTATTGCATTATATAAAGCATAATCTGTAGCAGTATCACATGCATGTAATGTTATTACCATATCAACTTTGTTATTATACTTAAATCCATTTATATCCCCAAGTTCAAATGATAAATTTTCATAATTATAGCGTTTAGCTATATCATTACATTTTTTTATAACATCAGCTTTAAGATCTAAGCCTATCATTTTTACATTGATTTTTTTAATTTCTACAAAATAATAATATAAAACAAATGTTAAATAAGATTTTCCACATCCAAAATCTAAAATCGTAAGTTCCTTGTAATCATTTTTCTTAATTTCATCATCAATAATTTCCACAAATCTATTTATCTGCTTATATTTATCATATTTTGAATTAACCACTTTACCTTCTTTTGTAAAAACTCCAAGGTCAATAAGAGGCTGAATAATCATACCTTCCTTTAAAATATAATTCTTTTCTTTATTGTGACTTTTATTAACAAGTTTTACATTATCACTTTTCTTCTTACTTAATAAAACCTTACCTTTTTTAGATATTTTCACATCAAAATTAGTTGCATTTGACCAAGCTGAAATCTGTTTATAGCTTGATGATACATACTCTAAAACTTTCTCTTCTAAAAGATTAACATCTATATTTTCATGAAACACTTGCTTATCTGTGTATTTTTCTATTTGATAATATTTTTTATTATTATTTTCTTTATATATAAATGTAATTTTATTATATTCAACATCTTTATTAATCTTATTGCTAATTACTAATTTTATAATATCTTCTTTTATTATTTCATCAATTGCTTTTCTTAAATCTTCCATCGTTCAACACACCTTACTAGTTATTTAAAAATTAATTGGGCATATACAATAATATCATTATATATACTAAATTAACAAGAATAAAACCATTTTCTTCAATAGTACAATTTATGTAATTTAAATTTATACATAAACAAATATAACATATTAAAGTTAAAATCTTACTTACTATTCTAGTCCTTTATTAAGTAAATTCTTAAAAACGTCCCATTCTACAAATTTTCCCCCCATACTTTCTAAATGATTTGTATGCATTTGGCAATCTATAAATATGAAACCTTCATCATTCAATTTTTGTGCTAATTTAATTAATGCTATTTTAGATGCATTACTTTCTTTAGAAAACATACTTTCTCCAAAAAAACTTTTTCCTATTTTAACTCCATATAATCCTCCAACTAGCTTTTCATCTAAATAGGTTTCAACACTCATCGCATATCCATTATTAAAGAGATTTATATATGCATCTTTCATGTCCTCATTGATCCAAGTTCCTTCATTATTAATTTCTCTTAGTAATTTACAATTACCTATTACACCTTCAAAATCATTATTAAAAGTCACTTTAAATTTTTCTTTTCTAATAATTTTTTTCATCGATTTAGAAATCTTAACTTCATTTGGTATCATAATAAATCTAGGTTTTGGACACCACCAAAGAATTGGATCTCCTTCACTATACCATGGAAATATACCATTACAATAAGCCAAAATAAGTCTTTCTAAAGACAAATCTCCACCAACAGCTAAAAGTCCATCTTCTTCCGAAAGTTCTGGATTTGGAAATATAATTTCTTTTGTTAACCTATATATTGCCAATATATTCACTTCCTTACCATAACTGTACTTAATCACTATAATAACACCAAATCGCATTAAAGAAAATGCTGAAATATTTGATTTCAATATTTCAGCAAAAGATTTGGATTCTATACGACACATTTTATTCTGTGGTCACCTTGGCTTAAATCCTGACAATATTAATTTTTAATTATGTAATTAAAGATGTCCTGTTAAATATTTATTCATGTGATAGGATATTCTCTATATAAGGGCACATTCAAATAAATAACGAGTCCCATCTGCCAGCCCATTTTCATTCATGCTACGTCGGCAAATTTTGCTAATACTCCCACTATGAAGGTAATTTACCTCCTTGTCTAATAAAAAATATCCATTACAAATTCGACTTGTTATTTATTTGCACGTGCCTAAATTTTTAAAAATCTTTTGTGATTTCTAATATATTAACTGTTTTTTCTTCATTATCTAGTACTTTATATTGTATTTCAATTTCAAAATCATCCGAAAAAGCTATATCAATATACTGACATTCATTCTTTTGTTCCTTATTTCCCTTATCCTCTATTACTCCCATACTCATAGCCATTGGATCTTTTATCAAATGTAATTCATATAAACATTCCTCAATATGAAGTAATTCTCTTACAGAAAAATTAATTATATTACTTAAATTATCAAATTCAAAAATAAACTTATTAAAAATCTTACTCCATCTTTCAAAAATATCAGTTATTTTTTGTTTTTCTTTATTATCTACCTCTTCTTTCTTTTTATTATAATTTTCTATTAAATTCTGAGCATCTGTTTTAACTTGTTGAAATTCAATACTAATTTCCTTTATATTTCTTTCTTTATTTGATATTAACTTAGTGTACTTTTTTATTAATTCATTTTTATATGAAATTTCTATATGAATATCCGAAAGCTTATTATTAATATCTGCTATATTAAATTTTACTTCTTTAAATTGTTCCATTAATAGATCTAATTTTTTTAATCCTGCATATCCCATGGCATCTTTAATTTCTTTTAATTTATTCTCCTCGGATTTCTTTAATTTTTCTAAATTGGAGTTGAATTTTTTTAGAATTATTATATCCTCATTTGATTCTTTTCTATCCTGAACTGCATTATTTAGCAAAGCATTTTGATCTTTTAACTTTTTCTCTATAGGATTTATTTTTTCTTTACATGATTCCATCTTATCTTTAGCTTCTAATAATTCTTCTTTTGATTTTTCTAGATTTTCTTGTAGTTTTATTATTCTATTCTCTTTTTCATCTTTTATAAAACTTGGAAGCATTTCTTCCATTGGTGTAAACCTACCTCCATAAGCTTTCACACTTAACCATACAAGTCTTGCAAAATGCTGTCTATTAACTTTTCTAAGCATATTTGTTAGTACTGGTTTTTCATCATCTACTGATTGTTCAAAATTTTTCTTTTCTTCATCATTCATGTTATAAAAAATTTCCTTTATATGCTTAGCTGTTTCTTGCAAATCAATCAAGCTGTGCTTATTTTCATAATCTTTATTTTTTTCACTAAGTATTTCTGAATATTTCATATAAATATTATCAGCTTTTTGACATGGTGTTGAATATATATCAAGTTTATATAACTTAGCAGCTTCTTCTATTACATCTATCGATATTTCGTCTTCTGTTAAATCTTCTATATCATTTTTAGATTTCCCAATAATAATATTTAATAGTCTTTCATCTAATTGATCCCTTGAAATTTTTTTTAGTTCAGCTTTCTTTTCATCTACCAAAGCCCATATTTCTTTTACTTCTGGCTCTTCAATTATACGATTCTTTCCAACTTTACTTCCTAAAAAATTAATTAAACTTATAGTTTTTTTCTTAGCTTTTTGTATAATTGGCTTTGATATATTAGCTATATTCATAGTCTCAATCAATGCAATTTGTTCTATTATATCGTCATCTGACATTTTTCTAAATCCATCAAAAATATTAGGCATATTTATCTCCTTAGTATATATTATCCATAAGTTGCTTTTAAAACCATACTCATTTAACAGTTTTAATATTTTTTGTATAAAATTACTTCTTTTTTTATATTATATCTCATATTTATTCATCAGCCAACATTTCAATACAACGTTTTGCAAAAGCTTCACCAAGAGCCTTGTGACCTTGTGCTGAAAGATGTAAAGCATCAATTTCTGATGGCTCAGTAATTAAAGCTGAATCCATAAATTCAATCCCTAGACTTTTTGCAACTTCCTCATATTTAGGAGCTAATTGTCGTGATAGTTCATATGATCTCATATAACCAAACTCTTCACCACAATTAGAATTTGTTATAGTTTTTCCAATATATAAAGGAGATACTAATAAAACTTTTGCTGAAGTATTTGTTGAACTTTTCTCTGCTGTGATATCAAGAACCATCTTTGCAAGAATACCAGCACCTTTTGCTATATCACATGCTGGTACATGATATCTTTCCTTCATATCATTAGAACCAAGCATTATAATAACCAAATCTAATGGATAATGAGATTTAATACATGGAGTTAAATATGTTTTTCCATTTTTTAAAATATCATAAGGATCATCCAATACTGTTGTTCTACTATTTAATCCTTCCTCAATAATACGATATTCTTCTCCAAGCAAGTTTTGCAAAATTCCTGTCCAACGTTCATTATAATCGTATCTTCCCCGATTTTCTGGATTAAATCCATGTGTATTAGAATCACCATAACAAAGTATATGTTTCATAAATTTTTCCTCCCTATTCATCATTTATTTCTTATTTTTACATAAAACATTTGCATTTTTATATCATACTTATTTTCCATTACATATATTAATTACAATTGACATATGTTTTTATTATTTATACAATCATCTTCTAAATTATTCTTAATTTTTGCGTTAATATTTATTATTATAAGTATATATTAACATAATTATATGGAATTATAATGCATTTCTAACTCCACACATACCTCTTATATTAAAATTCACCTTTACAATCCATTTATCTAATACCTTTATTATTAATGTGTATTTTATCAAAATAAAAAATGCCACAAATTCGTTTCTGAATAATGCGGCATTGATAACTTACCTCTAACTAATTTTAATTATTAGTATTACATATTACACGTAATCCTATTTTTTGCTTATTTTTATATTTAAATATTCTTAAAATCATATATCCAACAAAAATCATTGTATAAGTACTTAATCTCAACCAGTCTATCTTACTTTCATTTAATAGTATTAGTAAAATATGAACGTATGCTAATAAATAAAATAAATATGCCCATCTTTGCAGTCTTTTCCAGCTTCTCCCTTGCATCTTTCGTCTAACTTTCTTTATTGATGTTATAAATAATGGTATCATTACAATAAACCCTATAATACCTATGCCAATATAGCTAAAATATAATATTGGAAATTTGCCTTCAGTCATAATTTTAGGAAGTTTGAGTATTAAAAAACGAATAAAATATATAAACCCATGAGGCAACATCATAATGCATCCAATGATTGCTAATTCTGCTCTAATACTTAGCATTTTTTTGTGATTGTCCACTTTGAATTCAAAGCTCCGGCATACATTACCAATATAAAAAATGATATTGATATTAATCCCCTTATAGAAGTCTTTTCTAATGTAAGAATAACTCCCTCAAGCTTCATATTAGATGTTATTCTTAAGATTTCATATATAGATGTTAGTATTGCAATGACTCCTGATATAGAGTAATAAATATAATACTGTTTTTTGATAGATGATGTAAAAACTAATGACAATAATGTTACTAAAATTAATGTATAAATAAAAATCATGTTTGTTCTCCTCAAAATATAATACTGATGATAATGAATATCATTAACATTATATTTTATTATTTTTATTAAGTCAATATTTAATATGTTTGTATTTTTACTTGACCTAAAGTGCACTTTAGGTGCTATCATAAATACATCAAACATTTATAAATCACATTCAAAAAAATAAAAATTCTGTTTCTAAATTTTAAGCACATGAAACAGTTCTATTAGAGAAAGAAGGTAAAAATAATGAATAATATCTTAGATAAGATTTCAAATGCATCTGATATTAAAAATCTTAATTCAGATGAACTAAATTCTTTATGCTCTGAAATAAGAAATTGTATATTAACTAAAGTTAGTAAAGTTGGTGGACATCTTGGTCCTAATTTAGGAATTGTTGAACTAACTGTAGCTCTTCACTACGTTTTTAATTCTCCTAAAGATAAATTCGTATGGGATGTAAGTCACCAATCTTATGCTCATAAAATATTAACTGGAAGAAAAGAAGCATTTCAAATTGAAGAAAAATATAAAACTGTAACTGGTTTTACCTCTCCAACTGAAAGTGAACATGACTTTTTCACTATAGGCCATACTTCAACATCAGTCAGCTTAGCAAGTGGTTTAGCAAAAGCAAGAGATATTAAAGGCACTAAAGAAAACATAGTTGCAATAATTGGCGATGGTTCTTTAAGTGGTGGAGAAGCTTTTGAAGGATTGGATAATGTTGCTGAATTTAAATCTAATTTTATAACAATAGTCAATGATAATGAAATGTCTATAGCAGAAAATCATGGAGGAATTTATGGCAATCTTGCACTTCTTAGAAAAACAAATGGAACTGCTGAAATGAATATCTTTAAAGCTTTAGGTTTTAAGTATGTTTATATCGAAGAAGGAAATAATGTTAATGTATTAATAGAAGAATTAAAAAAAATAAAGGATATTGATGAGCCTATTGTTGTACATATACATACTTTAAAGGGTAATGGATATTCTTACGCATCAACTTATAAGGAAAATTTCCATTGGACACCACCATTTGACATTGAAACTGGAAAGCTTATTGGTGTTAATTCTAAGGAAACTTATAAGAAAACTGTTATAAATCACATAACTAAAAAAATTGATAATGACAATAGAATTGTTGTAATTAATGCAGCTGTTCCAGGTGCTTTAGATTTATGTGAATTTAGAGAAAGTCATCCTGAAAAATATTTTGATGTAGGAATTGCAGAAGAACACGCTATTGCCTTTTCTTCTGGATTAGCTTCTCAAGGAATGAAGCCTATTGCTTTCTTCCCTAGTACTTTTATTCAAAGAACTTATGACCAAATATCTCAAGATTTATGTATAAACAATAATCCTGCAGTAATTATTGTTGAAGGTGCTGGACTTTCAGGTAGTGATGTTACTCATTTAGGAATTTTTGATATACCAATGATGAGTAACATACCTAACCTAGTATATTTAGCACCAACTAATAAAGAAGAAGTGACAGCAATGATAGATTGGGCACTTGAACAAACTGATTTTCCTGTTGCTATTAGAATATCATCTTCTCAAATTAAAGAATTAAATCATAAACTTTCTTTAAAATATGAATTAAACAAATTTGAAAAAGTTGTTGAAGGTGAAAAAATTGCTATTATAGGACTTGGAAACTTCTTTAGCTTAGGTGAAGAAGTTGCAGAAGAATTAAAAAAGAAAGGAATAAATCCTACACTAATCAATCCAAGATTTATTACAGGTATTGATGAAGAAATGTTAACTTCATTGTTAGATAGCCATAATACTGTAATTACTCTTGAAGACGGTCTTTTAAATGGTGGATTTGGTGAAAAAATAGCTAGATTCTTTGGCCCTACAAATATGAAAGTTTTTAATTATGGTGCTAATAAGGAGTTTACTGATAGTGTACCTTTAAATGAATTATATAAAAGATATCACTTAACTGTTGATCAAATTATTAATGATATTTTATAGATAAATAATTGGAACTTTAGGTTTGTGCAGTAACTAAGCTAAGGAAACGAGGAATTTGTATGGTTTATACTATAAAGGAAGTTTCAGAAAAATTTCATTTAAATATTCCAACACTTCATTATTATGAAAAGGAAGGACTTTTACCGCCTATCAAACGTTTGCCTAATGGAAATAGAGAATATACAGACAAGGATTTAGAATGGTTAGCTTTAATATGCTGTTTTAGAAATACTGGAATGTCTATTTCAAATATAAAGCATTATTTTGAATTGTGTAAGCTTGGAAAAGAATCTGTTAATGAAAGACATAAAATGCTTTTAGATCAAAAAGAACATATTCAAAATGAAATTGAAGTTTTAAATGCATCTTTAATAACAATAAATAAAAAAATAAACTATTACGAAAAACAGCAAAAAGAAGACTCTGATGCTATAAATCCAATAAAAGGCATATTCAAATAAATAACAAGTCCATTTGCCTGATAAAAAATATCCATGGCAAATTGGACTTATTATTTATTTTCACGTGCCTAATAACCTGCCGAAATATTATATCGTATTTTCAATATAGAATCTATTTCGTAAATAGTATATTTTTTCTTTATTTGGATATAACATAATTATAGTAGATGTTTAATATCTATGGAGCAATATGTTCTAATTTAAAAATAAGGCATTGAAAAAGTATTTTGTTTCTTAAGAAATTAAGTTTAATTTTACTTTTTAGTGTCTTATTTCATTATTTCTTTATACATCAATTTTCTTGATTATAATCTGTGATTAAACTGTATCTTATTTTGAATCTTTGCTAATATCACAAATTTTAAAATAAAATAATTAAAATTCATCTATATTTTAAAATACAAAATGTAGCACTGCACTAAATAGTGTATGCTGCATTTTATTACTTCTACTAAATTGTTTAATAATCTTTTTTATAAGTTATATTTCTAATTTTTATTTTTTCAATATTCTTAGTATATTTTATTATTTCTATAATATAACATACTGCTGATAACGTAGTTACTATACATACTCCTAACAGAAATAAAGACAAATTATATAAAATACTAATATAAAACATTTCATTTCTCCTTTACTATAATTCATTATATATTAATATTTGCCTTATATTCTATTATTTAATCACTATATTCTTTATTTAAATTTATATTTCAAACAATTTAATTATCCAAAATATAAATGATAAATGCACTAAGCAAGCTTAGTGCATTTATCATTTCCTATTTTTTATAATTGTTGTTCATAGCTTTCTATCATATGTTTAACCATATAACCGCCAACGCTTCCGTTTTGTCTTGAAGTAAGGTTTCCCTTATCTTGGTTTTCATAATCGTTTAATCCAACTTCTGATGCAACCTCAGTTTTTAATCTGTTTAAACCTTGTTTTGCTTCTGGTACTAAAGTTCTGTTTCTTCCACTATTATTTGATGACATATATATCATCCTCCTTTAGTTATTAATTTATTGGACACTATTATATTAACCATTATATTAAAATATAATCTATTTAAATGTTTACAAAGGTACCATTAAAAAGTTTCATTAGATAACTTTAAATACTTTACCTTTTCAACTCAATTTTAATAAAAATTATATAAATAAGAACTTCTACTATAATTTTTTTATAGTAGAAGTCATTAATTTACAAAAATATTCTTAAAATAACATTCAATTTAATATAAAAATACTATGGTCTTTTCTTGGTTGAACCTCCTTTTAATTTACTCTTATAATAATTTAAAAATATAAATATTATCCAAATAACTACTCCACTTAAACTTACTAATTGGGCAATCCTAATGTTTCCAAGCATTAAGCTATCTGTTCTCATTCCCTCAATCACGAATCTTCCCATAGAGTATAAACCAATGTATGTAAAAAATACTATCCCATTTCTTTTACTTTTCCTTAATATAATCATTAATATTACAAAAACAGTTATATTCCAAATAGACTCATATAAAAAAGTTGGATTATAATATACTCCATTTATATTCATACCTTTTTGAATAAACATAGGAAAGTGCTTAATAAATTCATAACTCACGGCATCACCATGTGCTTCTTGATTGAAAAAATTTCCCCATCTTCCTAATGCTTGTGCAAAAATTATAGAAGGTGCTGCTACATCTGCAAATTTAATAAAATTAAGTTTTTTAACTTTGGTATATATTAATGCTGTTGTTATTGCAAAAATAAGTCCTCCATGTATAGCAAGTCCTCCATGCCTTATATTAAATGCTTCCATAATATTATTCTTATAGTTTTCAAATTCAAATGCTACATAATATAATCTAGCACCTATAATACCAATTGGAATAGAAAGAAGTACAATATTTAGCAAATTATCATAATCAACTTCTCTCCATTTACAATTATAGCTTGCCATTAACATTCCTATTACCATTCCAGTAGCAATTAATATACCATACCATCTTACATCAAGTCCTCCAATTGAAAATGCTGTTGGATTCATAATTTCATCTCCTTATTTTTTTATTTTGTAGTTCTTGTATAACCATAGCACAAGCTCCTACAGCTATAGATTTATCTTTATAATATCCTCCATTACTAAATTGAATATCATTATTCTTTATATGACATTTTTCATAAGCTATTTCTTTAGATGTATCATAAAATAACTTTGAATGTTGTATTAAAGGGCCACTTAATATTATTAATTCTGGATTAAATAATTTCATATAATTTGAAAGTCCTATTCCAAAATATAACGCTGAATTTTTTATTATATCCATTGCCACTTCATTTTTTGTTTCTGCTAAACTGCAAATATCCTTATAATCAATGCATTCTATTTTCTTGTTTATAGCAAATGTACTATCTTTTTTTATTTGATTAATAAACTTTTTTGTTATATTTGATATTGATGCATAACTTTCTATACATCCATAATTACCACATGAACATAATTCACCATCTGCATCAACAATCATATGTCCAAATACATCTTCTAAATTATTTATTGTACGAATTAAAATCCCTGATGATACAATTCCAGTTCTTATCCCTATTCCACAATTCACATAAGCAATATTCTTCTTACCTTTACCAATTCCAAAATTATACTCTCCTATAACTGCTGCATTAGCACCATTATCTATATGCATTGGTACACTTAATTCTTGCCTTAACGTATATTTCAAATATTCAACATTAAAACCACTAACTATCCCTATTCCTATCCCTATAATTGATGATTTTTGTATTTTTAAATTTCTACATAAACCCTTTATATAATTAGGTATACTTTTCTCTACAGTTTCAATCCTATATTCATCACTTAGCAACTTTTCTCCAAGTATTGTTAGTTTCAAATTGGTTATTATTATTCTAGTATATGTTCGTGAAATATCAATGCCAATTATATAAAAATCATTTGGATTTACATTATATAAACTTGGCTTTCTTCCACCTGTTGATTCACCTATATCTGTTTCTATAATTATTTTTTTATCAATCAAAATTTGAAGGTCTCTATTTAATGTTGTTAATTTTATTTTAGTAATATTAATTATCTCACTTTTAGATAAAGGACCATTTTTTTGTATAATATCAAATATGTATTTGCATCTATCATTCAATAAATAAAAACTTTCATATGACTCCAAAATTTCACTTCCCTTCTTAACATTAATAATATCACCTTTTAACCATTTTAGAAATAAGTTTTGTATTTATACTAGACACTTTTCATATATAATGCCTAAGAAGATCACCCTTTCAAAAAGAGCTTTAGTATTTGTAAAGATAAAAAAATATATAAACAAAAATTAGGACTAATTTAACCAAAATCCCCTCTTATTACTTACAAGCATATTACTCCAAATTAACCATTAAACAATAAAAAAAGAATGTAGTAGATTTGTTTTACACAAATCTAGCTACATCCACTTTACTTGTCATATTTCATTTAGACATAAAGTTTTATAAATTTCCTATTAAAAAATTAGTTTAATTTTCTAACAATCTCATAAAATTTTACGTGATATAATTTCTTCTCTAATTTAATATTTAAATTTGCTAGTTTCTTTACTTATTTCTTCAGCGACATCACTTAATTTTGAAGCAAATTTTGAAACTTCCTCAGAACTTGCTAGCAATTCTTCTGAAGATGCTGAAATTTCTTCTGATTCTGCTGTTGTTTCTTCTGATACAGCAGTAATGTTGTCTACCTTATCTGATACTGTATTTTTCACTCTTATTGTCTTTTCAATAGATGCATAAGTGTCTTCCACAAGTGGCGATATTTTAGCTACTGCATCTAACATATCATTGAATGAGTTCATAGTCTCCTTAACAATTCCAACTTGATTCATTATATAAGCTTTAACTTGATCAGATGTATCTATTACATTGATTGTCTCACCACTTATTGATTGAATTAACTTTTGTATTTGCTCAGTAGATTGCTTTGATTGTTCTGCAAGTGTTCTTACTTCTTCTGCAACTACAGCAAAACCTCTTCCTGCTTCTCCTGCTCTTGACGCCTCAATAGCTGCATTAAGTGCAAGTAAATTTGTTTGTTCTGATATTTCATTTATAACATAAGTTATTTGACCAACTTGTGATACACTTAAATTCAAATTATTAGTATGATTATCAACTACTTCAAATGCTTTCTTAATATCTTCAATGGATTTTAAAAGAACTTCCATCTGCTCCTTACCTATCTTTACTTTATCTTCTGTAAAGGCAGAACTTTCTTTTACATTTGAAATTTTATTTTCAATATTATTTACTTCATCAGCTAAATTTGAAATATGATCTGCAATTTCTAACAAGTCATTTGATTGCTTTGAAGCTCCTACACTTATTTCTTGTATAGAATTTGTAACTTCGCCAGTTGCAGCTGTCATTTGTTCAGCATTTGAGCTAAGACTTGAAGCCATATTATTTACAGTAGATATTTCATCTTTTATTTTTCTTATAGTACTTCTTAAGCTATCGCTCATGTAATTAAAACTTGATTGTAAAATACCTATTTCTCCAGTACTATTTATTGATACTTCATTATCAAATTCACCTTTAGATATTTTTTGTGAAATATTAACTAATTCAGATAATGGTTTAGTAATACCATTAGCTATTTTAAACATAATAACTGATATTACAATTATTGATGCTATAGCTATAACTAAAATTAATGCTATTATTCCATTAATAGTCTTATTTATACCTTCTGTTGAAATTCCCAGTTCAACTACTCCAACCTGTTCACCATTATTATCAACTGGAACCATTATATTATGTACTTGTATTTTCCCTTTATAATAATCCATTTTAGAATATACTTTTCCATTTAAAGCTGTCTTAATCCCTTCATTATCTTCGTTATTACCTATATTGTCTTTTTCACTATGAGCTACTATTTTTGAATTTTTATCTATAAATGCTACATAGACTACATTTTGACCATCAGTTAATTTTTCTATCAAAGTTTGCATTTCCAAGCTTGTACTTAAACTTTGTACTTTATTTGCCAAGATTCCCACTTGAACCATTCCACCATCATTTTTTCTTACATATCCATATTTATAATAGTTATTTGTTTCTCTGCTCTTTCTAATATTCTCCATAAATTCATTTTTATCACCTTTTAAAACAGGATAAGATATATGATCACTTCCAAATACAGAACCTATACTTGGCTGTAAATTTGAATAAATTATTTTACCTGTAGAATCTGTAAAATTTATTTCATCTACATTAAATTGTTTAGCTAATTGACTTAAATAATCATTATTGACTTTATCAGAGTTATTAGCAACAAAATTTGCAAGTGTTCTTATTCTTTCTTCAATGGATTCATTTAAAGAAGACATAGCAGCATTATTATTATCAGCTTGATTTGCTATTTGATTTGCTAACTCAATACCATCACTTTTCATTTTCTCCATAACCTTAGTTTTAACTACCCCTATAGTAATTATAGAAATTATTAGTATAGCAGTAAACATAACAGCTAAAGGTATGGTGAGAATTTTAAATTTTATACTCTCCCTCTTTTTTAATACTTTTTCATCCATAATACAACCCCTTCTCTCTAGTAATTTATAGATATCCAATTTAAGAATTAGACTTATAATTGGAATATGTTTCTATACTAGAAATTACATACATTTTTGTGAAACAGGCATTGAAATTGAACTGTGAAGGTTCTTAGTACAAGGCTGTACCATTTTCTTGCTTGCCTTAATTTTATATTAGGGCATGCAGAAATTGGTGCAACCTTGCACTTAGAACCTTCCAGTGAAAATTTCGTAGTCCTGTGGTGTGGAACAAAACTGTATGGAATTTCGGTAAATTATCGAATAAGTATGATTTATAATTTGGATATCTATAAAGTTTTATATTTATAATGTTTTTTTGTTTATCTTTTTCAAAATGTATACTTTTTCTTTCAATAAAAAACTGCCTCTGTTAAAAAACAGAGGCAGAAAATTTCCACGGTCCCACTCTGATTATTATGTTTAAAATTATAAACATAACATCTCTTTGTGCTATATCAGGCACACCTGCTAAGCCTAATAATATATTTCAGCTTAGTGCTCTAGGATGCATTCTATTAAATTCAATTTAGAATTCCTCTCAGCTATTTTAAGAACTCCTCTCTGAAAACTTCCATTAATATACTTGTTCCCTTCATCGCATTAACATAATATTAATCCATATATCACAAACTATACTAGTATTCATACTAATTTACTATAGTTTCTACAATATAATTATATTGTAGATGGCATAATTAGTCAATAATACTTTATATTTCACAATAAAAATATTATTTTGTTACATTTAAAAGCAGCAGTGAGTATCTGTTTCTCTAATTATTACCTAATATTTGAATTTTAAATTATTTATCTATTGTATAAAATTAAAAGTAAACTAATTCATCTTCAATTTTATCTATTGATCTATAATCGGTAACAACTAAAAATGGAATATCTCGTTGCTCATAATCTATAAACTTTTTATGAAGTACGCCCTCCACTTCAATCCATTCTTTATCCTTAAATTTAAATGGTTTATTAGTTTGGCATAAAATACCCAAGAATGAAATATCATCTTCACAGCAAGTCATAGCATTTCTTCCAAAAGCAAAAATATTTTTTGGATAATTAGGATTAATAGATGCAATTCCCTTCATTTTTATGCTCTTGCCTTCATATTTTGCTGGTGACTCTAGTGAATCTAAATACCATGCTCCAAAATCATAATCTTTAAACTCTATCACTTTAGAATTTATATCAAAAGGTAACTCTAATGGTCTGTCATCTATTTCACCGTTTTCTAATTCAAAAATCATGTTTGCTCTTGCATTAATAGCCTTTACACTATTTCTAAATTTCAATTTATTTGTATCATCTTTGCAACGATTAAATATGATTAAGTCTGAATCTTTAAATTGCTCTATTAATAAAGACTTCATGTTGTTCATGTAACTCTCAAAAGTAGAAGCATCAATAGGTGTTATAACTTGAGCTATTTCCCATCCTTTAGGCATATGTAAATTTTCTATAACATCATATTGCCACATACCATTGTATTCTAATACAACTTTACTTGGCTTGTGCTCTTCATTGTATTGATTTAAAAATGAATATGTTAAACCTTCCTTTTTATTAATATATACTATATCAATATTGTTCTTATTTAGAAAATCCTGTTCATATTCTTCTATACCACTTTCACAAACAATTAAAGTGATATTTTCTCCTTCTACAAATTCTGGATCATTAAATATCTCTTTAACAAAAGTAGTTTTGCCACCTTCTAAAAATCCGGTAACAAGAAAAACTGGTATATCCCTCATGATTTTATCCCTTCTTTCTTATATATGAAATAATTCTTGTATTTTATTTTTATTAATATTTGTGCCTATGACACATAATCTTCCTGTATAATCAGATACGCCTTCACGTACTTCATATTCACCTGGAACTAAATCAAAATTAATCCAACCACCTTCAGTACATGGTATTATTCCTTTTGCACGTAAAATGATACCACATTCTGAGGATTCTGATAAAATTCTTAATATATCATTTATTTCTGATTTAGAATATTTTTTAGGTGTTTCTACTCCCCAACTTGTGAATATTTCATCTGCATGATGATGATCGTGATTATGATCATTGCAACCACATCCTTCATGATGATGGTGGTGCTCATGGTCATGACAACCGCAGTTTTCATCATGACTATGATGATGCTCATGATCATGACATCCACAATTTTCATCATGATGATGTTCATGGTTATGGCAGCCACATTCTTCATCATGGTGGTGATGTTCATGGTGTTCTTTTACTTCTGTTAAAAGTTCTTTTTCAAGTGAATTTTCCCTTTCCATAGCTTCAAGGATTTGTTTTCCATTAATTTCATCCCAATTTGTAGTTATTATTGTTGCATTACTATTATGTTTTCTTATTTGCGATACACATGATTCTAATTTTTCTTCAGAAAGTTTTTGAGAACGGCTTAAAACAATAGTATTAGCATTTTCAATTTGATTATTAAAGAATTCTCCAAAGTTATCCATATACATTTTACACTTCATTGCATCAACAACTGCAACAAAACTGTTAAGTTTAATATTAACTTCATCTTTTATATTTTCAACTGCTTTAATTACATCTGATAATTTTCCTACTCCAGATGGTTCTATTATTATACGTTCTGGTGAATATTTAGCTAATGCTTCTTTAAGAGCAACTCCAAAGTCACCAACCAAAGAGCAACAAATACAACCAGAATTCATTTCGGTAATTTCAATTCCTGAATTATTTAAAAAACCTCCATCAATTCCTATTTCACCAAATTCATTTTCAATTAACATAAGCTTTTCACCTTCAAAAACTTCTGTTATTAATTTTTTAATTAGAGTAGTCTTCCCTGCTCCAAGAAATCCTGAAATAATATCTATTTTTGTCATATTAAAAATCCTTTCTATATGTAATTTATATTATTATCAATACAATTAGCTTTAATATTATTAATGGTATTATATTTAATAATATTTCTAACATCTATAATGTTACCACTTCTGCTTAATTTTTCAATAATAATCTGATAGCATATATTTGCAAAGTGAGATTATAGATATCCCATCAACTAATATATTGATTACATGGAATATAAAGGTTATAATAAAATTATAGTGTCGACAGTATACATTTTATTGATACAAGGAGATAGAAATGGATAATTACAAAATTGAAAAAGCGCCTTCTTACTATAGCCAAGCTTATAATTCAATAAAAGAAATGATTTTTAATGGAGTCTTAAAACCTGGTGATCGAATTTATGAATCAAAGCTTGCTAGTGAATTCCAAATAAGTAGAAGCCCAGTAAGAGAAGCTATACGTTCATTAGAAAAAGATGGATTACTTTTGATTGATAATAAGTCTAAAATTACAGTATATAAACCAACGCTAAAGGATATTGAGGATATTTACGAATGTCGCCAAGCTTTAGAGTCTCAAGCAGCAAGATTAACTACACGTAAAGCTTCTAATAAAGATTTAGAAAAAATTGAAAATATATTATTAGAAACTAACGAAAAAATAGAACATTTTGATGACACACTGATTCAAAACATTATTTCATTAAATACTCAATTTCATAATTTAATTTTAAGTTTCAGTCAAAATAGTCGCCTTCAAAATCAGAGCAGCCATTTAAATTTGCTTACTCATTTTTATAGAAGTATAGATATCTATGAGCACAACCGAAATATGGATATTTTCAACTATCATCTTAAAATATTTCATTTTATAAAAAAACGTGATGAAGAAAAAGCTGCCCAAACAATGTATAACCATATAAATAATGATTTACAACATTTAAAAGATATTATCTCTATGAATTATACAATTTAAAAATTAATTATTATTTTTTGAAATAGATTTAATAAAGGAGAGGATGTAAAATGGTTATTTTTAATGCTTTAGGAAGTGTATTCAGCATTGTTCTTATGATTTCTGCTGGATATTTCTTATCTCATAAAGGATGGTTTGATGAAAAGACTTCTAAACTTTTTTCAAAATTAGTATGTAATCTAGCAATTCCCTGTCTTATGATTTCTCAGTTTACTGAAAGCTTTGATAGAGATAAATTAACTAATTTAAGTGCAGGACTATTCGCTCCATTTACTTCTATGGCTATTGGTTATTTAATTGCTGTAGTAATTTCGAAAGTTATAAGAGTTAGAAAAGGACGAATTGGTACTTTTAGATCAATGTTTTTTGTATCTAATTCTATATTTATTGGACTTCCAGTAAATATGGCTCTATTTGGAGAAAAAAGTATTCCTAGTGTTCTATTATATTACATAGCTAATACAACTTTTTTTTGGACTCTTGGTGCATATGAAATAAGCAGAGATGGAGAATCTAAAAATGCTAATATCTTCTCTTTGGATACACTAAAAAGAATTATATCACCACCACTTATAGGTTTTGTGCTAGGAGTTATACTTGTAGTACTTAATATTCATCTACCAAAATTTATTTTAGACACATGCAAATACTTTGGTAATTTAACTACACCTCTAGCAATGTTATTTATAGGAATAACAATTCATTCTGTTGACTTAAAGCAATTTAAGTTCAGTATTGATATGCTGGCAATACTTTTAGGAAGATTTGTTGTTTCACCAATGCTAATTTTTATGTTATGTAATTTTTCAAACACACCATTACTTACCAAAGAAGTATTTGTTATTCAAGCTGCTATGCCTGTTATGACTAACACTTCAATTGTTTCAAAATGCTATAATGCTGACTACGAATATGCTACAGTTAATACAATTATAACAACAATTCTCAGCTTACTAGTTATTCCTATTTATATGTTAATATTGAGTTAATCAATGTTTCCACTAGTATCTTTTCTTTAACTCTAGAAACTCATCTTGTATAAAAATTTATAACTTTTAATATAGAACATTACACTAAAAAACTTATAGAAAAAGTAAGGAACTGGAATAATTTTTTTATCTTCTTTCAGTCCCTTACCTTTTATACAATTGCTTTAATATAATTTTCTATATTTATTAATTCTATTTTATCTTATTACTTTTATTAATTCGTCTTTTTCTTTTATATCTTTATCGATTAATGATAATATATCTCTATAGTCATTTACATTAGTAACAAGAACTGGAGTTATTACTTCATATCCTTCTTTTTTAATAGCCTCAATATCAAATTCAACTAATAAATCTCCTGCCTTTACTTTATCGCCACTCTTAACATGAGCTGTAAAGTGTTTTCCTCCTAATTTTACTGTATCTAAGCCTATGTGTATCAAAATTTCTACTCCATCATCAGATGTGATTCCTATAGCATGTTTTGTTTCAAACAATGCTGAAATTACTCCATTGACTGGCGATACTGCTTTACCTACACTTGGTATTATAGCTGCACCTTTTCCCATTATTTCTTCTGAGAATGTTATATCATTTACTTGACTTAATGATACTGATTTCCCTTGAATTGGAGCTAAAATTACTGCTTCACTTTTAGATTCCATTTTATCTAAAGCAGTTTCTTTAATTTCCATTATGTCTTCATTTAAAATCTCTTCGTTATCTTCATCTTCTTCATTAGCTGGATCATCAAATCCAATTATCCATGTTAATACAAACGAACCTACAATTGCAATAGCTGCTGTTATTAAAGCGTTAGTAAAGTTTGAGCTTCCATTTGGATCAATAAATTGAACTATAGCTATAAGTGATGGTGTTGCAAAAACATATACTTTTAAAGCTACAATTCCTGCATAAAGACCAGCTATACCACTTGCTATCATACTTGCTATTAAAGGCTTTTTATATTTTATTGTTACGCCATACATTGCTGGTTCTGTTACTCCTGCAAGTAAAGCTGAAATACTTGATGCACTTGCAACTTGTTTTAACTCTTTATTTCTAGACTTAAGTGATACTGCTAGTGATGACGCTCCTTGTGCTAAATTAGATGGAAGCATTGCAACTAATAATAATGTTTCATATCCTCCTGGATTTGCTAAAGCTGCTAATGCCATAGGTACAAATGCCCAATGCATTCCTGTCATAACTATAAGTGGCATAAACGCCGCCATTAATGGTAATGCTATCCAATTTGCTTTATCTTGAATTGTATACATTGCTGTTGATAAACCTTTACCTACTAAAAATCCAATTGGTCCAATAACTATTATTGCAATTGGCATAGCTATAAGTAATATTAACATTGGTTTTAAAAAGTTCTTTGTAACTGCTGGAGTTATTTTCTCTACAATTTCTTCTATATATTTCATTACCCATGCCATCAATATTACTGGAATAACTGAATATCCATAACTTGCTGGTGTAACTGGTACTCCTAAAAATGATACAGCATCCCCTGTCCCAAGCAACTTTACAAAATCCGGATATACCATAACACCTATTACTGCTGCAAATGTGTATGGATTAATATTAAACTTTTTAGAAGTTGACATTACAAGTATCATTGGCAAGAAATAAAATGTTGCATCTCCAAGTGCTGATAATATAGCACATGTTTGACTATCCTTTGATAAAACTCCTAGTGTTGTAAGTAATACAACTAAAACTTTTATCATACCAGCACCAATAATTGCTGGCATTGTAGCTGACATACTTCCTGATATCACATCTAATACTCTTGTAATTATACCTTGTTTTTCGCCTGAGCCTTCAGTTTTATTAGAACTGTCACTAAAATTACCAAGCTTCAATATCTCTTTATAACATTTAGAAACTTCATTTCCTATAATTATTTGATATTGACCACCCTTTTTCATGATACCCATGACACCTTTTATTTTTTTAACTTCTTCATCATTTACAATACTTTCATCTTTTAATACAAATCTAAGTCTTGTCATACAGTGCATAACACTATTTACATTACTTTCTCCACCTATTTTTTCTAATATTTTTTTCGCTACTATTGAATAATCCATAATACGAATCCTCCATTTAAAATAAATTTTTTAATAATTAATTTTAATGAAGTAAAGCCCATAATGCATTTTTTTGCATACGGTAACATTCTTGCATTTTAACATTTCTCATTTATTGTATATACTTTTTTATAAAAAATACCCAAGGAATGTAAAAGAGTGCTCATTCTACATTTCTTAGGTATAGCCTGCATTATCAGTAACAATCCCGCCTATTATTCAGTTTGTTTTGTAACTCTGTTTATATGTACCGCTAAATACATCATTTCTTCATCAGTAAGTTCAGCATTGAATTCACTTTTAATATATTTTTTAATTTTTTCAACACACTCATATTCTGACTTAAATTTCATTTTCATTATTTCAGAAAGACTTGCATCTTCATCTTTAATTTCCTTACCACTAAATATTCTTTGAGAGAAAAATTTTAAATGAGTAATAAATCTTTCATAATGAAGTGAATATTCATCTAATTCTAGTTTATAATGAAACTTTACTATATTTAAAATACTTTGAATCATATTAGTCATGCTCATAGTATCATCCATATTATTAGAATTCAATTGAGCATTAACAATATGTAACGCAATATTTGCCGCTTCATCTTCTGGTAAATCAACATTTAATTTTTTCTTGATTATTTCAAGAGCTTCTTTACCAATTAAAAACTCATGGTTATAAAATCTTTTTATCTCCCATAATAACGCATTTTTAAATTGTAAACCTTTTTCAACTCTTTCCATTGCAAAATTTATATGATCTGTTAATAGAATATAAATATTATCATTAAGTTTCTTTCCTAGAGAATACCTTGCATAAGATACTATCTCATTAGTTGTTTGGATAACTTCTAAAGGAATATCTGATAATAACTCTATTAACTTATTAGAATAATTTTTATTTTCAAGAGAATAAATCTTTTCTATCTTACTTTGATCAATAAGTTCTCCGACTTTTTTTCCAAATCCAAGCCCACATCCCATAATAAGAACTTCCTTGTTATTTTTATCAAAAGATTGAATTAAATTATTGTTTATTATCTTCTTTATTTTCATGATTGTTCCCCTCTAAGTATGTAATAAATAAACTAAACAAATATACTAATAAAGATATAGATATAGTATTTATTTCCAATACAAACCCTAAATTTTCATTTTAAAAATAAAATGTATATATCATATTATTGTGGTACAAAAAAAGACCATACCACAAATAATATTTTTAAATATCATTTATAAAGTGGTAAAGCCTGCATAACCAGTAACAACCCTTTTTCTTTATATGTAAATGATATCACAATCTTTTTTATATGTCAAATACTTTGTCCTTATATGTAATTCATCTCAACTAGAAAGAAGCTATATTCTTTTTCAAAGTGTTGCATTTATAATTAGGCTGTAGGTATTTCTTTAGTAGAAGTTGTTCCATTTCTGCTTGTCCAGATTGTTTGAGAATCATGCATGAATAGGTTCAATTTCTGCTGATAGAAATCCACAGTCCGATTATTTAGCAATCGCGAAAAAGAATACAGCTTCTTTCGGTGAGTTTCATCATAAGTCTAAGTTACAAGTTGATTGTCTATATTACGCTGTTTCTGTTTTGTTTATCATATTAACTAGAACAGGTGTAATTATTGCAGATATAAAAACTACAAATGATAATTGGGCAACTGCCATAGCAGTATTTGCTGAATAAGCTCCTGATACCCCTTCCATCAGTGCTGGCACTGTTAAAGACAATCCCGCTACACAGCAAATTGCAGTAGAACTATGTCCTCTCTGCTTCAAAATTTTTCTGTCAACCCAAAGTAATATTGGCCAGTTTAGTAACATATATGCTAAATACAAAAACATTCCATGATACCATGAGTGAACAACTGTTTTTAAATCAATACCACCACCTAGACAAAAACCTAGGAATGGTAACAAAAATTTAACTCCATCTTTTGTAAACTCCTTAATTTCCGAATCCAAGTATCCAATAAGCATTCCAAGAATAAAAGGTATGCATGTCGCCAAAAGGCTATTTATATCTAAACCGCCTCCTGATGCAAAACTTAAAATACATACTGGTATGAAAGGAAGTCCTACTATATTCATTAAAATAAATGTAGATTTATCAATCTTATCTCCACAATCCTGCATTAAAGCTATGTAAAGTCCAGGATTACAACTGGTAATACATGCTATCCAGGCTGTAGCAGATATACCTAAAAAGCCATCAATACCAAAGTATCTAATTATTGCAACACCAACAAAAACATTTAACACAAGTTTTAGTCCAAGTATCACGCCACCACGTTTCATCATGTTCTTTATTTGTGATAAATCAATTTGAATACCCATGCAGAATAACATAATGCCTATAATTGTCATGGTTCCTTTACTTGTAAACATAGCTGTCAAAGGGTTACCTATGTTTAAAACTTGTGGAAATATTGTATTTATTAATGCTGTAATAAACATAGGTATTAGCATCATGCCGCCTGGCACTTTCTGCATATTTTTTAAAATCTTAAATTTCATTTAAACACCTGCTGTTATTTATATAATTCTTTTAATTTTTGAAATGCATCAAAAGATCTGTTTATCATTTCCGGATCTACACAGTATGAAATTCTAACATATCCTGGGCAACCAAAATCATCTGATGGGACAATAAGAAGATTAAATTTCTTTGCATTTTCACAAAAGCTTACCGCATCTTCTTCTAATGCTTTCACAAATAAATAGAAAGCACCGTCTGGTTTTACACAGTCATATCCTATTTCAGTAAGCTTATCATATAACATCTTTCTATTTACATCATATAAATCTACATCTGAAGTTTTTCCCAAGCACTTTAAAACTACTTTTTGGAATAAGCTTGGAGCACAAACATAACCAAGTGAACGCCCTGCTCCACAAACTGCAATATAAACATCTTTAGAACTTTCTACTTCATCAGGAACCAGGATATAACCTATTCTTTCTCCTGGAAGAGAAAGTGATTTACTATATGAATAACATATAATTGTATTCTCATATAAAGCTGGAACATAAGGTGCCTTTATTCCATCATAAACTATTTCTCTGTATGGTTCATCAGATATAAGATACAAAGTTTTGTTATATTCTTTAGATTTTTTTCTTAATAAGTCTGATAGACATTTTAACGTTTCTTCAGAATAAACAACACCAGAAGGATTATTAGGAGAATTTATAATAATTCCTTTTGTATTTGAATTAATAGCTTTTTCTAATAAATCCATTTGAATTTGAAAATTATCTGTATCTGCTGATATTATTACATCTTTTGCACCTACACTTTTTATAAAAACACTATATTCTGGGAAAAAAGGTGCAATAATAATAAATTCATCACTTGAACTTGCAGTAAGTGCTTTAAGTGTAATACATAATGAAGCCGCTGCACCACATGTCATGTAAAAATTATCTGCTTTAAGCTGACAATTATATTCATTGTTCATATAATCAGCCAGGCCTTTTCTCACTTCAAAATCTCCTTGAGCTGAAGTATAACCATGAATTACATCTGATTTTTCATTTTCCAGCAATTCAATCATAGATTCTTTAACACACGCAGGTGCTGGAACAGTTGGATTTCCAATGCTAAAATCAAATACATTTTCCTTTCCAACAATTGCAGCTTGTTGTTTTCCATACTCGAATAATTCTCTGATAGTAGAACGTTTTGCTCCTAATTCATACATTTCTTTTGATATTGTCATTTTAATCACTCCTTATTGCTTATTGCTGTACAAATTAATACTTATAAATATCCTATAATCTCTTAGGTACATGAAAATAATTATAGTTTTTATATCTACGAGTATTATTTTTATTATAAACTATATACTTGTCTCACAAGTGCCCTTTTTTATAAAATCATGAACAGCTTCTACTGAACATTTTACCATACTTTCAACTGCAATATCAGTATAAAATGCCATATGCTGTGTCATTATAACATTTGGGAACTGACGAAGGTATGCCATTTTTTGATTGCTAATGATATCACTTCTCTTGTCTTCATGGTAAATACCATCCTCTCCTTCAATAACATCCAATGCTAATGCACCTATTTTTTTTAATTCAATTCCCTCAATCAATGAATCAATATCCATAAGTTCACCACGAGCACAATTTACTAATATTACTCCATCCTTCATATTAGTAATCTTCTCTTTATCAATAAGGTGATATGTACTTTCCAACAAAGGTGTATGAAGTGAAATAACATCGCAAGAACTTATAATTGTATCTAAATCTGTATATTCTGCATATTTTTTAACAATATCATTTTGATACATATCATAAGCAAGAATTTTGCAGCCAAAACCAGAAAGATTTTTAATAACACATTGACCTATCTTTCCTGTTCCAATTACTCCCACAGTCAATTCATGAAGTTCACGCCCCTGCAAACCATTTAGAGAATAATCATTCACATTTCCACGCCACATTGCCTGCTTATAATGTCTTAAAGACATTAATATTAACATTACTGTATAATCAGCTACACCTGTAGGTGGATAATTGGAATTTGCAATCTTTAAATCAATTTCATGAGCATGATTTACATCAATATGATTGTACCCTACTGTTCTTGTTACGCAACATTTAACTCCTAACTCTTTCAAACGATCTTCCACATCAGCTGTTATACAACATCTTCCTAAAATAGAAACTCCGTCATACCCATTTACTATTGATAGATTATCTTGAGTTAAAGCATATGGAACACAAGTTATCTCACATTGGTATTGTGACTCATATTTTTTAAAATACTCTTTTTCATCATCACGAACTTCAAACGCAATAATTTTCATAATAGCCCCCCCTAAATTTCAAATTAATAAAAAGTATAGCAAATAATATGAGTAATTGCTAATATCATTTCTTTCAGTTATAATAACTTAAAGTTATTACAACTATTAAGATAGTGACTCATATGGAGGAAAATCATGAATACTAGGCAATTGGAGTATTTCGTATCCTTAGCTGAAACACTAAGTTTTACTAAAACAGCTCAAAAGTTTTATATATCTCAGACTGCAGTAACAAAGCAAATTAAAACATTAGAACATAATTTAGATACTAAATTGTTTAATAGAAATAATCACCGTGTAGAATTGACACCAGAAGGTAATGTATTTTTATCACAAGCAAAAATTATTCTTCATAAAATTGAAGAAGCTACTGAAAGAGTTCGTTTAACCACTGTTGGTTTTGTTGGCTTATTGCGGATTGGATTTGTGCAAGGATATGAAAAGACATCTTTTTCTAATTTAATTTTTAAATTATATGATCAATATCCTAACATTTCAATCACATTTTTTAGGGGCACTGAAAAAGAATTATATGATAAAATCTTGAACTCAGAATTAGATATAATATTTAATACTTTGAACGAAAAAGAAATAACTTCATTTATGGACAAATGTTTAATTAAGAGATATTCATTGAATGTTGTTGTGCACCCAACACATACATTAGCAACACAAAAATCAATACTTCTTAAACAATTAACTGGAGAAAAGATTTTTAATTATAATGAATTTGAAGATATCTAATGATTAATCTCAAATATAATTCATGTAAAAAATGAATATGGAACACTTTATTTCATTTTTTATATGAATAAACTTTAATTATTCACGGATTTAACTTCAATGAATAACCTATTTAATAATAGTTATTTTTATTGGAGGTTATAGATGGAATATTATATTAAAGTAAAACCAAATGTAAAAATTTATGTAGAAGATCTTAATGAAGAATGTGAAAAAGTTATTTTATTTTTACACGGCTGGCCTGGAAGCCACAAGTTATTCGAATATCAATTTGATCAACTTCCTAAGATGGGATATAGATGTATTGGAATAGATATCAGAGGATTTGGAGATTCAGATAAACCTTATAGTGGCTATGATTATGATACATTATCAGACGATGTTAGGTATGTGATTGACACACTTAATTTATCAAATATTGTCTTAGCAGGTCATTCAACCGGAGGTTCAATAGCAATCAGATACATGGCTCGTCATAATGGCCATGGTGTATCAAAGTTAGCTCTCTTTGCCGCAGCAGCACCAAGTCTTATTAAGCGTCCTAATTTCCCATACGGTCTAGACAAAGAAACAGTTCTAGAAATTATTAATGGCACATATATAGATCGTCCAAATATGCTTCAAGGATTCGGCAATATATTTTTTCATAGATATATAACTAAAGCTTTTTCAGATTGGTTTTTCCAATTAGGATTGCAAGCTGCTGGATGGGCAACTGCAGCTATTGCGAATACTTGGATAAATGAAGTATTATTTTCAGATCTGCAAACAATAAAAGTTCCAACTTTAATTATTCATGGTATTCATGATAAAGTTGTACCATTTGAATTAGGTCAAATTCAAGAACAAAGCATTATAAATTCAAAACTTATACCATTTAAATATAGTGGTCACGCAACTTTTTATGATGAATGTGAAAAATTTAATCATGAATTAGTAAAATTTATTGAAGAATAAGTTAATCTTATTCCTAATAATACTAAAATAATTGAATAATAAATGGAATTTTAGGTTTTATTTTAATTTATTATTAGTTGTTTACTAAAAAAGTAACAGTTACAAAAAGAAAATTATATAATAAATGAGAGCACTTATAATTGAGGGGAAACTTTGGAATTCAACGGATGGAATAGCTTTGAGGATTTAGCTAAAGCTTGTGGATATACTACTTGTGATAATAATGATACAAATGAAAAAAGTAATGATAATGAAACAAATAAATCTTATAATATTGGATGCAATGATATACCTAATGGATTTCAATCTTTAAATCCTGAACTATTCATTATAATAGGCGAAATACTTGGAAATATAGTCGCTGGAAGCATTCCTTTTAATGTTCAAAATGCAATAGGCAATTGGCTTCAGCTAGTTGGACAAGCAATTTTAACATATAATGCTCAGCAACAATACTTTCAAGGAGGACCGGGAAGATATTTTAACCCCATATATTATAATGTAAATAATCCATTCTGTAGCACCGCATCCACAAATACTTCTCAAAATGCTAACTCAAATAATAATAATAATAATGAAAAAGATTCAAATTCTGATTCAAATATAAATTATACTCAAAATGAGGTTGATAAAATAAAATCTTTAGAATTTAGTATTAGTCAATTAAAAGCTGAAATTGAAGAAATAAAAAATACACTAAAAAAATAAAATATAAATTATAATAAAGTTTATATATGTTAAACTTTATTCTCTCCGTTATTTTTACGTAGGAATTCTATTTATATTTTCAATAGACTTTTAACTTTGTAGTAAATTAAGTAATAAAAAGAGCCCTATTTCTAGAGTTCTTTTTTCACTATTTGGAATTTATAATCAAACTATACTAGAATAGAATCATATAACTAGTTTGCCATTGATGTAATATCATTAGCCTGCGTTTCCTTAAAACCTACATGTTTCTTTAGCATAAAACTAAGTGGCAATCCAATTAAAACAATAATTGTAGATAAAAGATATATATCATTTATTCCCATTGTATATGATTTTTGCTGAATCAAATTATATGAAATGTTACTACTATCAAATAGGTTAGCATGATATTCTGTACGCGTTACTAATAATGAACTAAATATCCCTATAGCTAATGAACTTGATACTTGACGGAGCCAGTTGTTAATAGAAGAAGCATGTCCCGATAATTCTTTAGGTATAATAACCATTCCTGAATTTGTTATTGGCATAGTTGAAAATGAAATACCAATATATCTTATAGTCATCCAAAAAATTATGTAAGAATGAGATGTCATCAATGTTAAATTTGACATTTTGTATGATCCAAGTGCTATAAAGCAAATTCCTGTAATTATTAAAATTCTAGGATCAATACGATTGTATAAAGTTCCTACCATTGGCATCATAAGTGCCATTGCTAATGATGGTGGAAGTAAAATAATTCCTGTCTCTAAAGTTGATAACTGCTGTGAGTTTTGAAGAAACAATGGTGTTAATAATGTTCCGGCATATAGCGCAATTGTAACTATACTTACTGCAACTATACTTATACTATATTTCGTAAACTTAAATACTCTTATATTAAGCGCTGGTGAGTTGACTTTTAATTCTCTTTTTATAAAGATTCCTAAAGAAGCAATTGAAATTATAATAAGAGAAATTGTTTTAAAAGAACTCCATCCCCATACAGAACCTTCACTAAAAGCTACAAGTGTTGATAAACTTAAGATAATAACAGCTGCAAAACCAATAAAATCAAATGATTTAACTTTTGATAAATTATATTGAGGTATAAAACGAATTACTAAAACAATTCCTATAAGTCCTATAGGTATATTTACTACAAAAATTGATTTCCAACTATAATATTGAAGCAACCATCCACTTAATGTTGGACCAAGTGCAGGTGCAAGCATTGACGCCATACTCCACAAACTTATCGCAAAAGCATGTCTTTTTCTTGAAATAACTTGATATATAATAGTCATAGTTGATGGTATTATTAATCCACTAAATATACCTTGAATAACACGAAATGTTACAAGCATAGCTATATTTAATGAAAAAGCACATAACGCTGATGCTATAGTAAACCCACTAAGCGCAAACAAATATAATTTTTTATAGCTGAATTTTTCTCCTAGATAACCAGCTAATGGGCATGCTGTTCCTGTTGCCAGCATGAATCCTGTTAATATCCACTTTACAGAATCCAAATTCGTATTAAAACTTTTCATAAACATAGGTAACGCAATATTTACAGCGCTCATATTAAAAGTTCCCAAAAAAACTCCTAAAAATATTGCAAACATCACTGACCAAAAAGGTTCATTTTCTTCTTGTGTATTTTTCATTTATCTCATCCTCAATTCTTATTTATAATTTTAGGCACATGAAAATAAATAACAAGTCCATTTGCTAACCTATTTTCTATAATCCTGTATCCGCAAATTGACCTAATAGACACACTACGAGGGCAATTTTCCTCTTTGCCTGATAAAAAATATCCATGGCAACTTTGAACATGTTATTTATTTTCATGTGATTTAAAAAATTGATTATATGACAAAATAGACATATAATATCTATATGTTACTACTATAAAATTAATATGTCAATTTGTACATATAAGGAGCGATATTATGAATACATTATCTTATGGTCTTTTAGGATTCCTATCAAACGAATCCATGTCTGGTTATGATCTAATGTTAAAAATGAATTTATTTTGGCATACTAGACATAGCCATATATATCCTTTGCTAGCCAAATTAGAAGAAGATGGATATGTAGAATTTACATTAGTAAAACAAAATGGTAAACCTGATAAAAAAGTATACACACCAACAAAACTTGGAATCCAAGCTGTAAAGGAATGGCTTGAAAAAGTTACTCCTGAACCAGTTAATAAAGATGAGATGATGCTTAAAACATATTGTTTACATATACTAGGTAAAGACCAAGCAAAAAAATCGATTAAAGAAAGAGAAGAAATGTATCACAATAAATTTATTAGTCTTCAAAAGAGAATGGAAGATCTTAAAAAACAAGCTGATGGAATTCTTAATACTACTAATTCAAGTTATTTTGGTAGATTTATTATATTAAATAAACTTTTATCTGATGCAAAATCTGGTATAGAATGGTGTCAATGGGTTTATGGTCTTTATGATACTGACAATATAATCAATATTTTTGAACAAAGTCCCTTTCATTAAATTCTTAATTAAATTAGACTTTTAGCATCTGTAGTTTTTCTATATGTATGCGGTATAATTCTAATTTTTTAGCAAAATTAAACTTCTGTTATTCATATATGATATAAGGCACATTCAAAAAAATAGTAAGTCCATGTGCCTAACTTGTCTTTGCAACATAATATAGATATCCAATTTGTAAATAACACTTATGCTTTGAATATATATCCAAAAGTAGAAATAGAGGTCATGCATTTGTGTAGTGTTACCTTAAAAAATTTTGATAGCTATGCTTCTTAGACTGTAAGTTGTTCCACATGTGCTTGTTCACAGCGTGTCTGTGAAGCAAGCATTGTGGGTACAACTTGCAGTCTTAGAAGCATCTATCAAAATTTTCAGTAACCGAAACAAATGCATGACCTCTATTTCGGTTAGCTATTGCATAAGTCTAAGTCTTGATTTAGATATCTACAAATTTTCTACTTTCATAGCTCTCATTGCATTTAAAACAGCAAGTAATGCTACTCCAACATCGCCAAAAACAGCTTCCCACATAGTTCCAAGACCAAAAGCTACAAGAACTAATATAATAAGTTTAATTGTCAAAGCAAAAATTATATTTTGCATTACTATAGTTCTTGTCTTTTTTGCAATTTTTATAGCTGATGCTATTTTTGAAGGTTCATCTGTCATTATAACTACATCTGCTGCTTCAATTGCAGCATCTGAGCCAACACCGCCCATTGCTATCCCTATATCAGCTCTTGCTAAAACTGGAGCATCGTTTATTCCATCACCTACAAATATAATCTTCCCCTTAGGAGACTTTTCATTATATAATGCCTCTAACTTATCAACTTTTTGATCTGGTAATAATTCAGCATAGACTTCATCTACACCTAATTCTTTTGAGATTTTGCTTCCCACTGCTTTATTATCACCTGTAAGCATAACTGTCCTTTTAACACCAATTTCTTTTAAAGCTCTAATTGCACTTTTTGAATCACTTTTTACTTCATCAGATATAATAATATATCCTGCATATCTTTTATTTATAGAAACATGGACTACGGTCCCTATAGTTTCTACTGCATTATAAGATATATTTTCTTTATCCATCAATTTATAGTTACCAGCAAGAACCTCTTTTCCTTCAAGAAGAACTTTAACACCATAACCTGATATTTCTTCATAGCCTTTTATTTTATCTTTAATTATTTCTTCACCATAGGCTTTTAATATAGATGTTGCTATTGGATGATTAGAATAATTTTCTGCATAAGCAGCACAAGCTATGAGTTCATCTTTTGAAATATTGTTTTCTGGTTTTATTTCTGTTACCTTAAATACCCCTTTTGTAAGTGTCCCAGTTTTATCAAATACAACCATTTCAACATCATTTAATGCTTCAAGATAATTTCCACCCTTAACTAATATTCCATTCTTTGATGCCCCGCCTATTCCTCCAAAAAATCCAAGAGGTATAGATACAACTAAAGCACATGGACAAGATACAACTAAAAACGCTAAGGCTCTATAAATCCATGAAGAGAATGTTGCCCCATCTATAACAAGAGGTGGAATTATAGCTAATGCTAACGCTGCAAAAACAACGGCTGGTGTATAATATCTAGCAAATTTAGTTATAAAATTTTCTGTTGGCGACTTTTTACTACTTGCATTTTGAACTAAATCCAATATCTTTGCAATAGTAGAATCTCCAAATTCTTTTTCTACTTTTATTGTTAAAAGTCCATTCTTGTTAATAACTCCACCTAAAATGCTATCTCCAACTCCTACTTCTCTAGGAACTGATTCTCCAGTTAAAGCAGCAGTATCAACCATTGAATTTCCTTCAATTACTTTTCCATCTAGTGGAACTTTCTCTCCTGGTTTTACTATTATTACATCACCTATTCCTACTTCTTCTGGTGATACCTTTTTAATATCACCATTTATCTTCAAGCTTGCAAAATCAGGTCTAATATCCATAAGAGCCGAAATAGATTTTCTTGAACGATCAACAGCCATATCTTGGAATATCTCTCCTATTTGATAGAAAAGCATAACTGCTACACCTTCAGGATATTCACCTATTGCAAATGCTCCAATAGTAGCTATACCCATAAGAAAATTTTCATCAAACACTTGACCTCTGCTTATATTTTTTAAGGCTCTTAGAATAACTTCTCCTCCTACAAGTAAATAACTTACCAAATACATTATTAATTCTATTAAGTTAGAAAACTTCATAACAGTTGCTATTCCAAAAATTATTGCACCAATGCAAAGTCTAATTATTTCACTCTTATTATTTTCATTTTCTTCTTTATTTTGAACTTGATTATTTGAATTTTCGATTACTATAACATTAACATCTGGTTCAATTTTTTTTACTATTTTTTTAACATTTTCAATAATATCATTTTGTTTTGATGGATTATTTATCTCAATAATAAGCTTTGCTTTTATAAAATCTACTACTGCACATTTTACATCCTCTATTTTATTACATTCTCTTTCAATTTTTGCTGCACAATTGGCACAACATAATCCCTCAAGTAAAATCTCTTTCTTTAAAACTTTTTTTAATTCTTTTTCTTTAACTTTAACATGAGATTCAATATTAGTGACTATATTAGTTACAGATTTTATTAATTCTTCTACCTTATTAGTTTCTTTTATTTCTAATATTAAAGTTTTAGTAATAAAATTTACGTTAGCAGAATGAATTCCTTCCAATTCATTAATTTGCTGTTCCATTTTATTGGCACAATTTGCGCATCCAAGTCCTTCTAAAATAAATTCTTTCTTTATATTTTTAATATCATTTTTATTTGATAATTTTGCTTTTGTTGGACCCTTAACTATTTTTATATTGCTTGTCATAATATCACCCCCTATTTAAAACTCACTTTTTTTCTGATATATGAATTAACCCTTGATCAAAGATTCTTTTAACATGATCATCATCTAGTGAATAATAAACTACTTTACCTTCTCTTTTATACTTTACTAATCTTGCTTGTTTCAAAACTCTTAACTGATGAGAAATTGCTGATTGAGTCATTCCAAGTAATGCTGCTATATCGCAAACACACATTTCTGCTTGAAATAATGCACATAATACTTTAATTCTGGTTGAATCTCCAAGTACCTTAAACAAATCAGCTAAATCATAAAGAGTCTCCTCCTGTGGTATACATTCTCTAACTTTACTAATTATATCTTCATGAATCATTGTACAATTACAAGTATCGATATTATTATTTTCCAAATTCGCCACCCTCTTTTCTTGAACATATGAACATTTATTCATATGTTCATTATATACAATGCGACTTTATTTTGTCAATACAATTTGAGAATTATTTTCACTAATTTACCAGACATATTTTATTTAAAAATCATAAAACTAATATTGATATGGAGGTGTTTAATTATGACTAGAAGACCTTTGGTTCCAGAAGCAAAAAAGGGATTGGATAAATTAAAAAATGAATTTGAAAACGAATTTGGTATAGAAATTAATGATAGTTATAAGCGGAATAAAACATCAAGATTAAATGGACATATTGGAGGTTCAATTGGCGGGCTAATGACTAAGAAAATGATAGAATCTTATGAAAAGAGTCTAATTGATAAATAACTAAAAATCATAATGACACACAATATATAAATTTTATATTATTCTAAATATTAGAAAGGTACTATCCATAAGATGATTTTTAATCATCTTAGTGATAGTACCTTTTTACTAATCATATTGTCTAAATAAGTTTATTTAAACACATATTATAAAGTTAATTTATATAAAAAATCTATATTACATTAAACTAATTTATACAACTTCATCTTCTGGTTTATCTGGTGATTCTCCTTTTTGAAGTGTACTGTGCTTTCTTCCATAAAATGCGTACATTAAAAGTCCTATTGCAAGCCAAACTAAGAATCCCATCCAAGTTTTTGCATGCAATCTGCTTAATAAAATTACGCAGCATATTATAGATAATGCAGGAGTAACTGGAACTCCAGGAGCTCTAAATATTCTTTTGAAGTTTGGCATAGTTTTTCTAAGTACTATAACTGCAACAGATACTGAAATAAAGCTTAATAATGTTCCTATACTTAAAAATTGAACAATAATATCTAATGGTAAAAATCCAGCTATTATTGCTGCTATAGTACCAGTTATTAAAGTTGAGAAGTATGGTGTTTTGTGTTTAGGATGTACTTTTGAAAATATCTTTGGTAAAAGTCCATCTCTTGACATAACCATGAATATTCTAACTTGACCATAAAGTACTACCATAATAGTAGAAATCATTCCAAGTACTGCTCCTGTTCCTACTAAAGCTGCACCCCAATTTATACCTACTCTTGCTAACGCACCTGGTACTGCATTTTCAGAAATTATTTCTTGGAAAGGAACCATTCCTGTAAGTACAACTGCAACTGCAACATAAAGTACTGTAACTGCTATTAAACAAATTATAATTCCTAATGGAATATCTCTTTTAGGATTTTCAGCTTCTTCTGCAGCTGTTGATATTGCATCAAAACCTATAAATGAGAAGAATATAGCAGCTGTTGCCGCAAAAATTCCATTAAATCCAAATGGAGCGAAAGGTTTATAATTAGCTGGACTTATATGTGTTACTCCAAGTATTACAAATATAACGATTATAGAAATTTTTATACCTACAATTATGTTATTAACTTTTGCACTTTCCTTCATTCCATAATATAGAATATATGTTATTACCGCTATTATTAATATAGCTGGTAAATCTACTATTCCACCTTTAGCTGGTGATGTAATAAAAGCTGATGGCAATGTTATTCCAAATGAGTTTAATATTCCAACAAAAGTACCTGACCATCCTGATGCAACAGCACTACATGCAACTAAGTATTCCGCTGTAAGACACCATCCAATTATCATTGCAATTATTTCACCAAATACTATATATGAATAAGAATATGTACTTCCTGCTACTGGGAACATAGTTGAAAGTTCACAATAACATAATGCACAAAGACATGCTATTATACCTGCGATAATAAATGAAACTATTACTGCTGGTCCAGCTGCATGTGCCCCTTCTCCTGTTGCGACAAAGATACCAACACCTACAACTGCTCCAATACCAAATGCTGCTATATCTTTAGCTTTAAGATTTTTCTTTAAATCTGTCTTTTGTGCACCTTGCAACATCTGTTCTAATGATTTTTTCTTAAAAATGTTCATAAAAATCCTCCCTATTTGATTATTTAATCCATTCGTTAAAAATTCCGTTTTAATGTGCTAATGACATAGCATACTATTATATTTACCGAAAAATTTTAAAAACACAATAAACTCATTAATATATTATCATATTTTAATAATAATTAGCAAGATGTTAACAGTCTGATAAAGTAAAGAAATTATATTTAAAAGTATTTTAAGCCAAAAATTTGACTTTATTTATCTTTTTAGTATTTAATTGGTCCCTTATATAAAAATATTATCTAACGTTCTACATATTGCTTGTTATTTTTACATTTTTATAGTATATATTATGCCCAATGCTAATTAAATATAATAAAAATATTTTCTACACAATCATTTATAATAATCAATTTAATAGAAGTACAATATATAATAATGTAGTATATAAATAAAACCTAGAAGAATACACTTCTAGGTTTTATTATGAATACATTAATGCAAATATATTCATAATTTATCAAAAATTCAACACTTTTCTCGTAAAATATTTCTCTAACTAAAACTTTAATTTCGAACTTTTAGTTTATTCAATTTACGCAAATTCTTAATTATTTTTACAATATTCTTCTATAGTATTTGCTACAGTTTTAGCTTGAACTACTGCTTCAACAACTGTTTTGGCTCCTGTGACTACATCTCCAGATGCGAATGTACCTTTTCTAGTTGTATTTCCTTTTTCATCTGTAATAATTAATCCCCATTTATTAGTGTTAAGTTCTTTTGTATTAGATACTATATTTGTTTTAGGAGTTTGGCTTACAGCAATTATTATTGAATCACATTCAAAAAATTCCTCTTTTCCTTCAATAACCTTAGTTACTATCTTACCATTTTCATCTGTTACATTTTCTGTAGATGATAATCTAATACCTTTTTCTGTTATTTCAATAGGTGATTTGAATAAATTGAATATAACTCCATCTTCCTTAGCTTCCATTATTTCTTGTTTGGTCGCACTCATTTCATCAAAGCCTTTTCTATAAAGTACAGTTACTTCTTTAGCACCATTTCTCTTTGCACTTCTTGCTGCATCCATTGCAACATTTCCAGCTCCTATAACTGCAACTTTTTCTCCTAATCTATACGCTTCTGGAGACTTTAAATAATCTATAGCAAAATGTGCATTTCCTCTAGTTTCTCCCTTTATATTCAAAGTCTTAGGATTCCATACTCCAGTCCCAATAAATATAGCCTTATATCCATCCTCATACAATCTATCAAGAGTTATTACTGGCCCAATAAGAGTATTAGGTCTAATTTTAATTCCTAATTCAACAAGTCTATCTTCAATTGTATCTAGTATTTTTTTAGGCAATCTGTATTCTGGTATACCATATCTAAGTACTCCACCTATTTTCACGTGTGCATCAAAAATAGTAACATCATAACCTTTATTAGCTAATATGAATGCAATTGTTATTCCTGCCGGACCTCCACCAATTATTGCTATTCTATCTTTATCTTTTGGTAAATTTTCAAATCTCACCTCTTCTAAATACTTCATTGATATCTCATATTCTATATCATGAAATCTTATTGGTTCCCCTTTAATTCCCTTTATACAGTTACCTTTACATTGATCTTCATGAATACATACTAGTGAACAAACTGCTGAAAGTGGATTGTTATTAAATAAAATTTCTCCTGCTTCTCTTAATCTATTTTCTTTATAAAGAGATATAATCTCTGGAATAGATGTTTGTATTGGACAATTTTCCTTACATCTTGGTTTCTTGCACAATAAACATCTATCTGCTTCATCTAATAATTGTATGTCGTTACATGTCATCTTAAAATTCCTCATTTCTTTATATATATATAGTATACTAACTTAGTTCTTATTATTTTTCAATATTATCCTAAAAAAACAAATTGTCTTTTTTTTAACATATTTTTACCACATATATACACATACTCCTTATTTTTATATCAAAATAAAAATGTGGTTGATATGTTTAAAATCAACCACATTTTATGCACTTCTTTTAAATATAAAGAATATCTTATCCCTTTATCTTATTTATAATTTCTATAAGCATATTAACTCTATTAAATGGCGTTACAAAATACAATCCATCGCAAAGCCCCTTTAATTTTCTTCCTATTTCCACTGATATATCTATTCCAACTTGCTGTCCCTCTTCTTTAGTCATATCCTCTGAAAACATATTTATATATTTTTCCGGTATAGTAACACCAGGTAATTCGTTATTTAAAAACATTGCATTTCTATAACTCACAATTGGAAGCAATCCAGCAAGTATCTTCACGTTAGTTCTTTCTTTTATCTTTTTTAAGAATTCTATAGCATCATCATCATATATAGGTTGAGTTAAAAAGAAATTTGCTCCCTTTTCTATCTTTTTCATCATACGATTAAATTCTACTTCTTTATTTAATACATTTAAATTCAATGCTCCACCAATTAAAATATTATCATTATTAAAAACTTCACTATTCATATCATCTATAAGCTCTATTAATTTAAAAGAGTTTAAATTAAACACACTCTTTGTTTCAACTTTACTAGCATCTGATATAGGATCTCCTGTAATTGCAAGCACATTTCTTATATTTTCAATATGAGCACCTATCAAACCTGATCTTATAGCATTAATATTTTTATCTCTGCAACAAATATGAGGCATAGCTTCAATCCCTATTTCTCTTTTAATTTTTGCGGATATAATTGTAGATTCAGCTTTTACCCTTGACATCGGCGAATCTGGAATTGTAACCAAATCTATATTATTTTCTTTGCATAATTTAGCACCTTGCATAAGCTTTGATATATCAGTATTTGTTGGTGATGACAACTCAATTGCAATTACAAACTCATTATTATCCAACTTATTTTTAAAACTATTCTCTTGCTTGTTTTCAAATTTATTAGTTTCTTCCTCATTCTTCGTTAATGTATTAACAACATTAACATTCTTATTAACTAAATTAGCTAATTCTTTTATATAAACAGGATTTGTACCACAACATCCACCAATAATTGATGTTCCTAAAGATTTTATTTTGTTAACTTTTTGAGCAAAGTATACTGGATTATTAGGATATACAGTTCTTTCATGAATTATTTCTGGATATCCAGCATTAGGAAGAGCTGAAACTATATCACCATCTATATTAATTTTTTTAATTATATCATATATATGAGTTGGTCCAGATCCACAATTAAATCCATATGCATCAATTTGATTTATTCCCTTAACATTATTAATTATTTTAGTTACACTCAATCCATCTCTTGTAAAACCATCTGGTTTCACTGCGAACTGAGTTAATATGAAACTATTAGGATTTTTCAATTTAATATAGCCACATATTTCTTCTAAATAGTTGTAATTACTCAATGTTTCAAAAATAAAGATATCTATGTTGTTTTCTATAAAACAATCAACAATAAACTTATATTCATCTAAAATATCATTATCACATTCATCTATGCTTTCTTCTCTTATAGGGCCAATACTTGCTCCAATGAATACAGCTGTATTTTCTGTTACTTCTTTAGCAATATTTATACCTAAAGTTATTATGTCTTTAAGTTTATCAAATGAAATTCCTAAATCATATCTATTCGCTGAAAAAGTATTAGTCCTTATTAACTTAGCCCCTGCATTAATATATTCTTCATGAATTCTTTTGATAATATCTTTATTATTTATATTCCCAAATTCACAATAAGTTATATCATTACCTGTTAATTCTGAATAATATGTTCCCATTGCACCATCACATATTAATACATTATTTTTTAAATATTCTCTTATCATCTTGTATCTCCCCAATTTTAATAATTTAACTTCATTATAATTATTTTTAAATATACTTGATAGTAATTATACTATAACTTTTCAATATAGTCGTTACTTTTTTATTCATAATATAATGCTCCCTTTATAAAAACAGTTTTATTACTTTAACCGTTTCTATAAAGGGAGCATATAATTACACATAACTCTAGTTTTTATCTTGATCCTCTATATAGATATGAGTAAAACAAAATTATTTATTTGTTTTACTGCTATCTTTTGGTGTTGTATCTTGTTGGACTGAACTCTTATTCTGATCTTCGCCCTTGTTTTGATCTTCTACTTTACTTGAAGTAGTGTTATTCTCAATCACTCCATTGTTAGGAGCTATTGTAACAGTATTGTCAGCATCACTATTGTTAGATTTTTCAGTTTGCTTATTTTGTACTTTAGGTTCTGGTTGAACTTCAAGTACACCATTATCTGCATTGTTAGCAGTATTATTATTCTTATCTTGATCTGGTGTTGTAACTGTACCACTGTTTCCATTGTCAGAAGACTCTGTGGTTTTTGGTTTTTCTTGTATATTTTTATCGTTTGTTGATTTATCACTTTTTGATTTATTATTACTTGGTTGTTCTAAAGACTTATTCTTATCATTGTTATCACTATTTGTTACTGCTGAATTATCATTTTGAGCAGAATTATTATCCATTTTAGACTCTTCATCTTGAGCTTGCCACTGAATAACATTTTGTTTATCCTTTATTATTGAAGTAATATCTTTAACTGGTGCTTTATCTATTTTACTCTTTGTTTCTTCATCAGCATTAATAGCTACTTCATATCTACCTAAACTTATGCCCTCAGTCTTAGCTTGATCAACAGCATTTTTATCTGCTTTTACATATGTTATTTTCTCTGACTTAAATGTTGATTGAATAGCATCTTTTACTTCTTCTTCATAATTACTATTCCCATCATTTTGAACAAATGCAAAAGCAACCAATACTTCTTTATTATTGTCTAAATATTTTTTTTCAACTAGCTTCTCTTTTATTTTCTCAATTCCATCATCTATATTTTCACCTTTAACATCACTAAAATCTATACTTTTTCCATCAGCATTAATTCCATCAACTTTAATAATCTTTTGATTACTATCTGCTTCAATTTGAATACTTGGATTAATATCTAAGCTAACAACTGCATACACTTTATTGTTTGTCGCAGTGTTAAAGAAGAAGGTGAATACAATTAAAAACAATGCGGCAATTGATCCAAATATTTTCATAAAACTGCTATGACTATGAAGTTTTATAGTTGATTTGACAATATCATCTTCAAAGTAAAATATTTTTTGTCCAATTTTCATGTTTTCTTTGGATTGTATTTTTTCCATTACCCCTTGTTGATTTAGCACTACGGCATAATTTTTATTAATCTCCATTATTATTCCCTTATTCATTATTATCACCTACTTCCTGATCCAATTTTTCAAAGCAATAAGATTTTTATCAAGTATTATTACAACAGAAATTATGAATTTTTTACTTCTTTTAATTACCTTTTCCGTAACAGAGAATTTTAAAACAATTCTCTTAATAGGTAATCTTTTTTTCAAATACATAAAAGAAGTAAATTCTTCTTCGTTGCTTATTTTTTCTGATAAATTTATTGCATTTTGTCTCGTTGCCTGTTGTTTAGGAGCTTCATTCACTAAATCCTCTAATGTAAAACCAAAGGAGCTTATTTCAGATTTTAATCTATTTATCTCTTCCACCAGCAAGCTATTATCTTCTTTTTGCTCTAAATATTCATCTTTAATTTCTAAACCCTTGTCCAACAACTCTTCAAGTGATGAATGTTGATGTCTATTTTCTGCTTTTAGATAATTCTTAATTCTACTTCCTATAACAAGCTTAGCAAAGGACAAAAAGTGACCTTTTTCATTATCATATCTCTCAATAGCTTCACTAAATCCAAGCATTCCAACGCTTAATTCTTCATCATTTTCACAAGATACATACCTACCTGTGACGTCAGAAATACTTTTAATTATAAATGGCATATGATTTTCAATTAGTTCATTAACACTTGTGTGTTCATTAATATTTAAATCTACTAAAACACATTCGAGCATATCTGCGCTCCCTTCCGCGGTCATTATTATATACAAAAAAACTTATAATTTTTGGTACTGTTTTTAATAAATACATAATTAATTTATAGAAAAATTTTCTTAAACTTAACTTATGTATTCCACACATACATATATATTATCATAATTTGCTTAATAAAGTAACAAGACTTGGTGTAAAAAGAAGCATTGCTCCAATTTTATTCGATAATTATTGTTGTCCTGTTATATTATACTATAAGTAGCTATTATATATTCTTATAGTAATTTATCGTATTTAAAAATTAAAATATGGAGTATAGAATTTCTTTAATTTATAAAAAATTTTATACTCCATATTTTAATTATTATGTTTTATTTTTTATAATCTAACTTAACATAAATTTGATATTAGCCACATTCACAAAAATGACAAGTCCATCTGCCAAGATTATTTTGGACTAGCTGTTTTCTTTCATGTGCCTTATTAATTTAAAAGTAAATCTAACAATTCTTCACTTTTTAATGCACTTGTAATATTAATATCTTCAAGCTCTTCAGTTATTATATTATTTATAAGTATTTTTTTATCTTCCTGAAGAAGCATTATTTTTTCTTCAATTGTATCTTTAGCTATTAGCTTAATTACTTCAACTATATGCTTTTGTCCTATTCTATGTGCCCTATCAGTAGCTTGCTCTTCCACTGATGGATTCCACCAAGGATCAAAATGAATTACCATATCTGCGCTTGTTAAATTAAGTCCAGTCCCTCCAGCTTTTAGTGATATTAAAAACACTCTTTTTTGTTCATTTGTATTAAACTCATCTACAAATTTAATTCTATTTTTAGAGGAAGTACTTCCATCTATATAACAATAATCTATTTTTTCTTGTTTCAACTCTTTTTCCATTCTTTTTAATACTGTAGTAAATTGTGAGAATAATAAAATTTTGTGTCTAAATATATTTTTTATTATTAAGTCCTTTGCTACATTTAATTTCGCACTTTCCCCTAAGTAATCATCAATTATTATAGATGGATCTAAACAAATTTGACGAAGTCTTGTCAAATAAGAAAATATAGTCATATTATTTCCTCGTGTTTCTGGATTTTGTAATTTGCTTTGAACATCTTTTATAAAACTTCTATATAATTTCTTTTGTTCTAAGGATAATTCAACTAAAAATTTCTTCTCTATTTTATCTGGCAATTCTTTTATTACATCTTTTTTAAGTCTTCTTAATATATATGGTCTAATCAGAATTTTAAGATCATCTAAATTTTCCTTATCCTTTTTTATAAATTTATTTGAAAATTCTTCTTTACTATAAAGATATCCTGGCATTATAAAATCAAATAATGACCATAATTCTAATAAATTATTTTCTATAGGAGTTCCTGTTAATATAAATCTACTCTTTGAATTTATATTTTTTACTATCTTTGTAGTTTCAGCTTTAGGATTATTTATATTTTGACCTTCATCTAAAATACAGTAATCAAATTTAATATTCTCATATTCTAAACAATCATTTCTTAATGTTCCATAAGTGGTTAACAAACCATCATATTCCTCAATATTATCCAATACTTTTTTTCTTTCATTTTTATTTCCATGTACAATACCTACGCTTAAACTTGGAGCAAACTTATTGAACTCTTCTTTCCAATTATATATAAGAGAGGTTGGCGTTATAATTAGAGAATGTTTTCCTTGCTTAGATGCTAAAAATACAATAGTTTGAATTGTTTTTCCAAGCCCCATTTCATCGCCCAAGATTCCTCCAAGGCCTAAATAGCTTAAATTTTCAAACCAATTATACCCTTTTATCTGATATTCCCTTAGCCTACCATTAAATTTTTTAGGAATCTCACTATTGTTTTCATCAATTTCATTCAACTTTTCTAATGCATTTGATATTGTTTCTTTTGAATTTGCAATTTTCTTAATATCACCATTTAATTTTTCATTTAAATAATATATCTTTCCCAACTCTAATTCATATGTATCTTTTTTATCACTTACATCGATATTTAAAGATTCAATCATTCTTATAGTATCTATTATTGAAGCATCTCCAAGATTAATAAATGTATTATCATTAAGCTTAATATATGACTTTTTATTTTTATACGAATCAACTACATTATATAATTCTTCTTTACTTATACCTTCTAAGTTAAATGAAAAATTATATTTACCATCTTCATTTTCCTGTAAAAAAAACTCTGATATATTTCCATTTCTAAAACTAAAATATTTTTCATTGTCATTTATCTTTATGCTTCCAATCTTCTGTATTGATTCTTTTCCATGTTTTAAAAAATCATAATAATCATCATCATTTCCTAAAAAAACAAAAGTGTCATCTCTGTAAAAAAAACTATATTTATTTAGTTCACTTTCAATGATCCTAATTTTATTCCAATTACTTATAATATCATTATGTGACTTCAAAGCATCACAATATGATATTATTTCTTTATCATTAATAAAACTAACATCACAAATATATTTATCTGCTTGCTTTTTGAATTTAAAATCAATTTTGAAATTTTCTCTTAATTTTTCAATCACTGAAATATCTAATATCAAATTATCAGATATTAATTTTAATGACGAAATTATTTTATTAAGTTCTTCTACAGTTGTATCATTATAAAATGTAATCTTACCACTTTCTTTTAAGTGCTTATAAAATATTTTATATATTTCAATTTGACTTTTATTAGGAATAAAAAGTTTTCTATCAAAAAAGAAAACATTCATCTTTTCGTTTAATGGAATAGGAAATATTTTTTTTGTAGTTAAAATATAATTGTCATTAATTTGTTTCAATGTAAAAGACAAAGGTACATTTTCATCTTTGACCTCTGTAATGTATGTTTGATAATTATAATTTAATTTTATCTTCTTTTTTAAAAGTTTTTCTAAAAACCTTCTTAAAATTTCATTCGGTATTCTTATGATTCTTTCGTTGTTCTCATTATCCGAAAACAATGTATATTCGTATATATATTCTAAAAGTTCTTCATCTGCTTTAGAAAAGTAATACTTTTTAGGAGTATACACAAGTCCCTTTCCAATATAATACTCCTTTGAATTAATTATACTTTCAGCCCATTCCTTAATATTAGTAATAGAGTACATATTATTTGTTCCTACAAAAAAGCTAACATCAAAGCACTTACTATTATTTTCTTTAACTTCGCTTATTGAAACATTTATCTCTAACTTTTTTCTTTTATATTTCAAGCCACACTCTTCTTTTTCCGCTAAATTATTTGAATCTTTACATCTAAAAAAATCCAGTTCGTTTAATATATTTTTATCAATTCTAAATTTATCTTTATTGGTTGTTCTATTATTTAGTTTTTTCTTTACCTCTTCAACAAACCTTAATCCTGTTGAAATTAAATGTTCACATAAATATGTCTTATTTTGATAATTTATTTCTGAAAACATGCTACAATTGCATTTTGCAAAAATTATTTTTTCTTCTACAAAGTCTATTTTTAAGTGAGTATTACAAGTTTGTAGCTTGTTTTCACTTTTAAAATTTCCATATATATTATAAACATTGTCTATTTTACTAATATTAAACTTCAATAACTCCTTATTGTTTAATATATGCTTTGCTCTATTTAAATTAACTTTAGATGAATTATGTAATATTATTTGTTCCAATTTTGATATCTTCACTTGTTCCTCACCATCTTTCTTAATGTTCTAAGTCACACAAAAAAAATAATAGACTAAAATACTGGTCTATTATTTTTTTGATTGCGTCTAAATTATGAACAAAAAAGGAGCTTAGAGACCGGCGAAGGACACTCTAAGCTCCGTATAGCACTTTTGTGCCAACTGCTTATATAGAATAACACACTTTGTGTATAAGTTCAACTAAAATTTTTAACACATCCCTCCATTACCACTATTATTTCCACCACCACAAGCATTCATGTTATTAGAATTAGGATTAGAGCTTTGCTTAACATTTTGATATTTTGTTATATAATCTATGATTCTAGACTGTAACTTATTTAAGCTACTTAAATATTCAGTATTATCAGGTTCTAAATCTACAGCTGTTTTTATATAATTAAGCCCTGCTTCAAACCAACCTTTTTGAAGTGATACAAATCCTTGTAGATAATTCCATTCTGCACTATTCCTATCATTAACTATGTTTAATTTTGCTTCAGCACCTGTAAAATTCCTTTTATCAATTAAACTTCTAATTTCTTTATATACACGTCCATTAATAAGTTTATTGTAAGCTGTATTAAGAACTTGAATCTTAACTGGTGTAGTATCATCTTGATTTTTTGTATATTCAGCAAGTAAATTTATATATTTATTTTTTATTTCTTCTTCAGATGCACTTGTATCAATTCCTAAAACTTCATATGGATCCAATTTGATTACACCTCTCTATTATTTGTTTCGTATGTTTAGGCACATTTAAAAGTGTTATTTTCTTTCATGAGCCTTAATTCTTATTACTAAATATATTTATAATATTTTATAATATTCCTAAAGACCAATTATGATTTAAATTTATGTGGTAACTTACCAAAAGAAGCTGTATTCTTTTTCTTAATTGCTAGATAATTTGACTGTGGATTTCTAACAGCAGAAGCTGTGCTCATTCCTACATACTCCTTAAGTAAATTAAGGACAAGCAAGAATGGAACAACTTCTACTGAAGAAATAACTACAGACAACTTATCAATGCAACACTCAAAAAAGAATACAGCTTCTTTCTAGTTATGATATATTTCAAAGTTTAATTCTAGCTCAAAATTTGTTTATATTGTAAAACAAAAACTTTTATTTAAAATCTAGCTAACATATTTTTTTAATATTACTGCTCTTATACTTTCGTACTTGATATATGAAGGAAGTTCCTTTTTTAACACACTTATTTTATCATCGCCTAATTTTTCGCAAACATTTTGTATTAATTCTTCCTCTTCATCATTATAGAATTCATGTAAATTAATATCAAATACATTATCGCCAACTTCCTTAATATAGTCTGTTACATATCCCAAAATAGTAGATATTGAAAGTTCTATTTTTTCTGATACTTCATGAATATTTATACCTTCTTTAAGCATATCTATAGAAATTTGATTGCTTTCACGTGTTTCTCCATCAATAATTACTTTCTTTCTCTTTTTTTCACACCAATTAACTTGGATATTATTTTGAATTACATAATCATTTACTATTTCTATTATCTTTTCCCCATAAGAACTTATCTTTTTAGGTCCCATGCCACTAATATCTTTTAGCTGCTCTAAATTTATTGGATACCTTCCACTTATTTCTTTTAAAGTATTCATAGACATAATCATTTGAGGGAACATGCTTTTTTCTTTCTTTGCAAATTCACTTCTTGCTTTATATAACTTATCATATAATTCGCTGTCTGTTGTTACTTCTAATTTTAAATCATTATCTTTCTTATCATTCTCTTCATTTTTAGATTCAATTTCAATATCATTATTAATTACAATATTATGTTCCTCCACAAACTCTTTTATGGCATCTTCAAATGCTTCACCATATTTACTATACTTGACTTCTCCTACCCCTGTAATGTTAAGCATAGTTTCTTTATTAGTTGGATATTTTATAGCCATTTCTTTTAGGGTAACATCACCGAATATTATGTATGGAGGAACATTATTTTCTTTTGCTAACTCTTGTCTTATACCTCTAAGGATTTCATACAATTCATTATCTTCTCTAACTTTCTTTTCAACCTTAAATTCTTTCAATTGTACCTTTTCTTTAGAAACTAAGACATTTCTAGATCGTTCATTTAAAGTTAGAACTGGATAAGTACCTTCAATTACACTTATATAACCTTGAGAAATGAGCGTATTAATAAAATTTTTAAGATCTTCTGCTGAATAATCTTTCATTAATCCATAAGTCGAAAGCTCATTAAATTTGAATTGAAGAACTTTTTTATTCTTAGAACCTCTAAGAACATCTACAAGCATTCCAGTTCCAAATTTATGTTTCATTCTATATATACACGAAAGAACTTTTTGTGCTTCTATAGTCTTATCTACTACATCACCTTCACTTAGACAATTACTACAGTTATTACACTCTTTATCATATTCTTCTCCAAAGTAAGCTAAAATGTATTTTCTATAACACTCATTGCTATATACAAAATCCATCATTTGTTGAAGTTTTCTATATTGATTGATTTTTCTCTCTTCATTTTCTATAGAATGCTCTATTAAATATTTTTGAACTTGAACATCCTGTGGAGCAAATAATAATGTACATTCACTCTTTTCCCCATCTCTACCTGCTCTACCAATCTCTTGATAATAACTTTCTATGTTTCTAGGCATATTATAATGAATTACATATCTTATATTAGGTTTATCGATTCCCATACCAAAAGCATTGGTTGCTATCATTATAGTTGCTCTATCATATATAAATCCTTCTTGATTAGTTCTTCTTGCTTCTTCAGACAATCCTGCATGATAATGAGTTACATTATATCCTCTAGATGATAAATCTTCATATATATTATCAACTTCTTTTCTTGTTGCTGCATAAATTATCCCTGAAACATCTTTGTTATTTTCAATATAGTTATATAAATAGCTTTTCTTGCTTCCGCCTTTAATTACATTTATGGCCAAATTCTCTCTATCAAATCCTGTTACAAAAACCTTTGGATCCTTTAATCTAAGGAGATTTATTATATCTTCCCTTACTTCTTCTGATGCTGTTGCTGTAAATGCTGTTATTATTGGTCTATCTTTAAGTAAATCAATAAAATAAGATATCCTTTTGTAACTTGATCTAAAATCATGTCCCCATTGAGATATACAATGTGCTTCATCTACTGCAATTTGAGAAATATTGCATCTTGAAATAACATCTAAGAACCCCATTGATTCAAGTCTTTCTGGAGCTATATACAAAATTTTAATATTTCCATTTTCAATATTATTTATTACTTCATTTTCTTCCGATGCACTTAAAGTACTATTTATTAGTTCTCCTTTAATACCCATATCTTTCAAAGTATCAACTTGATCTTTCATAAGAGATATAAGAGGTGAAATTACTATAGTCATGCCTTCAAGCATTAAAGCAGGTATCTGGTAACAAATAGATTTACCTCCACCTGTTGGCATAATAGCTAGTACATCTTTTCCATCTATTATGCTATTAATTATACTCTCCTGCCCTCTTCTAAAAGACTTATATCCATAGTATTTTTCTAAAAAATCTATTGCTGAGTTACTCATCAATTATTACTCCTTAAATTAATATAATACAAACAATGGTATAGATATCCAAACTATAAATCATACTTATGTGGTGAATAACCGAAATTCCATACATTTTTGTTCCACAGGGCCATGAAATTTTCACTGAAAGGTTCTAAGTACAATGCCTGTTTCACAAAAATGTATGCAATTTCTAGTATGGAAGCATATTCTAATTATAAGTTTAAGTCTTGATTTGGATATCTATAATTTATTGGTTTACGATTTTCTTACTATAATATTATCATAAAAATATGTTAATGAATAATAGGCATTAAAATTTGAACTTTAATTTATCGAATAAAATCAAAATTCTATAGTATGCTGAATCAATTATTTTTATTATTGACATAATTTATTGAATTCTAATCACTTACTTATAATTATTTTTCTTTAAGCTAGTAATTGCATGAATCTAGATACATTGAAACATATTTCAAGCCAGAAAAAAATGGTACTTTTTTGTTGAGTGTTACATTGAGAAACCTGCTATAAAAGTATTGACTTTTATTAGCAGGTTTCTCTAGTAACCAAAACAAGCAGAGCACCATTTCTTTCGGTTAATTATATAACAACTCTGAGTTTAAAGTTGCTTAGGCACATTCAAAAAAGTAACAAGTCCATTTGCCAGCCTATTTACCTTCTTGCATGATGAAAAATATCCACGACAATTTGGACTGTTATTTATTTTCATGTGCCTTATCATTATTTAGCTAAAATTTCAACTCCAGTTTCAGTGATTAAAACTGTGTGTTCCCATTGAGCTGATAATTTATCATCAGCAGTATATATAGTCCATTCATTTACTTCATCAACAAATACATCGTATGTGCCTTCATTAACCATAGGCTCTACAGTTAACACCATTCCTGGAACTAACAACATTCCTGTTCCCTTCTTGCCTATATGAGCTACAAATGGATCTTCATGGAACTCATTTCCAACTCCATGACCACCTAATGCCCTAACAACGCTATATCCATTTTTATGAGCATGTTCTCCACAAGCTGCTCCTATATCCCCTAAGAATCCCCATGGTTTTATAGCTTCTATTCCTTTTATCATACATTCTCTAGCTACTGTTACTAATTTTTTAGCATCTTCACTAACTTCACCAATCATGAACATTCTTGATGCATCTGAATAATAGCCATCAAGGATTGTAGATACATCAACATTCACTATATCTCCATCTTGTAAGATAATACTTTCATCAGGTATTCCATGACATACTTCATTATTAATTGATGTACATACACTCTTTGGGAATCCTTCATAATTAAGTGGAGCTGGAATTGCACCATGTTCTGTAGTGTAATCATACACAAGCTTATCTATATCCGCAGTACTCATTCCTGCTTTTATTTTACTTGCAACTAAATCTAAAACTCCATTATTAATTTCTCCACTTTTTCTTATTCCTTCAATATCCTGTGGGCTTTTTATAAGATCTCTACTTGGAACTTCATGTCCTTTTAATCTATAACTTTCTATCTTTTCATCAAATTCTAAGTGGCATTTTTTATATTTTAAACCACTTCCACACCAACATTTTTCGTTTCTATTTGAAAACATCTTAATGATACACCTCTTTAAATTTTATTATTTATATTTTTAGAATTTAATTTTTATTTATATTTCCTTAAAAATCCCAAAAATTCTTATATATTAATATATGTTGTAAAAAATTTATTATATAATTTACTCTACCATTTTAATGATAAAAATAATCTCATTTCATAAATCATAAATATATTAGTTACAACTTATATATTTTGTTATTTTATTCCTTAGCGTATTAATTATAGCTTAAAATGCAATTAATAATCAAATTTTTTAAATAAAATATTCTTCTTCAATACATAATTATTTTCTAAAATTAGTTTTTCTAAATTGATTTTAAGATTTTATTCTTTTACTTATGTCACTATTTTCTTGCCTTCTCTACATTAAGTTTCTTCCCTTTTATAGTCATATTTTTTAATGCATCTATTACTCTTTTTCCTTTTCCATTTAATATATCTACATAAGATACATTATCTTCTACATTAATTATTCCAATATCATCACCGCTTACACCGTCAATTTTAGTGATAGCTCCTACTATATCCCCTGCACGAATTTTCTTTTTCTTTCCACCATTTATATATATTTTAGTTATGTTTTGATTTATAATCTTAGCCTTATCGCTCTTTCTCTTTGGCTTTGATTTAAGAAACTCGACTCCTTGTTTAATTTCTTTTTGAACTTCTTCTCTATTTGGGAGCTTGTGAACAGGTATTTCAAAACCTATAAGTTCTTGTATGTCCTCCAAAAATTTATCTCCCTCTTTAACACAAAAACTTATTGCCTTTCCTTTTGCTCCAGCACGTCCGCTTCTTCCTATTCTATGTACATACGCTTCCTTTTCAACTGGTAAATCAAAGTTTATTACATGAGTAATTCCTTCAATATCAATCCCTCTTGAAGCTAAATCTGTAGCTACGAGAATTCTAAAATCGCCTTTTCTAAAGTTCTCCATAACACTAAGTCTTTCTTTTTGAAGCATTCCTCCATGAATTTTATTAGTTGAATACCCTTTCGATTTTAAATATTCATATACTTTATCAACATTTTCCTTTGTTCTACAAAAGATAACTCCTGTTTCAGGTTTTTCACATATTAATAAATCATTTAAATTTTCTAATTTCCTTTCATATTCTACATAGTATAAATTATGCTCTATATTTTCAGTTATTAGTTTTTGCTTTTTTATTGAAATATCAAGTGGTCTATCCATGTGCTTTTCACATAATTCTCTTATTTCTTCTGGTATAGTAGCTGAAAATAGCATAGTAACCTTTTTCTTAGGAAGTCTTCGAATCACGCCTTCAACCTGACCTATAAAACCCATATTAAGCATTTCATCCGCTTCATCTATTACAAAATATTTAACCTTTGATACATTTAAACTTCCCCTATCAATGTGATCTAAAATTCTTCCTGGCGTTCCTACAACAACATGAGTTTTTTGCTTTAAAGTTCTCACTTGTTCAGTTATAGGCTGTTTACCAAAGACTGCTGCACATTTTATCCTTTTAAATCTTCCTATATTAGAGATATCTTCACTAACTTGAACTGCAAGCTCTCTAGTTGGACTTAAAACCAAAACTTGTGGACTGTTTTCCTCCCAATCTATTCTTTCACATAATGGTATACCAAAAGCTGCAGTCTTACCACTTCCTGTTTGTGATTTAACTATTACATCTTTATTTAACAATATTTCTGGAATTACCTTTTCTTGAACTTCTGATGGCTTTTTATATCCTAGACCTTCAATAGATTTTAAAATTTCTTCACTTATTTTAAATTTACTAAATTCACTATTCATATTTTAATTTCTCCTCACCTTTGTTAATTGAGAATTTACAATGTGTTATTCAACAAATTACTTTGTTATTTCTAAAATTATATTTTCTCACAAATTTCTCATGTGAAATTTGGACTTATATTCTACATTTTAAATCCTACATTTTAATTGTTAAACCTATATTATTAAATTTTCCTTATAAAATATTGATTATGCCTTAACTTTACCAATAAAATTTAATATATATTTGTTAGTTCTAAATGATTATATACCATAAATGTAAGTTTAACTAGAAAAATGAACATAATAAGGATATAATTAATTGACTATGAACAATTTATAGTAGCAAAGTAATTGTTCATTTTAAATAACATTGTAAGGGAGATATTAATGAACAAAACTTTTAATGACTTAAACTTAAATTTAAATATAATAGAGGGCCTAAAAAAACAAGGGATAACTGACCCAACTTTAATACAAGCAGAATCTATTATTCCTGCCCTTGAAAACAAAGATATTATTGGAGAAGCATTTACTGGTAGTGGTAAAACATTAGCTTATTTACTTCCTATATTTCACAAAATTGATACTTCAAAAAGAGAAATGCAAGCAATAGTATTAGCTCCAACACATGAACTTGCACTTCAAATAGAAGCACAAATTAAACTTCTTGCTAATAATTCTAGCGTTCCTGTAACTTCTTTATGTATTATTGGCGATGTTAATATAAATAATCAAATAAAAAAACTTAAAGAAGTTAAACCTCATATAATTGTTGGTTCTACTGGAAGAATACTTGATCTTATCAGAAAGAAAAAAGTAACTGCTCATACAATAAAGACAATAGTTATAGATGAAGCTGATAATTTATTAGATCCTAAAAGAGCTGCAATAACTAAAGACATAATTAAAACAACAATGAGAGATAGACAGCTTATGGTATTCTCTGCTTCTATAAAACTTGAAACTTTAGAAACTGCTAAAGAATTAATGAAAGATCCCGTTATAATAAAATCTGAAGATAAGCCAGCTATGAACCCAAATATTGAACATATGCTATTTGTTTGCGATAGACGAGATAAATTTGAAACTTTAAGAAAAATACTTGTTGCTGTTAAACCTGAAAAAGCTATAATTTTTGTTAATGATCATGAAGATATTGAATTAACAACAGTTAAGCTTAACTACCATAGTAAAGATTGTTTTGCCATGACTGGTAAAATATCTAAAGAAGATAGAAAGCTTGCTATTGAAAGTTTTAGAAATGGTAAAATTAAAATTTTAGTTTCATCTGATGTTACTGCAAGAGGACTTGATGTTGAAGGTGTAACTCATATATTCCATTTAGATTTACCATTAAAAATAAATGAATACTTACATAGAGCTGGTAGAACTGCAAGAGGTAATGCTCATGGTACTTCTATCTGCATAGCTACTGTTAAACAACTAAACATAATCAAAAAGTATGAAAAAGATTTTAATATTAAATTCCATGAAAAGAAGGTATTTGGCGGAGCTATAGAAGATTCTAATTATCATTCTGAACAAAAGCAAGAAAAAGCTAAAAGTAAATCCTACAATAATAAATTTGATAAATCTAAATTTCATAATTAATAATAAGGAGTATATAGTTTTGTATAAAATACAAAACTATATACTGTCCCTATAAATCAGATGATTTTTTTTGTTTAAATCTTATCCATTAATGTACTATCTAACTCAATTAAAGTAACATATCAATCAATTTCTTAATTATATTTAAATTATAACTTGTTAATTATGCTAGCATTATAAGCAGCACCAAATCCATTATCGATGTTTACTACACTAACCCCACTAGCACAACTGTTTAACATTGAAAGCAGTGCTGAAATTCCTCCAAAATTTGCTCCATATCCTACACTAGTTGGTACTGCTATTACAGGCTTATCTACTAAACCTCCTATAACACTAGCCAAAGCCCCTTCCATTCCTGCAATCACTATAACAACTTTTGCTCCTCTAATATCATCTAATCTTGAAAAAAGTCTGTGAATGCCAGCAACACCAACATCAATTATTCTTTCAACTCTGTTTCCAAGTATTTTAGCTGTTTCATATGCCTCTTCAACAACTGGTAAATCAGAAGTTCCTGCTGCAACAATAGCTATATAGCTATCTGTAAGAAGCTGTTCCTTTTTCTTAATTGTTATTGTTCGTCCAAGTTTGTTGTACTCTGCTTCTTCACATATTTCCTTCACAGCATTATACATTTCCTCAGTAGCTCTAGTACCTAGTATATTATTATTTTTTGTAATCATAAATTTAACAATATCTCTAACTTGATCTACTGTCTTTCCTTCACAATATATTACTTCAGGATAACCAACTCTAATTTCCCTATGATTATCTATTTTGGCAAAACCCAAATCTTTAAAAGGTAAATCTTCTAGTTTCTCAAGAGCTTCTTCTATATTTACCTTATTATTTTTAACACATTCTAATAAATTTTTAATTTCATCTTTATTCATTAAATTTCTCCTACCTTTATCAGGTTAATATTGATTAACTTTTATATTTCATTATTTACTAGATAGATACCTACTTCTTAAATGAGGTCGCTGAAAAAGTTCCAGTATTTTTTACATAAGTCGTTATGAAATATCTATAAACACTTACTAAACTTTAAGATGGTGATTATACTAGAAATCAGAAATATTTTTATGAAGAAAGCATTTGAAAATGAGCTGTTAAAGGTTCTTAGCTATAGGTTGTTCCAATTTAGCTTGTCATACTGAAAGTGGGAACATGCTAAATTGGGCACAACCTATGGCTTAGAACCTTAAGCGACATTTTCATAGCCTTTCGGAATAAAAATATTTCTAATTTCGGTTGATCAACACATAATTCTAAATCCCTGGTTGTATATCTATAGTTTCATTGAAGCTTCCTACTCTATAACCTTGAAGATCTAAAGATACATATTTAAATCCACATTCTTTTATGTTTTTAGCAATTGTGTCTAAAAGTTCTTCATTAAATAACTTACTTCTATCATCTCTATTTACTTCAATTCTAGCTAAATCTCCATGACATCTAACTCTAATGGCTCTAAATCCTATGCTCATCATATATTTTTCTGCATTTTCTATCTTTACAAAATCTTCTTCCTTTAATTCATTGCCATATGGTATTCTTGTTAATAGACAAGCATATGGTGGCTTGTCCCAAGTATTAAGTCCTAATTCTTTAGAAAAAGCTCTTATTTCAGCTTTAGTTATTTTACATTCTAAAAGTGGACTTTTTACTGATAGTTCTTTCAATGCCTTTAAACCTGGTCTATAATCACTTATATCATCGAAGTTTGTGCCATCAATAACGCAATCATAACCTTGCTTTTTAGCTAAATCCAATATCATATTAAATACTGCTGTTTTGCAAAGATAACATCTATCTTCTGGATTGTACCTAATTGAATCAATGATTGGAGCTTTTATAATTTCATGTTCCACTCCTAGTTCTTTGACAAGTTCCTCTGCTTCTGCAATTTCCCATTTTGGAATATATGGCGACATTATTGTTACCGCTTTTAAATTATCTCCAAGAGCTTCCTTACCTACTTTAAGTAAAAAAGTACTATCTACTCCACCTGAAAATGCTAAAACTACTTTTCCTAAACCTTTAAGATATTTTATTAATTCAGTATACTTTTCATTTTTTATCATCTATGTCTCCACCTCTCACACATAACTTTATTTTTGATTGTGCCTTAATTTATATCTTGTCTATAAACTGATTTATATACTGTATCTATAGATATATTTTTTTCTTTTGCTATAGATTTACATTCTTCATATTCTGGTTTATATTTCACCAATTTTCCTTTATGATAAGATTTCTTTATTGTAATATCTCCGTACTCTGTTTCTACTTTTGAAAATTCTCTATCTAGCATTATTTTTTCAATCATATATTTTCTAACACCTATTGAAGTAGTTTCTTCAAAAATAACCTTTAAAACTTCCTGTTCAATTTTTTCATTAATTAACATACTTAATTTTATCGCTGGTCTTCCCTTTTTCATAATTATAGGTGTTTTAAATACATCTAAAGCTCCTGCTTCAAAGAGCTTTTCTTCTATATATCCATAAATCTCAGGATTCATATCATCTATATTAGTTTCAAGTATATACTGGTTTTCTAATTTTTCTGTTTTTTCACTTTCACCTAAATATACTCTTAATACATTTGGAATTTCTAAATCTCTATGGCCTATCCCATATGCTATTTTCTTAATTGAAAAATCAATCTTTGAAGTGAATTCTTTGACGTTGGATGCAAGTATTGCTGCACCAGTAGGAGTGGTTGTTTCAAATTGTACAATTCCAGTATTCATAGGAATATTCTTTAAAATTTCTACTGTTGCAGGTGCTGGTACTGGCATAATCCCATGAGCACATTTAACAAATCCTCCTCCAACTTGAACTGGAGATGCAATAATTTTATCAACTTTTAAATAATCTAAACAAATAGCTGCCCCTACCATATCTACAATTGAATCAATAGCTCCTACCTCATGAAAATGCACTTCATATATAGTTTTTCCATGAACTTTTGCTTCTGCTTCTGCAACTCTCATAAACATATCTAAACTAATTTTTTTAACTTTATCACTTAAATCACTTGAATTTATTATTTCCTCTATGTCCCTTAAGTTCCTGTGATGATGTTCATGATTGTGAGTATGTTCTTCATGACTATGACCATGCTCATGGTTATTTTCGTCATGATGAAGTTCACTATCACAATGAGAATGATTATGAACATGTTCCTCATAATTATGTTCATGTAAATCTTTATCTTGGATATGTGCATTATTACTTAATTCATTATTTAATATAACATCTACCCTTGTTCCTGTTATTCCAAGTTTCGCAGACTTTTCAATTTTTATTTCATATTCAGAATTTAAATTAAGTTTTGAAAGTTCCTTAATTAAATATTCTTTAGGAACTCCTAAATCTATAAGTGCTGCTAAATTCATATCACCACTTATTCCACAGAAACAATCATAATATAAAATCTTCATGTTTATCACTCCTCTTAACTTTTGAAATTTTAATATAGAGTTCCGCAATGAGAATTTAATATATCTAATTTCGGCTAGGATTCACCTACGCTCTATTCTCATTGCGGGACTTTGTAATAGCTTGTCTAATATTAAATTTATATAATATTATATTTTCTTAAAAAATCTTTATCCTCTAGTACATTTTCATATTTATCATCTCTTATTATTTTATGGTCTTCTGAAAAGACTATAGCCCTATTAAAAACACCTTCTATATATTCAAAATCATGAGTTGCACAAATTATGGTTTTGCCGCTTTTATTTAGACCTATTAATAATTCTTTCAAAAATCTTTTTCCCTTTGGATCTATACCATTCATAGGTTCATCTAAAGTCATTACTTCTGGATTCATAGCTAAAACACTAGCAATTGCAACTCTCTTCTTTTCTCCTCCACTTAAATTATATGGATGTTCATCTTTTAATTTTTCTATGCTTAGAAGATTAAGGCAATCATCCACTCTTTTATTTACTTCTTCATGTGGCAGCTCCATTTGCATAAGTCCAAATGCTACTTCTTCAAAGACAGTAGAACAAAAAAGCTGAGCATCAGAATTTTGAAATACGAATCCTAATCTTTTATGAAATAGTTTTAAGTACTTAGTATCCTTTAATCTATGTTCATTTATTTCGGTATTATCAAATATATACTTGCCATTGCTTGAAAAAACAATTGCATTTAAAACTTTTAAAAATGTAGACTTTCCACTTCCATTTGGACCTATAATAGCTATAGCTTCCCCTTCTTCTATTTGGACATTTACATTATCAAGAGCTGTTTTATTCTTGTATGTAAATGAAATGTTTTGCAGTTTTATCATCTTGAATAATTCTCCTTAATTTTTAGTAAGACTGATTTATTGTCTTTATGCTTAGGAATATTAAAGAAAATAACAAGTCCAAAATGCCATGATGAAAAATAGGCTTGGCAGATGGGCTTGTTATTTTTTTGAATATGCCTTAATTATAAGTACACAAATAAAATAATTAACATTATGTTTATTGCGCAATATATATAATCAATTTTATTAAGTTTAAAATTAATTTTTGCGGTATATTCTCCTATAAAGCCTCTACATTCCATAGCATTGAACATCTCTTCACTCATTTTATAAGATTTTATGAATAAATTTCCCATTATTCCTGTTAGAGAATTATATTTATTAGACGTTATACCAATTGACCTAAGTTTTAGTGCATATAGCAAGTTAATAGAATATTCTCCTAATAGAACAATGTATTTTATGGTTATATCCATAATCCATATAAATATATCTGGTATTTTTAATAATTTAAGTGATTTACTAATTTCGCTCCATTTAGTATTATGAGATAACAAATTCATAATTAATATAGTTATAATTAATTTTTGAAAAAGCATTAAACTATTATATATATTTCCATACAGTATAGATGGTATTAATGCTATTAAAGTCATAACTGGAAATATCAAACTTCTTAAAAATATTCTTTTTCTAGATTTCTTTTCCATGAGAAAAAGATTAAGCAAAACATATATATCAATTAATAATAAGTAAATAAAACTTCTTGAAATAGATACACATAATACCATTATTATACTACTTATAACCTTTAAGGTTGGGTTTATTAGATAAATTAATTTATTTTCATTTTTATTTTGTCTTATTATAGAAATTATCCTAATGAAAGAAAAAATACTCTTTTCTATATATAAACTTTTTTCTTCCTTTGGAATGTAATCATCTTTTTCTGAAAGCCATTCTGGAATCATTTAATCTCCTTTTATCTTTCTCTTCAAATTTATTTTTCCTAAAATCTTGAAAATAATTAGAATTATTATTACACCAACTAAAGCAGATACAATATAACCAAGATACTCATTTGAAATTCCTCCACTATAATCTGGCATTGGAGAATTAAATTGAAATCCATTTTCTATTCCTTTAGGTACAAATCCTATAAGATTCTTTATTTCTTCTGCTCCCCATTCTCCCCATGCAGTTCCACTTGCTAAAAGTCCTAACGGAGTAGCTAATATAAGAATTCCTATTACAATGTAGAAAATTTTTAATTTATTTGTTTTTCCTTTGTATATTACATCTGGTGATGATTTTTTTATATAGCTGTACGCTCCAACAGTTATTACTCCTTCTAAAATTCCAACTACTAATAAATGAGGTATCATCATAGCTGGAATAGATATACCTAAACCATAAGGACTATATAATGGTAATCCTGAAGCATCCTTGAAAAGCAATGGTTGAATGCCAAACTCAACTGATGCACATAAAGCTGCTACATTAACAGAAATATAACCACCTAAAAAAGCTGCAATATATTCCCCATTTTTATTTTTAAATATTTTTTTTATGATTTTGAATAAATAAAATGCTGTAAATGGCATTACAAAAGCCATATTAAAACAATTTACTCCTAATGCTAAAATTCCTCCATCACCAAAAAACAATGCTTGAATTACAAGCGCTATAGTAACTGAAAAAACAGCAGAATACGGTCCAAGCAAAATAGCAACAAGAGCACCTCCAATAGCATGTCCTGTAGTTCCTCCTGGAAGAGGTAAATTAAACATCATAATTAGAAATGAAAATGCGGCTGATACACCAAGAAGAGGCATTTTCTGCCTTGTTATTTCTTTCTTTACCTTTAAACTTGCTCTTCTCCATATTGGCAGCATAACAGCTCCAAAAGTCGCACAAGTTGAGGGACTTAAATAATTGTCAGGTATATGCATAAAATTATTCCTCCTTATTTTTTAAAATTCTCCTAAACACCTTTATTTAAAGCATGTAGTAAATAAAATCTATTTTATCTGTTTGCAGACGTTCTAATTGCTCATTTAAACACTTGTCCATATCTTTTCTTTTCTAGTCTTAATTAACCAGCTAGGAAGCTTTGTAGCTAAATTTGAAACCTTTTCATTTGTCTTTCCTAATGTTCTGTATAACATATTAATCCTCCTTTAAAAACCTTCAAATTTTTACCACCCTATATTTAGTATTATAATCCCTGGAGATAACTCCAAGTCAAGTATTTCTTGTAAAAATATTTCAATTGTTATTTTATAACTATAATAGTTCATTTTCACTTAAATAATTTTACTGTTGAATAAAAAATAGATTGTTAGGCTATTTTTAATAACTCAAAATTTCCTTCTATCAACATACCGCTTGCGGCAACTTCATAAATATATTACTTTAGATTTCTCTAAATCTCTCTTAGCAGCTTTATATTCAGTATTAAAGTGATTAGAATCATTAAAGTATATTTTGCAATAAGTATAATTTAAAAATTCTATAATTTCGTATACATAAAAAAAAGAGCTCATATCTCTATAAGCTCTAAAATTTTATTTTGGATATTCTGTTTTACAAACACTACATCTAACTCTTAAACAACTTCCACCAGATATTACTGTGCTTGTTTTTGTACTTCCACAGTTTGGACATGATTTCTTATCTGCCATAGTAACCTTCCCCTCTCCTTTTATTATCCTTAGTAAATTTTTTTACCATATCAAGTATATAATATTGTTGAAATATCGTAAATATTTTCTTGAAAAATTAATATAATGAAAGAGCCTACATTGTCTACAGAGCCTTATCTAAATAAACATTATTTCTTGGACTCTAAATTTCTAAGTTCAGATAAACATTCTGAATATAGAATTTGTAAAAGTTCGAAATTAATTCCATTATAAAAATAACCTCTTACTATTATACTAAAATAATATTGTGTAGGAACTGCTACCATATCTGTATATTCATTAGGTATAATATAAACCATAGCTGTTTTAACTTCATCATTTACTGTAACTTCAACTCATTTCTTTATATAAAAATTAGGACAGTAGGTAGTTTATGCATTATATAAAACTATCTACTGTCCCAATTTAAATTTTATTCATATATAGGGATTACCTGCTCATCATACATTCCCATTTTCTTCTATCCATTTTACTATGTGGTATACTACATGATTTTCGTTATCTACTGTTATGTAATCTGCATATTCTTTTACTTCCTTTGATGCATTTTCTGGACAAAATGCAATTGTAGCTGCCTCCAAAAGTTCTGCATCATTCATGTTATCACCAACAGCTATTACCTTATGTTTATCTAAATTATAAATTTCAATCAAATCCCTAAGCGCCTGCCCCTTAGAAGTATTTACAGGTAGTATTTCACAACAAAAATTTGCACTTCTAATTGCTTCAATACCGTATTGACTTCTAAAGTTCTTCTCTAGATCATTTATTTCTTCTATTTTTCCTATAAGTATTACTTTGTTCCAATTTATTTGTAATAAATCACTTGGCATATCATAAATTACATCAAGCATACTTGTCGCGGGTCTATTTGACATTCCTGAATCATTGTATACATAAACTTTTCTTCCACAATATATCTCTATACCTATATTAGGATAATCACGTTTTATTGCACTTAATAATTGTTTCTGCTTATCATTTATTAAATTTTCTCTTATTACCTTTTTCTCATTATAGTCATAAATCATTCCGCCATTATATACAATTGTTGGCAAGTCGAGCTTAACATCTTTGATATATTGCTCACTAGCTTCAATTGCTCTCCCTGTAGCTATAGAAAATTTGCCTCCATTTTCTATAAAATATTCTATAGCTCTTTTATTTTCATCTGAAACATTTTTATTTTTATCCAATAATGTACCATCTAAATCACTTAAAATAACATATCCATCAAATTTCTTACTCACTGTACTTGTCCCTCCACTATATTGAGTTTCTGAGTCCACTTATTAAAATAGTATATAAACATTATACATTATAAATTTCCAACATAATACTATAAATGCAATTTTCAATTGTTCACATAATATTTTAATATTCTAATCATTATTATGTGGTATATACATAAAGTATAATTTTTAATATTAAGATATACTTTTTATTTACAATGTTTTCTTTCTTATTTTCCTTTTAAAATATTCTCCAATTTGAATCATTAACTAAAAATTTTATAATTAAAATTAATTTCTTTCTTTTAAACAACTCATTTAATTTATATATTTTTATAACAAACTATTGTATACTATAAAATAGAAAAAAAATATACAAAGGGGCATAAATCAATGAAACACAACAATTTATTTTTAAACATCGCAGCTTTTGTAACTGTAGCAATTTGGGCAACTACTTTTATATCAAGCAAAATTTTACTAAATACATTTACTCCTCTTGAAGTTATGTTTTTTAGATTTGTAATAGCGTATTTTATTTTATTACTTATTCATCCTAAATTTCATAGAGCAGATTCAATTAAGGAAGAAATTTTATTTGCAACTTGTGGCATTACAGGTGGTTCACTTTATTTTCTAACAGAAAATAATGCAGTAAAGATTTCGCTTGTATCAAATGTTAGTCTAATTCTTGCAACTGCTCCAATACTAACTGCTTTTTTAGCTCATTTTTTCACTAAAACTGAAAAACTTAATAAAAATCTTATTCTTGGATTTTTCATTGCAATTTTGGGAGTTTTTCTAGTTATATTTAATGGAAACTTTATATTAAAACTAAATCCTACTGGAGATATCTTAGCGTTAGGTGCATCATTATGCTGGGCTATATATTCAGTATCAACTAAAAAATTTGGTAAAAAATATAATACACTCTACTTAACAAGGAAAATATTTTTCTACGCAATAATAACAATGATACCTTTTTTATTTACATCTGAATTTAATTTTTCACTTTCAAGATTAATGAATTTTAATGTTATGCTTAATTTATTATTCTTAGGAATCATTGCTTCTAGTACTTGCTATGTAGTTTGGAACTTTACTGTTGAGAATCTTGGTGTTATAAAAACTAACAACTATCTATATTTTCTTCCAGTAATTACTTTAGTATTATCTATTGTAATTCTTCATGAAAAAATGACAGCCTTCTCAATAACAGGTGCAATACTTATTTTATTTGGAGTTTATGTTTCTGAAAAAGGCTTTAATTTAAATTTACTTTCAAATAATAAAAATAAGATAGATAAACAACTTGAACTTTAAATGTATGCTATATTTTACCCAAAGTAAGGGGATTCTTTTGCTCGATTGCTATAGAATATAACTATGGATTTCTAACAGTAAAAGTCGTTCTATTTCTGCATGCTCCTCAGATAAAACTGAGGACAAGCAAAAATAGAACAACTTTTACTTAAGAAATACCTATAGCCATATTCTAAATGCAATTCTCCGCAAAAGAGTCCCCTTACTTTCTAGTTTTGAATATATTTCAGAATTTAAATCTAGTTCAATAGTTTGCTTATCTATATGAAATTGCTAACTTCCTGCATGCTCCTTAAACAAGTTAAGGACAAGCAATAATGTAACAATCTCTTGTTAATAAACTTCACAACTCATTATAAAATATTATGATTATATATATTTTGTTATCTTTATTAAATTTCACCTAATTCCTTCTTCAAATCTGAAATATACATACACTGCATTTTCTTCAAATCCATAAATACATAAGACAAAACTCGAATAATCGGATTTTTAATATATATATTTTCTTTAAAAATTATTTTTGTACCACCCTTGTGAGTTTCTAAAAAATTTCCTGTCCAATATCCTTTAAACATCTTATTTTGCATCTTAAATTCATATTGGCTATATTTTTTCTTTTTAGTTATTATAAATTTCGTAGCATTTCCATTATGACTATATTCAATAAATTCTCTTCCATCTTTAATAATTTCAATTTTATCAATATCACTACGCCATTTATAATTACTATTATCAGTAACCACATCCCAAACAGATTTTATATTAGAATTAAAATATACAGCTACCTCTGATACTCTTACTTTCCCCAAAACATTCACCTCACAAAATCGCTAAAACTAATTAGAATATATATATATATACGTTATTTATTTGATTGTGCCTTAATAAATCCTAATATACACTCAAACATACATTATTACATTTAATATTTTAGCAGACACTTAATTTATATTTTTATTATACATTTATTGTACCATAATTTACAATATACTGATTTAATTGCATAAGCTACATAAATAAAATGTAATGCGATTTTAATGATATATAAGTTCTAATTAATAAAAATCCATAAATAATAAATATTGTTATGCACTTCTTTTGCTGAGACTTAAAATTTATGAATAAAATTTTTTAGAACTTATATATCTGGTAACATTTATTTAGAGACAAAAAAATACTTGTCTTAATTTAAACTTTAAAGACAAGTATTTTAATTATGTTTTAATTAAACTTTTTTAACATCTTGTTCAGTAACTGTTTGATCAATGGCTTGTGCATTTTCTCCAGCAACAACATCATTTTTAGAAGTCTTTTCTTCAATATTATCATTATCAACATCATCTTTAGTTAATAATGTTAAACATTTTGAAACTTTTTTATTAACAATACCTATTCCTACTAAAATAAATGCTATTCCTCCATACATAGCTATTATTTCACATATTTGTGGAAGGAATTGCGCTGGAATTAATTTTTTAAGAACAGTATCAGCAGGATATCCCTTAGCTGTATATTGAGTAACAACATCTTTAAATGACAGACTACTATTAATTAATAATATAATTCCTAGAATTGCTATAATTGCAGCAACAACATACAAAACAATTGAAATAGTTGACTTTTTTGATTTAAGTTTCATAATAATTTTTCTCCCTTTCTGCCATTAAAGGCTATATCATAAAATTTAAGCTAATATATAGCAATATATTAAAACTTATTTTTTATTACTTGTGTAGCAAAATATTCCGTTATTGATTTATGCTACCAATCTATATTAATTGATAATTGTTACATTTGTGTGTCAATATTAACATTTGCGCTTATTTCTAATCCCAATAATTAATCTCTGTTACATTAGGGAAACCACTAAATTCTCTTTTTCATTTGCTTTATTACAATAAAATTTATAGCTTCACTAAAATATTAAATTATAGATTATTTCAGCAATTTCACTATGAATATCTTTTGACACATGTATTCCATCTTCTAAAAACTAATCGATTATTTTTCCTTCTTCTAATAAAAGAGCTCCTAAATCTATACATTTAATATTTTTTTCTTCTCCATAATTAATTAGAAAACTGCTTAATTCAGCTAAGCTCTTATTAACTTTCTTATAATCCATATCTTCAAACCATGTCTTTACTTGGATATTATCTTTAACTGGTAGTGGTGTTAAAATTATAGGAATGATATTGTTTATTTCACACATTTGAACCATTGTATTTATATTATTTAAAATATCATCTATTCTAAAATTTAAAAATACATCATTTGTTCCACCCATAATTAGAACTTTACATGGCTTATGGTTGACAACATCTTCTATAAATCTTTCTTTCATTTCAGTTGTTGTATTACCTGGTATACCTTTATTAATTAGATTTTCTTTTATTTTTGTAGATAATATACTACCCCAGTTATCTGATTCTTTAACTCCATAGCCAAACGTTAAGCTATCTCCAATGCATACAATACTCATTTTTCTCACCTTTCTATATCAAAGATTCAAAAGCTTTTCTACATTTCCACCCATGACTTGCTCTAATACTGCCTTGTCTTTACAAACACGCTCTATTGAAAACTTAGATACCATTAAATCTCCATATGGGATATCTGCACTAAACAAACATTTTTCAGGTAGTTCTTTAATTGTCATCCCTAAAGCTACTGTAGTATAAAAAGCTGATAAATCAATATATATATTTTTAGTTTCCTTTGCCATCTTAATTACTTCAAGCCAGTTAACTCCGCCTAAATGTCCTATTATTACAGGGACATCAGGATATTTTTTTGCTAAATTAAATATTTCTTTTATATCATTCAAGTCTAAAGGCCAAAATGCATGAATCCAAACTGGTAAATTTGAAAAATCATGTGACACCTTAAATACAGTTTCTAAGCTTTTCACTTGACCTGTAGATACTGAAAATTCTCCAAGTCCAATAAATTTATTTTTGACAATATACTCCTCTATCCATGAAGCAGTTTTCTCATAATCTAATCCTACTGGTACACTGCCAAATCCACAAAATCTTGAAGGATATTTATTTATAATCTCACTTTGTTCCTTAATTGATGCGATTCTTGTTTCTATAGGATTTCTTTTACCAGAAATGATTTCATATAGCTTATTCAGTTCCTTTTCAAATTCATCTAAAGTTTTTGTAATCTCTGGATGCATTGAAGTAGAAAACAATATTGTTTTCTCAATTCCTGCTTCATCCATTAATTCAATATGTTTTTCTACTGGTAATATAACATGTGCATGACTATCTATTATCATTTAATATCACTCCTTAAATTTATTTCATATATGAAGTATTTTATTAAAAGAAAAACCTTATTTTACATTAAGGCTTTCTTCTATCTTTGCAAGTAAACAAAATAATGTTTTCTGCTCTTCTTCTTCCAAAACGCCATACATATCAACTAAAAACTTTTGATATGCAACCTCCATAGTCCCTCTAACATCAATTCCTTTTTGAGTTACAGACACCAGCGTCTGTCTTTTATCTTCTGGATTCTTAAATGTGCTTACAAGCTCTTGTTTTTCCATTCTTCTTATTATTGTTGTCATATTACTCGCAACGCATTTTACTTTATCAGTTAATTCAGACATAGTAATACTGCTCTCAGTTGGAATATTCCTTAGAACACCAAACTGCACCCCCGTAGCACTATATCCAGAAGTTGAACCAACAAAGTTTTCAACTGAAACATCATTAATATGACGGATTTTCATGTAAATATCACGTAATAATTCTTTTGACATCTTATACCTCTATTTTACTTCATATATGAATTAATTTTATAATAGTCCTTTTTCTATATTTTGTCAAGAATAATTTTCCCCCTCTTTTGCTCTTGCTAAATCCACTAATAGTCTTGATTTATTACTATTTCTTTTCAGCTTTGTCTCTTTCCTTTAATCTGATTTTTGGATAGAAAAAAAGAGCTGGGAGTTAAATCCCAACTCTGAGTTTATTGATTTAGTTTTTTGTTTAATTGAATTCTGATTCGAATGGCGGTTTTACAAGGGCTTAGTAGGAATTTGCACGGATTAGTGAGTTTATTCAACCATTTACAATATGTCCTCCATTTACATGTATTGTCTGGCCTGTAATATAGGAAGCATTTTCTGAAGCCAAAAATACATATGCTCCAGCACATTCAACTGGCTGTCCCGCTCTTCCCATTGGAGTATCTGATCCAAATTGTGATATCTTTTGCCCCTTAAAGCTTGCAGGAATAAGTGGTGTCCAAATTGGCCCTGGTGCTACCGCATTAACTCGTATGCCTGTTTTTCCCTTTGAAAGTGCCATAGATAATGATCTTGTAAATGCTACTATAGCTCCTTTAGTCATTGAATAATCTATTAAAGTTTCATTACCTTTGTAAGCTACTATAGATGCTGTATTTATTATACAGCTTCCAGGTTTTAAGTGTTTCATTGCTGCTTTTGTCATATAAAATGTCCCATAAACATTAATCTTAAATGTCTTATCAAATTGCTCATCTGGCAATTGTTTTATATCTGTACATTCATATTGAACTGCTGCATTATTAACTAATATATCTAATCTTCCATACTCACTCATAGTTTTTTCTACAACACTATTACAAAAACTAGCTATGCTTATGTCACCTGCTATAAGAGTACACTTTCTTCCAATTCCATCTATTAACTTTTTAGTTTCTTCTGCATCTTTATTTTCATTATTATATACAATTACAATATCAGCTCCCTGATTTGCATATGCTATCGCAACTGCTCTTCCTATTCCACTATCACCACCCGTAATTATAGCTACTTTATTATTTAATGCATCACCCTTTTTATTATATTTAGGATCATCAAAAATTGGTGATGGTTTCATTTCATATTCAAGCCCTGGCTGCTCATCTTGATGTTGGCTAGGAAAAGATGTTGGAAAATCCATTTTAATTCCTCCTCGTATACTTTATTATGTTTATATTAATTAGCTTTTCCTAGATGTATAATAAATATTTATCTATGTTAAAATTACACTTCTCTCTTTACTTTAAATTATAATTTTAATCTTAATATTCATTTCTTAATTTTTATTAAAATTAAAAATTTCTTAAAAATTTATGAAATAAATCTACATTTCAACTAAATGATGATATAATATTTAAATGTTGGAGCATTGAAATTAATAAGTAAATTTAAAATGAATATTAAATTTCAAGTTTATTTCATATGTGCTCTATTATGTTTTCATAAAATTGGAGGAAATTATTTATGAATAAAAAAATTCTTAGTTTAATATTAGTTGCAATGGTTAGTTCAACTGCTTTGATATCTTGTGGTACAAAGGCTAATAAAGATACATCTTCAACTGAATCTACAGCCTCAACTGAATCTACAGAATCAAATCAGCAAACACCTTCTGGAGATCCAGCTGCTTCACCTGCTGGAGGAAATTCAGCAAGTTCAGAAAATAAATCTAACAATTCTAGTGTATTAGGGGAAAATAGTGCCCCAACAGTTGAAGTTACACAAGTAGCAACTGTTGCTGATTTTAAAGATAAAGATGCAACTGCTATACAAGCTTTACTTGGAGATCCTACTTCACAAAACGGAAATACTTCAACTTACGAAAAAGATAACTATACATTTGATGTTACTTACTATGATTCAATATGTGGACAAGTTAAGATAACTCCTAAAACAGAAATGAAATATCCAGCTGATGCTAATAATGTTCTTAAAGTTCTAGGCATTAATGCAGTTGATTCTGATTCAGTATCTCCTAGTGAGTTTTCATGGAATAATAAATTTGACACTTATAAAATAAGTGTTGTTCCTAACGCTTCTGCTGGAGATAAACTTGGATATGTTCAAGTTATTTTAGCTGAACAATATAAATAAAAAATTAATACATTATAACAAAACTTTATATAAATCAATGGCAGCTACAAAACTTTAATTTTGTAGCTGCTAATTTTTTACAAAAATAAAATAAGAGTTCACTTTTACACAAACTTTTATTTATAAAAACATTATTTCATTAGATATTATGCAACACCAATAATTGCTCTAAAAATCATCATATTGTTTTTTTATATATTTTAATCTTCAGTTTCTAATTTATATATTTTTATGATTGGAACTTTATGTTCTACTCCATCATTATCATTTATAGTTGAATAATTAATTTTTCCTTTTACACTAACTAATTGATTTTCTCTTAAATCAATGCTATTTTCATATTCACCTATTATACCAACAACTTCAGAATCAGCAGCACAGCAATTCATTATAACTCTTCCTATAACAAACTGATTTTTATTTAAGTAACTTTCTTTACATACAAATCCATGAATCTCTAAATTTCTTCCTATATATTTTTGTGAATTTGCAACTATATCCTTGAGAATTAGTGGATTTTGTTCATTTATTATTAAAAAACCATCTTTAGTGTTTTTATTTAAATCGCTCTCACTTATATAAGAGTTTGTATTTTTTAGATTATCATCATGATTATGTTTAAGATTAATTTGTGAATCACTTTCTTTAACTTCTTTATCCAGTTCAATATGTTTAAATGTACCTTGTCCGCAAACTGATATAACACCAATTATTAGTGTTAATATTATAGGCAACATTTTTATTTTGAAATCGCCACTGCTCTTAGGAGTAAATATATTACTTATTTGAAAAATTGAAATAATACTTATTACAGCTATAGTAACGTAAATATATATAATCATTTTTTTTCCTATATAAAATTCTATTTTTCCTGTAACAACCAAATAAATTAGACATATATCTAATAATGTTATTATTATAAACCACAAAAATTCATCAAAATTAAATCTTTTCAAATTTCTTATTTTTCTCCCCTTATTATTTATTTTTATGTGTCTAAATTCCACAAATCATAAAAATGTAAGCTATTATAAACACTATACTTAATGTTGATAATATCAATTTAAAAATAAATGTCTTTCTAAATCCTCCAGCAAGCATAATTAGATTCTTTAAATCCAACATTGGTCCTAAAATTAAGAAAGCAGCTACTCCACTAAATGAATATTGAGTTAAAAAACTTCTTGCTACAAAGGCATCAGCCTCTGAACAAAGAGATAATGCAAAAGCAAGAAACATCATGAATATAATTACTAAAGTTTTATTTTCTGATATAAATGTAAATCCTCCATGAGATACTACTACTTGAAATATACTTGATATAAATGCTCCAAATATTAAATATCTGGCTATATCTAAAAATTCTCTGTTTGTATGTTCTATAATTGCTCTAAATTTATTTTTATCTCCTATATAAGCATTACATCCACAATTACAGTAGTTATCACTTTCCAATGAATCTAAAAGTAAGCAGTCTTTATCACCTTGAAGCACACTTACAATAATCCCTATTAATATAGCTCCTACGAATCCACCTGCAGTTCTTAAAATTACCATAGTTTGTTTATCATAAAATGCATAGTATGTAGACATTATTACAACTGGATTAATTATTGGTACTGAAAGCATAAAAGTTACTCCAAATCCCACTGGTAATCCTTTTTTTATAAGTCTTCTTGTTATAGGAATAATTGCACATTCACATATTGGAAATATAATTCCTATAAGAGCTGCTTCAAAATATCCAAGTATACTTCCTTCCTTTGGTATAAACTTTGCTATAGTTTCTTCTGAAACATATATTTGAATTATTGCAGATATAAATGATCCTAAAATAATAAAAGGGATTGCATCAAGAATTATACTTGTAAAAATTGTTGCAAAGTCTTCTATTTCTTCTCTATTTAAATTTGCTCCATATTTTTTATAGATTATATATCCTAATAAAATTATTAAACTTATTAAAGCAAAAGATCCTATTGTTCCTTTTCTCTTCATAAGTTCCCCCCATTCCCACTTTAGATATTATCTTTTCCTATCTTTTATAGTTTTCTAATTTAACTTTTAATTTTTTGAAATATCCATTATCTAAAACTTTAGTTTCTCTTAGAGCTGATTTTAAAACATATTTATTATTCACTTTTAAAATATAAGCTTTTGGATTAAGTTGCTTTAACCTTTTAACCCCTGCTTCTAAAATGTCTTTGTTGCAATTTTCTATATTATTAACGACAATCATATTAGAAGATTTTATAAATGGAACTATAAGATTTCCTATATTTTCTACATGTTGTTTAATTTTTTTACCATTAGTCACAAAAAATATTGTTGAGATTTTACTACATTTTTTATAAACTTTTTTATTTAATATATCAATTAATTCCTTTAGATTGGCGGTTCCATTATATTCAATTATTATTCTATTAGGATTGTATTTTCTTATTGAATAAATCATTGCTTCATTTAATTCGCTGACTTCATTTATTGGAACTAATTTTATTGGATAATTTACATCACTAGAATGTGTAATTCTGCTTGTTCCACACTCTAATTGAAAAATCAAAACCTTTTCGCCTTCAACTTGACTTTCACTTAAAAGGGAATTTATAAATGATGTTTTTCCAGAGCCTAAAAAGCCAGTTACAATTTCAATATCTATCTTCATTTTTCTCTATTCCTCCACTTACAGTAATAACTTTAAAACTGAACCACTTAAGTTCACTACTTTTTTAGCTCTCTGTTTACTTAAAACACCTGAAAATAAGGTACATGAAAAAATAACAATTTTAAAGTTGTCATGTATATTTTTCATCAGATAAAGAGTTTAATTATTATCTAAATAATTGTTTGAGCTCTTTTTTATTTAATTTACTTCCTATTATTGAAACTACATTTTTATTAGACCATTTAATTTTTCTAGCTTTAAATTCATTTGGAACATAATCAAATTGATAATATCCTCCATCTATACTTTCAATAACACCTTTTGCCCTTATTATTTCACCAAACTTATTGCTATTAGCTATAAATTGAAACTTCTTTTTAAGTTCTTCCGTACTTGTACTATTAATTAAATCTATAGGATAACTTTCAAAAACATCATTAGCTTTATGATTTATTTCTTTCCTAAAAGTTTTAATAGCACTAGATTTAATCATAGATATCTCTTTTTTCTGCTCTATGTTGTTGTTCTTCATAAATTCTTTTCCATCTAGCATACTCCAAGGCTTATATATTATTTCCGCTTTAGCATTTAATTTTTTTAAAGATGATACTGTACTTTCAATTTTTTCATCATTTACAAATTGAGTTCTACTTAATACAATCTTATTAGCTTTTCTTATTTGATTTTCATAAAACTCCTTAAAATTCTTTATATACATATCAAAATTTTGAATATCTATCAACGTAAATATATTTCTGACTTCAATTTTATGTTGAAACTTTATTCCTTCTAATATGCTTAATACTTCAGTTAACTTTGCAACACCTGAAGGCTCAATTATTATATTTTCCGGATTATATTTTCTACTAACCTCAAGTATCGCATCACCAAAACTTCCTGATACTTGGCAACATATACATCCTGAATTTATTTCCCTTACTGTTATATTACTTTGTTTTAATATCTCACCATCTATTCCAACTTCGCCAAACTCATTTTCTATAATAACTGTGCTTTTTCCATAAACATTATCATTTAAAAGCTTTTTTATAAGCATTGTTTTACCAGCACCTAAAAAACCTGAAAATATATCAACAGTAGTCTTCATAACAACTGTTCCTCCTCATATAATAATTTTCATATTTATATGTATACTATATTTGTATCCTATATATGCAAAATATTGTTACTCATATAATTTTTATATTTATTCATATATTCCAAAGAATAATTTATATAAAACTATGTCCAAATAACTTAATCTATTTAAGCATAAAAATTATAATATATATTTTTTATAAAACTGCAAAGTATTTGGAAATATTTTTATATTTTAAAAATATTTCCAAATACTATTTCATAAATATATATTAAGGTTTAAAATATATTTATAAATATCAATTTTTTGTGTAATGAATTTTAAACTATATTAATTAAAATAAAAAAATCTTATCTATTAAATTAATATTTGCACAAAGTAATTTAACAGATATGCTTAAATGTAATATAATTGTGAAATTATCCTTATAAAATCAAATAAATTATTATAGAGAGGTGTTAATATGAAAGTTGCAATATACGCAAATAATTCTTTAACAATGAATTGTGATGAACAATTAAAATTATGTAAGGAATATATTAATTCTTACTACAATGAAAACTACATTGATAAGGTTTTCATTTATGAAGAGAAGTCTACTCCTACTAACAACAACTTTGTTTTTAGTAAATTAATGGCCGATGCTGCCTCAAAAAACTTTGATATTTTAATATGTTATAATCTTAAATCTCTTTTTAAAAACCTTAAGAATTTTCAAAATACCTATACTCTTCTAAATCACTATGGTATTGATCTTATTAGCGTTTCTGAAAAGCTTAATACCAATACGAATCCATATGAGAAACCTCTAATAAGCTTAATCTTAAACGCTTTTTTGAACTTAGAGTGTTGAATTTGAAATATTAATTAGTATTGTGCATCTAATATCAAAATCAATAATCTTCTCATGAAAAAGAGGTTCTTCCCTCTTGGGTGAACCTCTTTAATTCTATAATTAAAATAACTTGTCAATATTTTTTTATTAATTTGGATAATAGAAGAAATGTGTTGCTCTATCTGTCATTTCTGTATCTTCTACTATTTTTCTTCTGTGAAGCGTACCACCATATAAAGATCCTTGATTATCCACAATGTATGCATAACCATCAGTATCCCAACACATGAATATGTAAACATGAGTATATCCATTTGTAAATACTACATCACCTGGTTTTATTTGTGAAAAATCATAAGATGCTACAAATCCAATACTTTGTAATTGACTCTCAAGTTGATAAGTATTGGCAGTGCTTCTTGGAACTCCAACACCAATTCTTCTTAACGCTTCTGATGTGAAATAAACACAGTTATTACTAGTTATTCCTCCATGTAATAATACTGCTGTACTATCAACACTTGCTTCATTATTTTCATCAGTCATATATTTAAACAGTTGATAATTTGTATTTGAATGAGAGTAATTTGAATAAGTATTTACTACATCTCCATTTGGTTGAACATATGTATAAGTGTCTAACCAAACATTTTTTATTATTGAACCATCATTATCGAATCTATATGATTTACCATCAATAGTTTTTGTTTCATTAGCCGCCATAGCTCCTGTTGTTGCATCTAAATAATAACTTTTTCCGTTTGATGTTATCCAGCCATATTGCATGCCACCTGAATTAGAAAAAGAATACCATTTTCCCCATATTAACTTCCAACCTGTTACCATTGTTCCATTATCATCTAAAAAGTATTTTACACCTTTAATGTTTTGTAATCCTTTTTGCATTACACCTTCTTCATTAAAGTAATACCATTTACCATCAATTAATTTCCAATCACTTTTAGCCATGCCACTTGCTTTATCATAATAATAACGCTTACCATCTACAGTTTCCCAACCAAATTTTATAGTCCCATCATCAGAAAACTCATATTTCTTACCATCTATTGTTTGAGATCCAGTAAGTTTGTCACCTTTGCTATCAATATAGCACCACTTTCCTTTTAAGAAATACCAACCTTCATCAAGTGAAAAATCATTCATTTCAATATCACAATAGCTATAACTTCCACTAGCAATTTTTTGTTTAATCTTATCTGGTATTCCTTTAATTTTATTGTTACCTAAATCTAAATAAGTTAATTTAGATAAACTTCCCATAGCTTCTGGAACTTCATCATATAGTCTACAATCATTTAAATTTAAATACTCTAAATTAGTTAATAATCCAATTTCTTCTGGTATACTTCCATCTATTCTTGTATCATGTAAATCAAGTTTTTTAATGCTTAACAAATCCTGTTGTGTAAGATCATCTACATCTTTATTTAATTCATTAGCTATTTCTTTAGTCAACCAATTTGATTTAAGATCAAGCTTAGCGTCTCCCTTAGTTTCAGCTTGTCCTTTTAAATCATTTTCTTTAATAGTTTGTACACTTTCGTAATTAGCAGCTTGGTAACTGTTTTCCTGTGAAGCTTGATAGTTACTTGGCTGTGCAAGTTGCTTACTTGTTACCTGTGCAGTTTGAACTTTTGCACTATTATCATCTGCATGAGCAATTACAGGTATACTATTAATACATAAAATTGTAGCTATTATAGCTAGTCCTTTTATTTTATTATATCCCATCTTCTAAGAATCCCCCTTAATTTCAATACATAAAATTGTAGCAATTATTAATAATATTTTTATTTTGCTATATCTTATTTTAATGCTTTCCCTTAACTTCAATACATTATATTATACCATTTTTCCATATTAATATCAATTTATTATTATTTTAACTTATAAAAACAAAAATTCCGATAAATGATTATACTGTAAATACGACAAAAAGCAAAAACTAAAATAAACGTCAGATTAGTCGATGGTCATAATTGACTAACCTAGCGTTCATTTTAAATCTTATAATCACACTCTAAATTATAATTTTGATATTATAAATTTTCTAATATAGTTTTAATTTTCTCAATTAAAACATCCATTTCATTATCAGTTCCTATTGTTATTCTTAAATAGTTATCAATCCTATCCTTATTAAAGTATCTTACTAATATACCATTATCTTTTAAAGATTCATAAAGGAATTTTCCATTTGCTTTTTCATGAGTTACAAATATAAAATTCGCTTTTGATTCTAAAACCTTAAAACCTAATTCTCTTAATTGATTAGTTGAATTCTCTCTTGTATTAATTATCTTTTTCGTTATTTCATTAAAATATTCATTATCATTTATAGCAGCTTTAGCACCAGCTAGTGCAACCCTATCTATTGTATAAGAATTCATACTATTTTTTATTCTATTTAATCCTTCAATTAAATCTCTATGTCCTAAAGCAAATCCAACTCTCATGCCGGCTAATGAACGTGACTTAGATAAAGTTTGCACGACAAGAAGGTTCTGGTAGTCCTTAATAAATTTAACCATGGATTCGCCTCCAAAGTCTACATAAGCTTCATCTATAATAACTACACTTTCTTTATTTACTTCTATTAAATTTCTTAAATTTTCAGTATCTATATATTTTCCTGTAGGTGCATTAGGATTAGGTATTATTATTCCACCATTAGACTTCTTAAACTCATCTAGTGGTATATTAAAATCATCATCTAATTTGACTAATTCATAATTTAATTTAAATAATTCAGAGTACACTTTATAAAAAGTGTAACTTATGTCTGGAAATAAAATTCTCTTTTCTCTAGAAAAAAAAGTCATAAATGAAAATGCTAAAACCTCATCAGATCCATTTCCTACAAATACTTCATCTTCATCCACACCATATTTCACTGCTATTTCACTTATTAGTTCACTGCAAGTTGGATCTGGATAAAGCTTTAAATCATCATTAATCACATTTTCCATTGCCTCTATAGCTTTTTTAGATGGCGGATATGGATTTTCGTTAGTATTTAGTTTTATGTATTTCTTATCTTTAGGTTGTTCCCCTGGAATATACGGTTCTATATTATTTACAGTTTCATTCCAATATTTACTCATTTTCTTGCCCCCATTTTTGCTTTTGCTTTTTTTATTTATAATACTATTATACAATAAAACTATATAATAAATTAATTTTACTAAAAATTTAAAGCGATAAAATAAAGCTGTTGCATTAACGGATTAAAATCCGTTATCAATAACATTTTTTTATTTTTTATAAAATATTTTCCAAATAAGATATTGGATAATTATTAATTTTTCAAAAATAAGACACTTTAATAAAGCTCTTTACAAAATGGAAACATATACATATAATAAAATTGTAAACATTTTTATTAGGAGGTAAATATATGAACATAAAGAAAATTAAAACTGCAATATTAGGAACACTAGTAAGTACTTTCTTGGTAGGAGCTTTAATACCAACACAAGCTTTTGCATTGACTACAAAACACTTTAGTGACGGATTTAATTATTTTAATACAAGTGCTTGGTCAAAATCAAATGGATGGTCTAACGGGAACATGTTTAACTGTACTTGGAGAGATAGTAATGTTAAGTTTAACAATGGAGCTATGAATCTTAATATCAGTAAAGATACTCAAGGTGGAGCTTTACCATATGCGGGTGGAGAATATCGCACAAATGATACTTACAGATATGGACTCTACCAAGTAAATATGAAACCAGCAAAAAATACTGGTATAGTTTCTTCATTTTTTACTTATACAGGACCATCAGATAATACTCCTTGGGATGAAATAGATATAGAGTTTTTAGGCAAAGATACTACAAAGGTACAATTCAATTATTATACAAACGGTGTAGGTAATCATGAGTATCTTTATAATTTAGGATTTGATGCTTCAAAAAGTTACCATACTTATGCCTTTAATTGGCAACCAACTTATATTGCATGGTTGGTAGATGGAGTGGAAGTGCATAGAGCATACAATAATATTCCATCACATGCTGGTAAAATTATTATGAATTTATGGCCTGGAACAGGTGTAGATTCATGGTTAAATGCTTATGATGGTAAAACTCCACTTAACGCATCTTACGATTGGATGTCTTATGATCCACAGTAATGAATGTACACTAATTCACATGTAAGACTTGAAAAACAATCAAATAAATATATCATTTATTTGGGTCTAACATTATAATAAAAAAGTAAAGATTATTGAAAATATAAATTATTCAAAAATAATAAAGCAAAATATTTTTATAATATGCAATTTAGGACAAGTTGTTAGTATAAAAAATAAATCTCAGATTAGTAGAATCTGAGATTTATTTTTATGCTAAAAGAGCTGTGCACTAAAATTAGTGCACAGCCCTATAACTATATTGAATATATCTCTGAAAACTCAATAGTGCATTTTTCTATTTTCGAGCTTATATTTTTGGATTGTATATTATCTTCGCACTCATTTCCTACTGTTTTTATTGGAATTAAGAATATAAATTCAGCACCTTTTGCAAGTTCTGTATTAACCCATATACATCCCCCATGTAGCTCTATAAGTGACTTGACAAGTGCTAATCCTATACCACTGCCTTCACATCTTCTCTCTAAAAGTTTCTCAGACTGCTTAAATCTATAAAATATCTTATCACAATCTTCCTTTGGTATTAGCTCTCCATCATTTTTTACATGCACAATTACATTTTTCTTCTCTTCATCTGTTTCTATATTTATTTCAATAACTCCATTTTCATTTGTATATTTTAAAGCATTTGATAATAGATTAAGTATTATTCTCTCTATTTTTTCCGGATCACAAGCAACTAAAATTTCTTCTTCAGTTGTATCAAAAATAATTTTTCTCTTTTTATTATTCATATAGTCTACAACTGATAATGTTATATCCTCAATTACACTTACTATATTATAGTTTCCAAGCTTAAGCTTATAGTATCCTCTGTCTATTTTTGTAATATCAATTATATTATTCACAAGTCTTAATAACCTATATGAATTTTGTTTAACACCATTTAAATGTCTAACCATTTTTTTATAATGTTCACTTAAATCTTCATTTTCGAAATTAGCAAGCATTACTTGTACAGAAGTCAATATTATATTTAATGGTGTCTTTAAATCATGAGACATATTTGTAAAATATTCAGTTCTGAACTTTTCTAAATCAACTATCTCTTCTAGCTTTTTTTTATCTTCGATTAATTTCAACTGTTCTGTTTTATCTTTTCCAATGAAAACAATTATCTTTCCTTTAGATAAATATCTCCAATTCCATTCTATAATTTTATACTGATTATTTTTACATTTATGCCTTATAATTAAATTTTCCCCAAATCCAGTTTTAAGTGCTTTATCAATTTCTAAATTAAATTTTTCTAAATCATCTGGATGTATTAAATTATTTAATCGCATATCATTAAGTTCTTTTTCATCCCAATCTAAAACTTGCTTCCATCTCTTACTGGACTTAACTAATTTAACGCAATCATTTTTCTTAATAATTATTCCGCCTAAATCAGTCGAAGTTTGTAGGAACATTTCTAATTCATTTTCTATTTCAATTCTTTTTTCAACTTCTCTACTTAGCTCCAATGACAATTTCCTATTTTTTACCATAAGTGCAATCTTGTCAAAAAAGCAGTCTTGTATATATTCAGATATATAATATTTTTTATCTCCATAAATATTTATAATTCCCAAAAATTCATCATCATATGTTATAGCATAAGAAAAAACATAATAATTTCGTAATTCTGTATATTTGTTATTTATATTATCTTTTATGACATTTATTCTTAAACCATCTTTATTTTCAATTACTCTTGCTCTTATATTTTTATATAAATTCAAATCATATTCACGTTCAACTACTTTTGTTTTTTCTGTTTTTACATATAATTCTAGCGTATTATTTTCTTCATCATATAAAAATATACTTACTCCATTACAATTTAGTTTACATTCTAACTTTTTTAGTATTTCAGTTAATTTTTTAGAATGTTTTGCTAAATCTTCACTCAAATGCTTATTGGAATCTTTCTTCTCAATTAATGTATATTTTGTTTTTTCCGTGTGCACTTTATCTGACATATTTTATACCCCATTTATTAAAAATAATATTTTTATGATATGTTTCCTTAACCAACTCATAAATTACTTTGATATTATTATAACATTTTTGTATACATTTTCCTAATCTTTTTACGCTTTCCCTTTATTTTTTATATTTAAAAATAAAAAAGTTATTACAAATAAGATTACACTTCCTTGTAATAACTTTTATATATCACTGCATGATAATTCATTTAAAGCTCTAATAAATCATTAAAGTTTTATTTTGCATATAGTCTGTTAATTGCACTCATCATTGATCTTATTGATGCTCTTGTAATATTGCTATCAACCCCTACACCATAAGTTTTATTATCAGTATCATTTCTCTTCATATATACATATGAAGCAGCTTTTGCTTCAGAACCAGTACTTAAAGCATGTTCTGTATAATCTATAATTGTAACATTTATTAGACTACTCTCAGCTAAAGTTCTCTTAAATGAATCTATAGGCCCATTTCCTATACCTTCAAGATTTCTCTTTTCACCATTATAAATTATTTCTATACTTGCTTTCGTATCCCCATATTCATTATTTTCAGATATATCAGAGAATGTAGATTTAACTAACTTAAATGGTGTTTCTAAATCTAGATACTCTTTACTAAATGCATCCATTACTTCACTTGGAGAAATTTCGCCTTTTACTTCAGACATTTTTTGAATCACATCAGCAAATTCTTTTTGCATTGTCTTAGGAATCTTGAATCCATAACAATGATCCATAACAAATGCAACTCCACCTTTTCCTGATTGAGAATTTATTCTAACTAATGCTTCATATTCTCTTCCTAAATCACTTGGATCTATAGGTAAATACGGTACTTGCCATATATTATCATGTCTTTCTTGATACTTCTTCATTCCTTTATTTATAGCATCTTGATGCGAACCCGAGAATGCTGTAAACACAAGATTTCCTCCATATGGATGTCTTACATGTACCGGTATTTTTACACATCTTTCATATACTTCAATAATTTCATTTATGTTTTCAAGATTTAATTCAGGATTAACTCCATGAGAGAACATATTATACGCAATATTTAATACATCTACATTTCCAGTTCTTTCCCCATTACCAAATAAAGTCCCTTCAACTCTGTCAGCTCCTGCAAGTAATGCAAGCTCTGCATCAGCAACTCCAGTTCCTCTATCATTATGAGGATGCACACTTAATATTACTCTTTCTCTATCTTTAAAATTTCTACACATCCATTCAATTTGATCAGCAAACACATTAGGTGTATCCATTTCTACAGTTGCTGGAAGATTTATTATAACTTTATTATCCTTATTAGCTTCCCATGCATCAAGTACTGCATCACAAATTTCCAATGCATATTCAACTTCGGTTCCAGTAAAACTTTCTGGTGAATATTCAAGTAAAATTTCTCCATCAAACTTTTCTGCATATTCTTTAACCAATTTTGTTCCTTCAATTGCAATTTCTTTTATTTCTTCCTTTGTCATATTAAATACAACATCTCTTTGAAGTACCGATGTTGAATTGTATATATGAACAATTGCTTTTTTTACGTTCTTTAAACTTTCAAATGTTTTCTTGATTAGGTGTGGTCTAGCTTGTGTTAAAACTTGTACTATTACATCATCTGGAATAAGATTTTCATCTACTAATTTTCTTAAAAAATCATATTCAATTTGTGATGCAGAAGGAAATCCCACTTCAATTTCCTTGAATCCAAGTTTAACTAATAAATTAAAAAATTCTATTTTTTCCTCTACTGTCATAGGATTTATTAAAGATTGATTACCATCTCTTAAATCTACACTACACCAAATTGGAGCTTTTTCTATCTCTTTATCTGGCCAAGTTCTATCCTTTAATTTTATTGTTTCGAATTTTTTATATTTTTTATAATTTAACATTTAATTGCCCCCCGAAATATATATTTATTACAAATTCTATTTTTAAATACTTTCTACATTTCCAGGTATAATCCCTCAACTACACCTCGAATCTTCATAATAAATATAATTTTCTTATCTACTTTCTTATTAACCCCACTTATTATCACCTCTTTAATCCTTAGAACATTAAAAGTATTTTACCACATCTTTCATAGCGTGTAAATAATTTAATCATTTTTAACAGCTTTTATTAAACATTTGTTTGTTTTAATTATGTTTTTATTGATAATTTATCAATAATTATAACCATGTCCAGTTATTAATATCTATACTTATTATTGTGGTTATTAATTATGCTTAATGAAACTCATGAGCATTAAAATACATATTCTATATAAAAATTCATCCGATACTCATAAATTTTAAAAATTCTACAATAGTTTTACTACATTTTATAATAAATATTCGTTCCCCTTTTATTAATTACAGAATATATTGTAATATAGTAATTTTTAGGAGTAGGATATGAATTATTTATCATCACTATTATTAACACTTTCTTCTAATTTTGATACTATTTCAGTTTCGTTGTCCTTTGGAATGAAAAAAATACACATAAATAAAACCAGCACCCTACTCACTGCAATCTTTACTTCTCTTGGTACATTTATTTCCATGTATCTTGGGAAAGTATTATTACATTTTATTGATCCTAATTTAAGTAATCAATTTGGTGGTACACTCTTGAGCTTTATTGGAGTTTATTTTATTATTGAGTATATAAGGCTAAAAAAGAAAAATAACGGTTATGACACATCTCATTACATTGGTGATGACTCACACTACAAAAATATTTTAGAAGATCCAATCATATTGGATGTTAATAAATCTAATCATATAGATTTATTAGAAGCTTTAATTCTTTCTACTGCACTTACAATTAATAATTTAATTATAGGTATTGGTGCCGGTATTGCTGGTATAAGTATATCAATAAGTGTGTTCCTAAATTTTATAGTTACGATTTTAAGTATTTATTGTGGAAATTTTATATGCAGCACTTACCTTTCAAGCTTGTTAAAAAAATATAATAATTTAATTTCTGGAACTATTTTAATAATAGTTGGAATCCTTAAGTTTATTATTTAAAAGTAATTAATATAATAACTAACTAATTTAATAAATAACTAGAGGCAGGAAAATCCTGCCTCTAGTTATTTATACTATACCTCTATAAAATTTATTTCATCTTTTATTGTAATTTGTCCATTTTATCTTTAGTGAGTTCTGTTATTTCCATAATTAAATCTATGCTTTGCCCCTTTTTTAAGAGTTTTCTTGCTATTGATATTCTTTCCTTTTCAATTCCCTTCTTAATACCTTTAGCTTCTGCATCATCAATTATTTCAGCTAATAACCCTGCACTACTAGCAACCATTTTTTCATCCTCCCTTTTATTACCTTCTAACATTATATCATTTTACCATAAATTGTAAATAACCATTTTTAATTTTCTTATGTTCTTTTATCTTAAAAAATAGTTCCAACCATTTTTAACTTTCCATCTAAATACTCATAATAATCTTCATCATTTTTGTTAAAACTGTTTACCCTAACCACATCATTATTATTAGATGCATGAATATACTTGTCATTTCCTAAGTACATAGCCACATGTCCAGGGAAAAAGAGCAAATCTCCTTTTTTCATTTTATCAATCGGAATTCTTTTTATAGGAAATCCTTCTTTTATCTTTGCATCTCTATAAATTATTATTCCATTTAACATATAAGCCATAGAACAAAGTCCTGAACAATCTATACCTAAAGGGGATTTTCCTCCCCACCTGTATTGAGTTCCTATATAGCTAAAAGCCGATCTTACTAATGACTCTCTTAAGTTATCTTCATCTTTAATATCATAGGTAGTTTTTAATTCTTCTAAAAATTCTTTTCTAACCCAGCCAAACTTTCCATTTGGAAGCTCTACTTTGACAAACTTTTTTTTGCTGCAAAGCACATTAGTTGAAATTAACTGAGCCCCTCTAGTGAAACTTGCAATTTGATGTCCTTCTGCTTTTGGCATATCAAGTACATCTCCAAGCCCTTGAATTGCAACTACATTTTTGCACTTTTGCCATCGCTTTGATATACTATCATCTATCAACAATTCTTCTCCATTTATATATCCTTGATAATTATAATGAGTTCTTATATAATACCAATTATTGTTGACTTTTTTGATGATTTTCACATTCATTCCCAATAATACTTCATCTGAATTCTCACTATTATTTTGTGGAATACTTTGTATATGACCTATCTCTTTAATAACAACCCCATATTTCATTGTTCTTCCTCCAGAACATAAATTCTTATTAAATATTATTTTAAAAAACTATTTCGCTTTTATCTCCATCAATAAAAACCTCTTCACCAAGTGGCAAACTCATAGTCGGAACACAATGTCCACAACTTACATTATAAATAGTCGGCTTGTTTTCCGAAGCAATAAGTTGATTAAATATCTCTATTAAGCTTAAGCTACTACATCCTTCACTTGCTTCGCAGTTTGTCCATTTACCTAGAATAATACCTGAAGCATCTCTAAACTTTCCACTTTGTTTTAACTGCAATAACATTCTATCAATTTTATATGGAATTTCATCAACATCTTCTAAAAATAAAATTTTCCCCTTTGTATTAAGCTCATATGGAGTAGACAACAATGAAACTACAAGTGAAAGATTTCCTCCAACTAATCGCCCTTTAGCCTTACCACCTACTAAGGATTTCATATCTCCACCACTTAGAGCATTTTCTAAACGCCCAATGTGTTTATTACTAAAAATGTTTTTCTTAAAATATTCCATAGTATATTCATCTACACCATTATAAAATTCAGTTGCTGGCATTGGCGTATGAAATGTTATTAGTTTGCATTTTTGATTAAACGCAATGTGTAGCGCTGTTACATCACTATATCCAGCAAAAATCTTTGGATTTTTTTTAATATTTTCATAATCTATCATATTTAGCAATCTAGCACAACCATACCCTCCTCTTATAGCAAAAATCCCCTTAATAGTCTCATCTTTAAACATCATATTTATGTCATTTGCCCTAAGTTCATCACTACCAGATAAAAAACCATAAGAGGACTTACAACTCTCCCCTAAGACTACATTAAGTCCTAATCTTTCCATAGCTTCAATAGCTGGTTTAATACGTTCTTTAGGAGTTGGACTTGAAGTCCCTATTAATCCTACATTATCACCTTTTTTTAATGGTCTTGGTCTTATCATATTTTAAGCCCCCATTTCAAATCACAACATAACCATACATCTAAACTTTTAAAAAAATTATTAGAATCTTTAGGCACATGAAAATATCTAATATATTCAACACTTATTTTTATGATGATTTTAATATAATAATGCCCAGTAATTTAAAACTAAAACTACTGGGCATTATTAATAAAGTTGGATAAATTAAAATCCAATAGATACATCTAGTAGGTTACTTGCTTCATCATTAGATAAATTTTTAGCTTGTGATATCTCTTCTATTACAAGTTTCTTAGCATTACGAAGTATATGTTTTTCAGTTGAATTCAATGAATGATTTTTTTTAAGTTGAGTAAGATTACAAATCACCTCTAAGTAGTTATCTAAGGTTCCCTGTTTTATTTTTCCTAAATAAATTGCATTTCTTTCTTTATAATTAATTCTAGCTAATGTTTCTACTTCATGTATAAATTTATTTATATGTTTTAAAGTATTATCTAAAGTTTTAGAATCACTTATCAATCTCATATGTGATGTTTCCACCATGCTGCAAGGTATTGATACTTTCATAGTATTATTTAATAAATGCATTTTATAATAACTCTGCTTTTCTCCCTTAAATTCTTTTTCCTCTATAAAATCTATTATTCCTATTCCTTGATTTGGATAAACGATCTTATCTCCTATCTTAAACAAAACTTTTCACTTCCTTAATTTTATAACATATTTAATTCTTAAATAATTGAACTCAGAAAAAACATAGTAATAAATTTATTTATAATTGTAATAAAATAAATAACTTATATATATTTTGCACAAAAATCCATTATTTAATGTAAAAAATTTAAATTATTTTAATTTTATTGAATCAATAAATCATTAGCTATTATTTAATTCTAACCAATTTTTCCTATGAAATACCAAATAATTCATAAATTTAATAATATCTTACATTTAGGCAAGTAGATAATTTTTATAATACCTCGCTTCATAGTTACATAAATAACTTTATTAATAATTATAGGAATTCACTTTAATTTTCCATATGTTCGCAAATAAAAATTTTTGTTATAAATACCCATATTAGCAAAACGTATAATCTAATGAAGCATATTTATTACGTTCTTGATTCATTTATTTAAATTGTCTAAAAATACTATATTTTCTTACTTTTTATTTCTTTCTATATTCCTTTTATAACTATTTTTTTCTTTTTAATTCCCTTATTATTTCTTTTAATTAGAAATATAGTAAAATTATATTGAAAGGAGTTAGTATTATGGAAAATAGCGTTTATATTTCTTTAAAATCAGGCAAAGAAATTGAAATAAAAGATTTTCAATATGTTACATACCCTAGTCCTACTAATAAGAAAGACATCACTATAGTAAAAGCATTTGAAAATTTCTATTTGTATAACAAACATTTTACTTTTGTTGGTAAACACGTCACCTTATCTTTAAATTCAAACGAAATAGAATTTGTTAAATTTCTTAGAACATCTAACAATTAAGTTTTCTTGCCAAGCTTATAATTTATAACAATCATTTAATAGATATTATTCTAATTACTTTCTTTAAAAATACTTTTGTAGTTACATCTCAGTCAATATATGCTCTGATTTTCAGTGCTAAAAAATTCTATAATTTTCTCGTACTATGAAATAAGAGCCCTATTTCTAAAACTTTTATATTTTATTACTTAATTATTTTATTCCTTGATAAATACCATGATTTGATGTTCTTACAATTTTGCTTACGTTATAAATCTCATTTTTTAAATATTGGCATTTCCAAAGCTTTAAATATATAATACTAAAAGCAATATTTTGAAGTGATAAAATGAGATACATCTTAGATATAAATTATCGTAACATAATATTTAACTAAATAGGCTTGGTAATGCATTGTATTTAAAGAACTTTAGTATTTTAATTCTCATTACCAAAACAAGTCGTCAAAATTATTTTTAACGTCAAAAGAGAGGCTAGGATTAAATCCCAGCCTCAATTTTATAAATATATTTATACTTTATGCTGTTTTTAATTTTATATCTTCCATACCCAAACCTCTATGACTTAGAATAAAAAACATATTATATTTTTAGCATTTTCTATCTTCTGGTACGTTAGTAGGATCTTGAATTAAAGTAGTAAAAAAATAATCATGTGTGTGTCCATCCGCTTCCTCTGTTGTACCCTTGATTAAATGAATGTGCTTTCCATCTCCAATATAAATAGCTGGACCAGTAGTATCACAAATTTCATGAAAATGATCATCAAAGGTATCTGTTAACACGTGTATTTTGTGAATATGGGATTTGCCACATTTTATTGGAGGACCACTTACGCCAGCAATACGATGATTGTGTTCTACTCCCTCATCATCTTCTTCATAATCTGTGCTTGATTCAAATTCATGATTATGATTTTTTATTCTATAATAATTTTCTGCATATTGATTATTCTCATTAGAATAACTATTATCTTTTTTATAATTACATCTCATCAAAATTTCCTCCTTAGTAATTCAATATAGTATATATTATGTTTATCCATATAGTTATGTGAATTAAAAAAATAAAGGTAAACTAAGCATTTCTACCTAATCTACCTCTTTTGGCTATTTGTGCAATTTAGCCTTAAACATTATAATATATTAAACATTTCCTGTATAGTCTACATTTAAGAATAATGCAGTTTCTGAAGTTTTTCTTCTGCAATTATTTTTGACGAAACTTTTGACGTTTACATAATTTCTACTAAGTGATAAACTTCACTCTTTAAAAACTATAACATTTTCAGCACTTTAAACATATAATACTAAAAGCAATATTTTGAAGTGGTAAAATGAGATACATCTTAGATATAAAGGAATGTAAATTTTTAGGCAAGGGTCATGAAGGTAGCGTTTATTTAACTCCAGAAGGTTATGCATTAAAAATATTCTATAAAAAAAGAAAAGCTGAAGATGAAGTTGAAATTCTAGAACAAGTTAAAGATAGCAAATTCTTTCCAAAAGTATTATTTATAGCTAAAAATATGGTTTTAAGAGATTATGTAGAAGGATTAAATTTATCTCAATATATAAAAGAACATGGTTTATCATACAAACTTTCTTGTGAAATTATAGATTTAATTGAGGATTTCAAAATATTAAAATTTAAAAGACTTAATATTAGAAATGCTCATATATTCGTAGATAAAAATGAAAATATTAAAGTTATAGATCCCAGAAAAATATTTAGTAAAAATACACCTTATCCTAAGGATATAATAAAAATCTTAGTTAACCTAAACTCTTTTGATCAATTTTTAAAATACCTTTTAGATTATAAACCTAATCTTCTTCCATATTGGACAAAAGGATATGATTATTATATATATATGTCAAAGAAAACTTTGTGCATCAAAATGTCTGCAAGCTAGATATTTCTAACTTTAAAATCTTATAAATAAACAATTCCAAGCTTAAACTTATGTGGTAATTAACTGAAATAAGGGGATTCTTTAGCTTAGTTGCTACGTTATAAATGAAATGCTACACAAAAGAATTTCCCTATTTCTATATAGACTATTTCTTTAATTTTAACCACAAATCATAATTTATTACTTATACAACCTTTATAATACATATTAAATATTAATAATCAAAAGCATTGATGAGGAGGAGTACATATATTATCGAATCAAAGAGAGATAATGGCTGCTGTAAATTCTCATGATATATATATGGAATATAGCCTCGGAATTTTTAATGGAAATCTTTTGAGATAGTAGAATTAAACGAATGAGATTACCGTTAAAAGAGCAATGACATCAATAATTTATCTGTGTTATATTGAGTGTGTATTTATAATAATACAAATTTAGGTGGTATCGCAATTATTCCTCTTCGTCCTATTGTTTTTTATGGGCTGAAGAGTTTTTTAATTTGCAAAACCATATTTAAAAATATTATGATATATTTCTTATTTTTTAATCTATATATAATGTAAGGAAAATTATTTTATGTTAGGAGTGATTTTTTGAAATGTAGTGGTGCTGAAATAATTATTAGATTATTGGAAAACGAAGGTGTTGAATTTATTTCTGGTATTCCTGGCGGATTTAATCTACCAATGTACGATGCTTTATATAATAGCAAAATTAAACATATTTTAGCTCGTCATGAGCAAGGTGCAGCATTTATTGCACAAGGTATTTCAAGAACTACTGATAAAGTTGGTGTATGTTTTGCAACTTCTGGTCCCGGTGCAACTAATCTACTTACTGCTATTGCTGATGCTAAACTTGATTCTATTCCTCTAATTGTAATAACTGGGCAAGTACCTCTATCCGCTATAGGTACAGATGCTTTCCAAGAAGTAGATGCTTATGGTTTAACAATTCCTATTACTAAGCATAATTTTTTAATTAGAAATATACATGATCTTTTTACTATAATACCAGAAGCATTTAGAATTGCAACTGAAGGCAGACCTGGTCCTGTACTTATTGATATACCCAAAAATATTCAAACAGAAATAATTGAATTAGAATTCTTCCCTAATGATGACACTTTATCTAATTCATTAGAGTCTAATATTAGTAATGTTATTGAGGAAAAAACTATTTCATCAAGGACTTTCTTAAAAAGTTCTACAATTGAATGTATTGCTGAACTTATAAATAATTCAAGAAAGCCTATAATATATGCTGGAGGTGGGATAATTAGTTCCAATGCTTCTAGTAATTTGTATGAATTAGCTAAAAAAAATAATATTCCTGTGGCCTTGAGCCTCATGGGACTTGGTGCATTTCCTTGTGATGATGATTTAAGTCTTGGGATGCTTGGAATGCATGCAGCCCCTTACACAAACTATTTGCTTAATGAAGCAGATTTAATTTTAGCTTTTGGAATAAGATTTGATGATAGAGCTACTGGCAACATAGATAAATTTTGTCCTAATGCTTCAATTATTCACGTAGACATTGATCCTTCTGAATTAAATAAAGTTAAAACATGCAGTCTTTCAATGGCTGCTGATATAAAAGAATTCCTAGATGCTATTATTCCATATGTTGATGTTAAATCTAGAAATTCTTGGGTCAAGAGAGTTAAATGCTTTAAAGAAAAATACCCACTTCCTTCTTATGAAAATACTATGCATCCAGCTAACTTAATTCCATTTATAGCTTCTAAGGTAGGAAGTGATGCAATAATAGCTATCGATGTTGGAGAACATCAAATGTGGACTGCTCAAAGATATCCATTTAAAAAGCCAAAAACTTTATTAACATCTGGTGGTCTTGGGACAATGGGATTTGGACTTCCTGTATCTATTGGTGCTGCTTTAGTTAATCCTGATAAAAACGTACTTTGCTTTAGTGGAGATGGTTCCATCTTGATGAATATTCAAGAACTAGCTACACTTGCAGATTTTAATCTCAATGTAAAAGTTATTATACTAACCAACCATCATTTAGGATTAGTTAGACAACAACAAGAATTATTTTATAATAAACATTATATTGCATCTAGTTTTATATCTAATCCTAATTTTAAAGTAGTAGCTGAAGGATTTGGAATGAAAGGTTATGATTTAGGTGATGAACAATACCCTTTAGAGAAACTTGAAAACATCTTGAATGAAGAAGGTCCGTGCGTAATTAATGTCCCTATAGATGAATGTGAAAATATATTTCCTATGGTTGCTCCTGGAAAATCAAATTTAGAAATGATAGGTGGTGAAAAGTTTAATGATTAATACTAATTTTTATCTTATTGAACTTCTTGTTAGAAATCACTGTGGAGTAATGAGTCATATAACTGGACTTTTCGCACGTCGTGCATTTAATCTTGAAGGAATACTCTGTGCTAGAGTTGGAGATGGGAGTACTAGTAAAATGTTTTTGCTTGTAAAAAATGATTTTGTTTTAAATCAAATCATAAAGCAATTGGAAAAACTTTATGATGTATTAGAAGTGTCTCTTCATCAAGATTATGATCAATCTGTTTTCGAAAACCTTGATAAGGTACTTAAACTTAAGTAATTAACGCAATAATAAAATTCTGTTATTTTATATTAATCCGCTTTGAATTACGTATATAAAAATAAGGTGAGAATATATTCTCACCTTAAGTAAGTAAACATTGTATTTTTTAATTCAAATATACAATGTTTATTTTTTTATATTTGAAGTCTATTTTTTGCCTTCAGATTTCTTATCTATACCACATGACACCCATGGATAATCTGGATTACTTGGATCACATGGTTTTGATGAATCTGCTTTAACTTTTTCTTCTTCTAAAGCTACTTCATATTTATCAACATGCTTGCTATTACAACCACATTCTTTTTCTTTGTTTAAATTATTGCTATTTCCCATAATAATTCTCTCCTATCTAATTATATTTTATATCTCTATTATATAATAATTATTATTAATTAACAACAGTTTTTATCTGATTCTATTTTATTTTTCATCAAATATAATATATTTACTTTTATAAAAATAAATATATTAGACAATAGGATACTATGTAATAAACTGATTTTTAAAATGTTTTCTAAATCGTTGAGAATTTAATTTTTGTAGTTCTTCATTTATTATGTTAACAACTATTGCAAATAATATACCAATATTTCATATATTATTTATCCTTAATTTTTAATTCCTTTTTAAACTACACAAATAAAAATTTTGCTAATTATCATATACATTAAAATAAAAAGTGCCACTTATAATTATAGATGGCACTTTTTATTTTAAGTAATTAATTTATATATTGTTAATTTATTTTTTAATTTTTAATTTTTCTTCGTTAACATCTGCTTTTCCTTCAATTTCATCTTCTTCATAAAAAACATTACAAGCAATTAATATAAAACTAATAAAAATAACTAATCCTAGCATATTTATTCCCCCTAATATATATAATTGATTATATATTAATTATATCACATTTTATGTAAACGTTATACATAAGAGGATATTTTTTATACATTAATCAAATATATTATCTTATTTCTAAGTTATGTATTTTTTAAATACCATCAGCAATAGAAATTAAAAAGTATTCTTGTTTTTTAATAAATATAGTCAGGACTACTTAGACAACCTACTGCAATTTTATAGAATTAAGAATCTTTTTTATTAATAACTGTAATATTTCACAATCACAATTCTAAATGAAAAAAACTCGCCTCTATCCACAGTCAATAGAGACGAGTTAATATTCCGTGGTATTATCATAATTAACTTCTACAATCTAAATACGGAAAATCAAAAATTGCACTAATTATCTCTTTAACTTTTTCATTAGTACATATCTTCTTAATCCACCATATTTTAATTTGTCCGCTACAATATTGTATCCAAGATTTTTAAATGTATTTAAACTAAACTTATTATATGGTGCAACAGTTGCACTAATGATTTTCATTTTATTATTTATTGCCATCTCTTCAAGAGCTTCACACATAATTTTTTGAAGCTTATTTCCCCTATAATCATTTAAAACTATAGTTGATTCAATTTGTGCAACTTTTAAAAGTTCGTCACCATCAATACCAAAATCATACCCATAATTATGTTCTCTATATCCATATTCAACATATGCACCAATTGCTACTAACTCATCATTTTCTAAATTAACACACCCTACTATAGCTCCATCTCCATTAAGCTTTTCTTCATACTCTTCTCTAGATGAACACGAATAAAATTCTTTATTTTCTAACCCATTGTAAATTTTTTGCTCCAATTTTATTATTTTATCAATATATGAAATATCTAAAATCTTTAATTCTGCTTGTACTTCATTATCATCTTTTTTCTTTAATATTATTTCTTTTCTCATAGTTTTATTTGGACAAAATAATATAGTTCCTGAAAACTAAACTATTCCTTCTCCAAAACTCCTCTCTTTGTAAGTTTTATATAAATTTAGTCTATGTTTTAATACGATGTTGAAATATAAACTAAAAAAATTATAGGTAGGATTGTCCTTATATAATACTCACCATAAGAAATAAGTTCTTTCCTGTACTATTATTTTTTAAAAAGGATTTACAATTCCAAAAGGCAACCAACCATTTGACCGTGAAAGTTTATCCATCCTTTGCAATAGTTTATAAGCGCTATCTCCAACAGTAACTTTTTCAATAAAAACTACCCGATAAATTGCAACGACTACATGTTTCAAAACAACTTGAGGAATTTCACCTTTGCTCAAGTTATTTTGTTCCTTCAATATAATCTCATCAATAATTTTATTTTTAGGTTCATACATTTCTTTAAACTCATTTAATAAAAGTTCTGCCTGTTCCTCTATACTTATCTTTTCCCTTTTCATTAAATAATCACCTTACTCTATTTAAAATAATACTCTAAATTATTCTTGTTACGTAATATTAGTTACTATTGTTCATTAGATTATAGTAACTAATAATGCTTATTATAACATAATTTTCAAAATATCATACATATTACACATATTACACATACATTGGCTCTCTATTCTTTAAATCTTTTACTTTGATATATTAATGTGTTACATTGCTTTCATCTAAGCTATCAATAATTCCACCTTCAATATTTCCACTTGCAGTATTGCCAACAGCAATTATAAAATTACTCATTTCTATACCTCTTCTCTGTAATATTTAATTTACTTATTTACCTCTAAGTTATATATTTCTGAAAAAGTAGCTATGCTACAATTAAGAACTTTCAACATTAAAGATCCTATATAACAATGCAAATTTAATTAATTTTCTATTTCTATATAAGTTATATACACTTTAACCATATATACTATATATACGGATAAATTTATGTGAAAATGCAATGCATGTAAATTAATTAGTGTAATTCACAATTCTTCATTAAATAAGAAGGTTTATATGGATTTTAATTATATTGAAGATTTAGTTATCAAATGCAAAAATAATGATGAATAAGCAAAAGAAAAATTAGCCACAGAATTTAGACCCTTAATCTATAATATTTCTAAAAAAACTTTTATTGATGGATATAGTGTTGACGATATTATACAAGAATGTTATCATTCCCTTTTTAAATCTGTTTCCATGTACAATTTAGAAAAACATAGATTTGTAGCTTATGCTACTAATGCAATAAAAAATAATATGAATGATTTAATAAAAAGAATTAAAACCAGAAGCTCTACTGAAGGTAATAATGCTTTAAGCTTGGATGATAATTTTGAAATAGACATTCCTTCTGAGGAAATCTCTACTGAAACTTCATTATGTGAAATGTGTAATTATGAAGATTTAAGACTAGCTCTAAAAAATTTAAATAAAGATGAAAAAGAGCTTATAGATTTTGTATTCTTTAGAAATAATACAGTTAAAGATTATGCTTATCAAAAAAATATGTGCTACTCTACTGCTATTGTAAAAAAGAAAAACATTCTAACGAAAATGTTTAATAATATTTCTATTAATTATAAAAGTTTACAAGCTTAATAGCACCAAGGCTAATCCCTTCCTTGGTGCTGTTATTTTTACTATAATGATTTATTTTTTCATTTATTCAAAACGTTCTCTAATATAACATTAAAGTAAATATTGAATAATTTCTTATTTTTTGAACATAATAATATTGAATCAATTAATAATAATGTCCATTTTATATAAATAAAAATTTTTATTTTCCCCCCCTAATTGGGGGTTTTTTAGTTTAATTTTATAACTCTTAATACAATGTAAAAAATAAACATACCATTACTTTTCAAATTCATTTTTAAGTGAGACTTATATGAATTTGAAAAGTATAATTTATGACAAAAATTTACTTTTAAAAAGATAATAAAGTTTATTATATCTTTCAAAATAAAAAGTCAGTAGAACTTATATAGAAATTCTGCTGACCTCTATTAAGCTCCTAATAAAATTAGAGCTTTGTAAAAAAATAATATTTTTAACCTTTTGTTATCTCTAAGAATCTTGCCATATTTATTGTAAACCATATATATTCTTTACAATATTAGAATATATTCAATTTAATCATATATCTCTTATGGGAGGTAATGAATTTATGGAAATAAATGATTTAATTAATTTAATAGTAAATAATGGTTTTCCTGTTGCTGTGTCAGCTTATTTGCTCATTCGCTTGGAAAAACAAATTGTTAGCTTATCAAGTTCAATTAACAAACTAAATACCATAATATCAGCAAAGCTTGGAATTGCTCTTGATGTAGATTCTAGCGATAATTCTCATAAAACTGCTTAAATAAAGACTATAAACATTAGAATAAAATGTTTATAGCCTTTAAAATTATTTATATTTTAATATGTATACCGATAAAACTAAATAGATAAATATATCTTTTAATGCAAAAAGGGATATTAGATAGTTTTGTATAAAAAACAAAACTATCTACTGTCCCCAGTTAAATATTTTTTTACTATAAATTAATTATATATCTTGCAAATAATTAAAATGTCTGCTCATCTTACTTTTTGCTAGTAACTTAGAAGTTCCTGTTTTCTCCCAATCTTCAACCTGCTCAATAGCTTCTTGAGGCTGTTTTCCTAAACCAACAAGTACACCTGATAAAATAAATTCTTGATATAAATGTTCAGGATTAATACCTTCCTTAGATTCTGCTAGAGCACGATCAACCAATGGTGTAATATAACTAACCCAATCATCTGGAGTAAAATTAGATGTATCTTTTCCCATTTCACCAGTATTAGTAACACTATTTAGTGTAAATAAATAATTATATTTTGAAGCATGTTTTAACTCATCTGTAATAATATCAAATAATATATCTCTATAAAAAACTCCCCTAGGAAGTCCTCTTCTAATTGCTCTATATCTTTCTACTGCCGCTAACTCTCCAAACAATGCTTTTTTAATGCCATCTATATATGATTCAGGCACTTCAAATTTTTCTTCTTCATCACTCCTTGGAATTTCTATACCAGTAAAGTCTTGATAAATTCTTCTAAACAATCTATTATGCCTACGTTCATCATCTCTAATAGCTGTTATTATCTGCTTTTGTTCGTCTGTTGGAGCTTCACTAATAAGATAGTCATAGAATAATTCATCTTCTCTTTCTCCTTGAACAGCTTTCCTTACCCCTTCAATTGACATCTGTAACATTTCATTATTACTCATTTGATTATTTTTATATTCCATAAATAATTTCGATTCTCCTTGAAATAATTAACTCACTTTTATTGTATTAATCTAATATAAATTTGTGAATTTTTCATTTGTATAAATACTTTTCTCTTACACATAATAAAAATATCTTTAAGTATATAAAAATAATTTTTAAGGTGGTTAATTTAATGAAACGATTTATTTCTATGCTTTTTATTTTTTTGTTCCTAGTTTTAAACATGAATACAATAGTCACATTTGCACAAAACCCTGTATCTCTCACTCAAGGATTCTATAAATCAAGAGATACAGGTTTAGTACCTAATGTTTATTATAAAGTTAAAAATAGTTCTCCTTCTAATCGAGTTCTTATTGAAATATTTGATGAGATGCAGGAAATGCAACAATTTATAAGAGTAGAACCTAATTCTTCTGAATACTATCTTAAACCTCTAGGTTACGATTCTATAATTGTAATTATTGGTAATGGTACTCTTGTATTTTCTTAAAAGATATATAGGTTTCCTCGTTGAAATTCAAACTTATGAAATTAAAAATTGTATATTTCTGAAATTATAATAAGTTATATGTCTTGTTATCAATATAAACTTCTATAATTACAATATCTTTTTTGCTAAATCATTATAAAATTTTTATTATACATCTTTGCCTCAATTCATAATAATTGCCACTTAGCTACCAGGCGCTATCAATGTACTAGCTTTTTTGACTGTATTTTTTAGGTATGCGTGTTATTAAAGTGAAAGAAATCGTATAATTAAAAATAATTTGCTTGTAATATAAACTTTATTATTAATGACATTCTTAATTATTTAGCAGTGTTTTTAATTCAATAAAATCTCTTTCTAAATCATAGATACTGTTGTATTCATCATTTAGACCTAATAACTTCTTCAAAAACTTTAATTCACTCATAGTTAAATCAAGTTCATCATACCAAGGTTTTGATTTTTTATTAGTCTTTTCAAAAGAAGAGTAATATAAATGTAATAATAAATGACCTAAATATAAAAATTCCACATTAGGAAGATATCTTTCATTAATTTATTATTCTCACAAGTCCAAAATCAATAAGATACACATCTTCTTCATTAATAATTATATTTGGTACTCTTATATCTCTATGCACAATATTTATTTCGTGTAGATATTTTATTATCTTAGTTGCTACTTTATAAATTTCAGCACGAGTAAATATATAATTATCCAATTCACTTTTTTGATATATATTAAAAAGTTTCTTCTTATTATTATTCATATTAACAAAATAACTATAATACTAATTACTATATGTTATTTACACGAGGTGTTTAATAATGATCAATTTAAATAATTTAAGCCCTGAGGATTTATTAATTTTAACTAATATACTCGCCGTTTCATTTTCAGAAGGCAAAACTGCTATTGAAATGGATGTTTTGGGGAATTTTTTTGTAGGAATAGGCTGTTTAATGTTAACAATGGCCGCTCAAAAAGAATATCTGAATACATTACAAGAAGCTAATAATAATAATAATAATAATAATAACAACAATGATAATAACTCTACACAACCTGATGCTAACAATTCTATTGGTGAAGATGATATTATTGGATAGCTTTTAATCTAACAGTACTATTCTGTGTTTTTATAAATCTCACATTTAACATTATTAACTTTTTAATTTTATCTTTTCTATATTTCACTACATATTTTGATAAATAAAAATAAATGAAGTTCTAAATCATTTTCCCATTTTATAGTCTAAATCTAAGCTATTAATTTTTGTAATACTATAATTATATTACGACTTAATGTAGCTAAAGCCTTCCATTTGTTTATTTATCACTACTAATTTTACTTTATTAAGATTTTCATCGTATACAACAAAATCCTTCTCCATTTTTTATCTTGTTCAGTAGAATTATTAACTACTACTTTTTCTTGATATGTATCTTTACTACTATATAAATAATTTATTTAAGTTAATAATAACTAAAAGAAAACATTATTGACATACTTTTTTCATAAGTTTATCATAATATATAAAGGCATATGCCAATAACCTTTTTTGTTACATATGCTATCTTAATATATTTTTGGAGGTTTATTTTATGAAAATTGCATTACCATCACGTAATAATAATATTGATGATCATTTTGGACACTGTGAATATTACACAATTTTTACGGTTGATACGAAAACTAAAGAAATAATAGATTCTGAAACTCTTCCTTCACCAACTGGCTGTGGCTGCAAATCAAATATTGCATCAACTCTTTCTGATATGGGTGTGAAAGTTTTACTTGCAGGTAATATGGGTGAAGGAGCTGTAAGAGTGCTAAGTAATGCAGGAATAGAAGTATTGCGTGGCTGCTCTGGAGATGTAAAGACTGTAGCTCTAAACTGGCTTAATGGTTCTCTTGTAGATTCTGGTGATTTATGTGATCATCATGATTGTCATAATAAATAATTAAGAGATTTCAAAACAAAAAATAATAATAGAGCCAATATCTATGTATACTGGCTCTATTATTATTTTTTATTTTCGTACATATAAACTTGATGACTTTGATTTATTCAATAGCATCTGTATTATTGCATCTACACCAATTTTTACAAAATCCAGCTTTTTTGCTACACATCACTTTCTTAGAGCCACAACTTGGGCATACTGCTCTGTCTTGGTCATAGTTTATTTCATAAATTGTTCCACATTCAAAACATTTATATTTGCAAAGCTTTGTAGTGTAATGACCACCACTTATTCTTATGGCCTTACCTTCTGTTAACGCAGTAGCTATTTTTTTTCTTGCACTATCTATGATATTTTGAAAAGTTTGTCTAGATACTTGCATTTTCTCAGCACATTTCTCTTGATTTAGATCTTCAATATCTTTTAATCTCATTGCTTCAAGTTCTTCTACTTTTAAGCCTATTTCTTCAATTTGGCATTTTGGTTTTCCCCACGGTACAAAATAGTCATCTTCTGGAAAAAACTCAACTCTTCTAAATTTTGTTGGTCTTGCCATTACTTTTCCTCCTTAGATTACTATATATTCAACATTATCATAATTCTTAAATCTGTTCTAAATACTTAATTTATTTAATTATACTAAATTTAATAAACTGCTTCAAATTTGTATATACAGTAACAAAGTTGATTGGTATCATAATAAAATATCTCTGAATATAATATATCATTCTTTATTATTTAAATAATCTATAATTTAAAGAGGTGTTTTTATTGTCATTACGCCAGATATTCCCATACTTAAGTATAATATCAGAAATGGCATTAAATGTTTCAAATTAGTAGCCGAACCTGTAAATCAAGAAATACTTCCAGGTGTCTTCATCAAAGGTTGGGGATACAACGGAAGTATACCAGGACCGACAATTCAAGTTTATCCTGGAGATTATGTCAATATAAGAATAATTAACCATCTCCCTGAAGCTACAAGTATTCATTGGCATGGACTTGACGTTCCTAATGTGATGGATGGTGTACCAGATGTAGAACCTTCACCTAAAATTGAACCAGGATATTATTTTGATTATCACTTTAGAATTACTAATCCACCCGGAACCCATATGTATCATTCTCACGTTAATGTAGCAAAGCAAGATATGTTAGGGTTATTGGGCGGCTTTGTAATTCTAAATCCACATGAAAAAAATGTTAATAAAGATTATCTGCTGCTAATGCAAGAATGGAGTCTCGTTGGTTTAGAAAAAGGTAAAAAAGTAGAACCTGGTCAATACAATCTTAAGCCTTTTTCAATGGATTTTAATATGTTTACTATAAACGGTAAGAGTTTTCCATCTACTACCCCTATGCCAGTTGAATATGATGATATTGTGCGTTTAAGATTAGGAACCATACAGATTAATCATCATCCAATGCATATTCATGGACATCAATTTTTAGTTGAAAAAGCTGATGGAAATCTTATAGCTGATAATGATAGAATTTTTAAAAATACAATACTAGTTGCTGCTGGTGAAACTTGGGATGTCTTATTTAAAGCAAATAATCCAGGCATATGGCCTTTTCACTGCCATATTTCACATCATGTTTCAAATAATTTTACTGATGGAACTGGTGGTATGTTCACCACCTTAGTTTACAAACCATAAAAAATTATAAATTACTTTATTGGTATTTTATATTCATTGGTTTAGCCAATATTTTACAACACTTTAAAAATTGGTGTTATTCAATCACTTCGATATTTATACTAAGATTTAAATAACGTAATTAAAAGATATAATTAATATTGCAAAGCTAAATAGATACATCAATCTTTCTCCACACATCAAAAAACCCTATTAAATTAGAATAAAGATTTAATAGGGTTTCTTCATTTATCTTTATACAATAAAAGTCGCTATTAAGAACAAGATTGAAACTATAATAATTTAACCAATGCTATATGGCAAGATCTACTTTAGTTAGAGTATACTTTAAAACTGCCAAGAAGCAGCTTCTAGTTGCATTTCAACCATATGCTTATATATTTTACCTTCTTTAGCTAATTTATTAGGTTTTCCTTGTTCAGCAACACTCCCATCCTTTAATACTACAATTTTATCAGCACCCGCTACTGTTCTCATTCTATGTGCAATAATAAGTACTGTTTTATTTTTAATAATCTTTGATAATGATTCCTGTATCATAGTTTCATTTTCAACATCCAGTGAAGCTGTTGCTTCATCTAACAATATAATTGGTGAATCTTTCAAAAATGCCCTCGCAATAGATATTCTTTGGCGCTCGCCACCTGAAAGTTCAGAACCATTTTCACCTATCATTGTATTCCATCCTTTTGGCAATTTTTCTACAAATTCATCACAATGCGCAAGCTTTGCAGCATGTATAACTTCTTTATCTGTTGCACTTTTTCGTCCAGTACGAATATTTTCCATAATAGTATTATTAAATAAAGTAACATCTTGAAAAACAATTGAATATAAAGACATTAGATTTTCAGGATCAATCTTTGAAATATCCATACCTCCAACAGTAATTTCTCCTTTGCTAATGTCAAAGAACCGTGCTGCTAATCTTGATACAGTAGTCTTCCCTCCACCAGATGGGCCTATTAGTGCTGTCACTTCTCCTTGTTTAGCAGTAAAGGATACATCTTTTAACACAGTTTCCTTATTGTCATAAGCAAATCCAACATGATTAAATGTAATATCATGTCCCTTATTTGTGAGTCGTTCTTCCCCTGTCTGAATCTCAGACCTAAAAATTTCATTCATACGTTCACACTGAATATCAGCTGCAATGATAGCTGCAAGATTCTGTAATGACATCTGCATTGGATCATATAGTCTTGATACCAAAAGCAAGAACATAAAGAAAGTTAAAATATCTAAACTTCCATCAATAAGAAATATTCCACCAGCTAGTGCAACTGTAACAATTCCAAGTTTTAAAATCATCTGTGCAGATGTAACAAAAACTGCAGTTCCAAGTTCTGTAATAATTGCACGCTTTTCAACATTTTTAATCTTTGAATCTAGTTCTTTCATATAAGCTGCTTCTGCATTGTTTGCTTTTAAATCTCTTACGCATTCTAAACACTCTTGTATTCCATCTGCACAAGCCATCTTTACATTCATCTGCTTTGTTCCTAATGTATGTTGAACCTTTGAGGAAAGCAGTACAATTATAAAAGAAACCGGTAGTACCCATAATGCTGCAATTGCCATACGCCAGTCAAAGAAGAATAAACTAACTGCAACGATAAAAGTTGAAATAATTGAACCAATAAGCTCTGGTATCCAATGAGAAGATGCTGTTTCTAACGTAGAACAATCTTCCATAATAGTACTTGTTAGATCCGATAAATCCTTTTTTCCAAAAAAGGAAAGCGGAAGTTTTCGAAGTTTCTCAGCAAGTGCTATTCTCCTAACACCGCTCTCTACATATGTTACAAAAAAGGTTGCATTATACTGAAAATATGTTGTGATAAATATAAGCACAAGACATACTGCAATTCCAATTACATAAAAGGAAACATAATTTTCAGAAGCATTGTTATGCATTAAATCTTCAACCAGATAATAAAGAAGACCTACAGGCATCATTAACACAATATTCGATAGTGTGCAAGCTATAAATGCTTTTATCATATCCTTTGCACCTTTTTCTGAAAGGGCATATTTATGTTGCAGTTTTTCAATCAATTTCATTTTAAGCACCAACCTTCCATTTTGCAGCACTATTATATTCATGCCACATATGCGAATATAACCCATTTCGCTTTGTCAATTCAGAATGACTTCCAGCTTCACATATCTCTCCACCTTTTAGTACATAAATACAGTCTGCTCCTGTTACAGTAGATAGTCTGTGTGCTATCATAATTACTGTTTTTCCTTTTGATAAAGTAGAAAAGGCAGCTTGTACCTTTGATTCATTGTCAGGATCAGCAAATGCAGTTGCTTCATCTAGTATAAGAATTGGTGCATTTTTAAGCATAGCTCTGGCAATAGAAATACGCTGCGCTTCACCACCTGACAGATAATTTCCTTTTGTACCAATTATGGTATCAATTCCGTCTGTCAGCTTTTCTATAATATCCTCACACTGAGCTTCCTTTAATGCTTTTGATACTTCTTCTCTTGTTGCATCCGGTTTTGCAAGACGAATATTTTCAAATATTGAAGTTTTTAAAAGTTTACTATCTTGAAATACAAATGAAACATTATTCATTAATTCTTCTTTTGAAATATCCTTGACATTTACGTTGCCTATTCTAACTTCACCACTATCTGCATCCCAAAAACGAGCTATTACACTAGCTAAAGTTGTTTTTCCTCCACCAGATGGACCTACGAAAGCCACATGCTCACCTGAATTAATTTCAAGTGAAATGTGATTTAACGCGTTTTCCTTGGCATCTTTATAACAAAATGATACATCTTTAAGTACCACTGAGTTATCCTTAGGATACTTAGGTGCTTTTGTTTCACTTAATGGTTTTATACGCATTATGCTATCAATTCTCTCTAATGCATCTTGAACAATCATCATATTTTCGCTGGAATACATAATTTTATTTAATGTAACTGTTATAATTGGTGTAATAATGATGTAGAACAAAAGATTTAATAGAAACTCATTTGTAACTTCATTTCTTGTAAAAAATAAACCTGCTCCTATTAATACAGCAAAAACGGCATTAATAGCTGTAGTGAAAAACATCATTGGCATACGTAAGTCTTTAGTATAAGAGGTCACCCACTTTTCATAGTTATCAATAGATGCTTTAAATCTTTTAAAAGAAAAAACAGATTGACCAAAAGTTTTCACTACAGGTATTCCACGTACATATTCTATTGCCTCATTTGACATTTGCTCTAATGAATTCTGATACTCTTTCATTTTCTCCTGCATTCTGTTTCCAGTCATTGATGACATAATCCCAAATGCAACAACAACTGGTATTAAGCTTAAAAGTCCTAGACGATAGTCAAACACCAAAAGCATTGCTAAAAGACCAATAGGTGTTGCTAATGCACCTGCACGATCTGGCAACTGATGTGCTAAATAAGTTTCTGTTGCTGCACTAGACTCATTTACAATTTTTCTTATCTTTCCACTTCCAATACCATCCACAAATCCTAATGGCAATGTAACGATATGATGCATAGCCTTTGATCTTATATTGGCCTGAACACGAAATGCAGCTATATGAGAGCAGAGTAAAGCTCCTATATAAATAGCCATTGACAAGATAGAAAAAAGTACTGCCATCCAGCCATAATGTGTTAGATTCCTTGCGCCACTAAAGTTTGGCGAGACATTCAAAACCTCTTTAATAATTTTCCATATAAAAACAAATGGTATCAATGCCATAAGCGCACTTGCTGCAGATAACACCCACGAAGTTATTGTCAAATATTTAAATTTTCCTGCATATCTAAATAATTTTGATATACTTGATTCTTTTTTCATTTCAAATCCTCTCCTTACATTTTTCCTCTCCCTTCACTTGAAACCGGCATCTATATATCTCCTCCATCCAGTTAGTTTTAGCTAACCACCATACATTTTTTTGTGCCATTTTTAGGCACTGAATTAATTCTAATATATTACATTTAATTTCTCTACTCTATTTTGTTATCAATGCTCCATTTAGACATTTTTTCTATATAGACTTGGATTTAATCCTATAACTTTTTTAAATGCTTCTGAAAATTTACTTGCATTATCATACCCAAGACTTCCAGCAATCACATTAATATCTTCATTAGTATTCTTTAAAAGCTCTGCTGCTTTCTGCATCTTGTAAGTTCTTATAAATGAATAAATACTGTCTCCGTATATTTCTTTGAATACAATTTTCATTGTTGTAAGAGGAATTTGAAATTGTACTGACAGTTGATCTAAAGTTATTTTTTCAGACAGATGAATTATTAAATATTCCTTTATAGCTTTTATGATATCAACCTGTGTTTTTGGATAATATTTCTTACTCTGTACTAGATCCTCCTGTTCTAGACTGCTTAAAAAAAGAAACAATTCCAACATTTTTACTTTATGGTATCCTTTTCTTATTTTTTCAGATACCGAATATAGTTCTGAGAAAATATGTTCAATGCTCTGGTTTTCTCTTATTACTAAGAAACCCTTACTATTTTCGCAAAATTTGTTTTTTAACTCTAACAAATTAACTGAAACATCTTCTAAAACACTAGATTGCCAATTGGGTATTTTATCAAGATCTACAGCCACTGTAATTCCGTGAAAATGGTTTAAAGGAAAATTACAACTATTTTTCATGTTATACTTTTGATTTATAGCTAAATTTCCTTTTGAAATATAAAGATACTCTCCCTTTCTATTCTCACATTCAATTATCCCTTCTTTACAATGATTAATTTCCAAAATATTTTTGGGTTGTTCTCCATCAATGCTTACCCACTGGGTATGAACATCATTATAGATTAATTCAATTCCTGGAAACACAGAATAGCTTGTTATAACAGCATCACCTTTTGAATTATTAATCCTATAAATTGTACAATCATCATCTCTTCTGACAATTTCTACTTCATTACCATATAATTGCTTATCTCTGTTTGTTGCCTCCATTACATATCCCTTCCAAATAATACTCCCTACTGAATATTCTTTTGATTTACATACTTAATCAAATATTCTCTAAGCTTATTTATATTTGGTGTTTGTAATTTTGATTTTTTAGTCAATTCTACTAATGTTTTATCTAGGTATTTCATTTCATTACATGCTGCTTTGCAATGATCGCTTATCGCCAGCCTTCCCACCGGGGTTGCTACACATAACTTTAATCCAAAATAAACTATTTTTCTATAATTTTTTAAAAAATTTAAGCTGATCTCCGGATCAATTTTATATCCTAACTTAACCAGTACATCACATCCTTCTACTATGGCATCAATAGCAGCATTTAATGCTTTTTTATTACTTGCTATTTTTCTCAAATCACAATTAGACATATAGGCTAAATATGCTAGTGGCATAATAAATGCAATATGAGTTTTAAAAAAATCATCCATATTTATGTGATACTTTATTTTAAATCTTGTTGCCTTGAATATTTTTTCTAAAATAGATTTATAGTCATCCTTACCCTCTAAATTTCCAATATCAAAATCCGGATGCTTTGTATGCACGCTGATTACTTTACCATCTTCACGTCTTCCACCAATACTAAAAAATCCAAAGAGTATCCTTGGATTACTTATAGATGTATTTTTAATTTCATCAGCTATTTCTTTTGCCTTATCTTCATTGCCAACAAACACAAATAATGGACATCTAACATTTGCACTAATATCCGGTAATACAGCTTTAACTTGTGAACTTTGCATAACTATAAAGGTTACATCGTATTGATCCTCTGGAAGTAATTCTTTCACTATATTTATTTTATCTACTGTTGTTCTTCTTTGCAGCCAATGCCTAATTACCAATCCTTTTTCTTTCAGTTCTTCATATCTTTTACCCCTAGCTAAAATAGTAACTTCATGACCTACTCTCTTTAATTCATAAGTCGCATAAGAGCCTAAAACACCTGCTCCATATATTAATATTTTCATAAAGCTTCCTCCCATTAATGAATAATTTCTATAGAATTATTTATTATAAAAAATTAAAATTACAAGCTTGTTCTTATTTTATAAACACTTTAATATTCACTTTTTATAATATGCAGCTCTTAATATTCTCTACCCATTCCTTAGGATTACACACAAGAAGTTCTTCATGTAATAAATTATGTTCAATAATATGCGGTCTCCTAAAATGCTGCTCATATCTACTTTTATATTTTTTTCCCATCTTGGCAGCATAAAAACAGTGAATTGTTGTTCCAGGCACTTGAATATTATTCTCTAATTTTGTTATAAGATCAGTATAAAATTGATTTTTCATACTTTTCTTAGTAACAAAGGACATATCAACGCCACCTATTCCCATCATACGAAGTCCATTTATTGTAAATTCTTCTCCTCCCTTTTTTAACATCCGTTTTCTAATAAATCTTGGAACTTTTCCTATATGTAACATTTTATAAAAAAATGAAATCATAAGTTTTGTCTTTACTGCAGCAATCTGCTTTGTAGCTTGATCCAAATCTGAACTGCCTAAAATTCCATGATTCATGTAAATTTTTCTTCTCTGTACCATTAATCCTACAAAAGAACCACCGAGAGAACAACCATATACAGCATGTATCTTTCCATTAAATCTCTGCCTAATATAATCTTCAATTTTTGCTACTTCAGTAAGCATATCTGGGAATTCTATGTTTTCTGTTTCATCAAATCCATCATATGATACGCATACAACAAAAAAATCTTCAGTTAATAAATCTATTACCTTAGAAAAATTATTTTTCCAATGACAGCACGTCCCTGGCAATAGCATAATAGATGGCTTTTCTTCATTTCCAAATTCATATACTTTCAAATGCATCACCTTCTCCATTATTTATATCTTATATTTACAAAAACAATCTTTATAGATAGATGTATACTTATTCCCTTGCCTTACATACATAAAGTCTATCAATAAATTAACTGCGTTGATGACTTTTCAACTAAGAATTTATAGTATTAATTAACAGCATAATATTAAGAACTGTTACAACTATTCCAATAATAACGAGAAGAATTTTGTTTCCTATAGAATTAGCATACTTATTCATTACTTTTTTAGAAGACGTTAAGTATACTTGCAGAAAAATAGATACAGGCAGCTGAATACTTAAGAGCATCTGTGAATATATCAAGCCTTGAAATGGATTATTAATAAAGAAAATAATAATTGTAGCTAATACTAAAGTTATAATTATTCCAACTTTTGTGTGAGAACCTTTAATATCATAAGGTTCCTTATATATTCCAGCAAAAATGCTTCCACCAGCCATTCCAGCAGTTATTGAAGAAGAAATACCTGCAAACAAAAGTGCCATAGCAAACAATATAGACGCTGCATTTCCAAGCAATGGCTTTAACATCTGCTGTGATTGTTCTAACTCAGTAACATTTACTCTATTTGAAAAGAATATTGCAGCCGAAACAATAATCATTGCACTGTTAATAGCCCATCCAATCAGCATAGAAATTAATGTATCCATAAACTCATATTTTAACTGTTTTTGAATGACTTCCTCTTTTTCCAGATTCCACTGACGGGTTTGAATTACTTCTGAATGTAAAAATAGATTATGTGGCATTACAACAGCTCCTAAAACACTCATAATAACTGGTATAGAACCATATGGAAATTTAGGTGTCACAAAATTTACAGCAACTTCCTTCCAAGGTACATGCACCATGCTCACTTCAATCAGAAATGAGATACCAATTAAAGATACAAATCCCATAATAATTTTTTCAAGCTTTATATAAGAATTTGTAAATAAAATAAATAAAACAAACACTAAAATCAATAAAGCACCTAATTTCAATGGAATGTTAAAAAGCATATTTAATGCTATTGCACTGCCTAGTATCTCGGCCATTGCTGTTGAAACTGCTGCTATCATAGCAGAATTTAGAATTATTCTGCTAAGCCAAGGTTTTAAAAACATACTTGCACATTCTGATAAACAATATCCAGTAGCAATTCCTAAATGTGCTGCATTATGCTGTAATATAATCAGCATAAACGTAGATAAAGTTACCATCCACAAAAGCTGATATCCATATTGAGATCCTGCCGCCACATTTGCTGCCCAATTTCCTGGATCAATGAAGCCAACGGTTACAAGAATTCCTGGTCCAATATATTTTAAAAAATTCAATTTGGGATTATGCTGTCTTCCTATATTTTTCATGTTCTTACCTCCCCATAAGGCACATTCAAAAAAATAACAAGTCCATCTGCCAAGCCTATTTCGCATCATGCTGCGTCAGTGGATTCCTCTAATAGCCCGCTATGAGACAAATCCACTTCCTTGCCTGATGCAAAATAATCACGGCATTTTGGACTTGTTATTTTCTTTCATGTGCCTAATATAAAAATTTATCAACTGTTACCATTTAGTACACTGGTGTTTCTATCAACAGCATCACAGTTACTTTAGTTAATATGATTAATGCATTTTACAGCATCTACAGTCTAATATTTTTTTTAATGCACTTCCACTGCTATTATGACATCTTATTAATTCAGCTTCATTTACATCTAATTTTGATAAAGCACACTTTATCATCTTATGTGATACAGTGTTTGTAAATAACACAAGTAAATCAGGTTTGCCAATTTGTTTACTTAATTCACCAGACATTTGAGTAAAAATTTTAGCTTTACAATTATAATTTTTACATATTCTTTTATATTCACATACCATTCGATCATGCCCACCAATTATAACAATACTCATTTTTCTTTTCCCCTTTCATATATCTGTCCTTAAAATAATAATATGTTTTTAGTGTTTTATTTATTTTTTTCTACATCTAAGGCACAATCAAATAAATTAAACACTCCTAAGTTAGTATAAACTAACTTAATTTTATATTTATATAATGCCATTATTTTTACTAGCATATTCATAAAAATAATAATAGAATAACTATATCAGTAATATAAAACAATTTTTTTATATACTTTATGTCTAAAAATAGTATTAGTTAGTCTAAACTAACTAATACTATTTTAATACATTTTTTACAAGCTGTCTAGTATACTAGCATATATGAATTATTTAAAAAGATTATTTTTATGATAATAACTTATCTATTCTAATATTTTCAACTAACATCATTTGATTCAGCATCTTTTAAGCATATTCTTCAGAATATGTATGGTAATATGATTTAGAATATATATTCCTATATTAAGAATGGTGTACGAAAACATCTTATATATTTGATGTTCATTATTCATTATGATATACTTACTTCATTAAGAATTTAACATAACTATATATAATTTATAGGGAGAAGATTTTATATGACTATAAATGAATCTGTTGAAAATTATTTAGAAACTATTTTAATATTAAGCCACAAATCATCTATAGTTCGTTCTATTGATGTCGCTACTGAGCTTAATTTTAAAAAACCTAGTGTAAGTGTTGCTATGAAAAATCTACGTGAAAAAGAATATATAACTATGACAACTGAAGGATATATTCACCTTACTGAAGCAGGTAAAAAAATAGCAGCCATGGTTTATGAAAAACATACTTTTCTTTCTGGCTGGTTAGAAAATCTAGGAGTAGATGCTAAAACTGCTGCTGAGGATGCATGCAGAATTGAACATGTCATAAGTAATGAAAGCTTTGAAGCTATAAAAAAATATGTTAATAAAAATACTCGTAATATTAACTTATAAACTTAATAAAAATAAATTTTAGGGCTATATTTCAACATTCCATTAAAATATAGCCCTAAAATTATATCTTGAATTTAAATTTCACTTTTTTATTATTAGTTACTTGTTATCTATCTTACATTTGCTACACAAACCAATTAACATAATATTTACATCATTCACTTCTTAATTGTTCCATTGACTTAATTTTATTTCTCATGTTATCCTTTCATAAGTTCATATTCTACACAAATTTGATATTCACCATTTTCACTTAATTGTAATTTAACATCTATTCCGTAGATTTTTCTTAAGTTATAAGTTTTTTTACACTAATACCTTTCATCTAATTCTCCTTCATCATTAAGTAAATAAAATATGGCACTCCAAAAATTGAAATTGTAATTGCTACAGGTATTTCAATTGGAGAAAATAAATTTCTTGAAACTGCATCTGCAAGTAAAATTACTACTTTCTTATAATTGCAGATATTACAAGAAATTTCTTATGATAAGGTCGATTTGATATCTGCCTTTCAGAATTTATATTAAATACCTTCTTAATAAGCCAATTGTATATGATATTCATTCTCACTATAATGTTCACACTTAAATTAAAGATACAAATCCCATAATAACTTTTTCAAGCTTTATATAAGAATTTGTAAATACAATACATAAAACAAACGCTAAGATGAATAATGCTCCTAATTTTAAGCTTTAATTAATTTCTTCATATTATTTACTGATTTATTTAGATTACTTGCTGCTCCTGTCACTTCATCTCCCATTAAATTTAATTCTTTTGCTATATTGGAAACCTCTTCTGTAGTTACTCCTATTTCCTGTGACATTGATGATATTTCCTCAATACCTATCAATATATTTTCTTTTTGAGTATTTACATTATTAAACGCATCTACTATTTCATGTACTTTTGGTATTATAATATCGATTGCTTTTGATATATCATTAAATACATTTATAGTATTATCAACAGCATAATTTTGTTCCACTATACTACTTTCAATTAATAATGTCTTTTCATCTATTGTAGAAATATTTTTTGAAATATTATTAACAATATTGTATATTTTATTTGATGAACTCTGACTCATTTCAGCTAGTTTTCTTATTTCAGTTGCAACTACACTAAACCCCTTGCCTGCTTCCCCTGCATTTGCCGCCTCAATTGCAGCATTTAAAGCTAAAAGGTTTGTCCTTTCAGAAATGCTATTTATTAAATGCGTCATTTCATTTACACTTTTTATATCTTCCATCATCATATGTAAAGATTGACTAAAATCATTAAAATTATTATTAAGATTTACAATAACCCCTGCTAATTCTTTTAAATCCACATTTGTATTTTCAGACTTTTTGCCAATTTCGCTTGCTAAAGTATCTATGCATATGATACTTTCACTTACTTCGTTAATATAATCACCAAATTGAAATACTTTTTCTACTATGCCTGATATATTTTGAGTTTGAATTCCAGTAGTATTTGAAACAATTTCTGTAGATTTAGCTATATCTGAAGTTAGATCTAACATATCTTCTGAAATATATGTTAATCCTACCGCTTGAGCTTCTATATCTTCTGAATCTCTCTTAATTTCTTTTATCCATTTACTTATTTCAATCACAATAGAATTTAATAGCCTGCTTATTACCCCAACTTCTGTTTTATCTTTTAAATATTTTTCTTCTATCTCTATAAAATTTCCTTTTTTCACCTCTATAATAGCTTTCTTTAATCTTTCTAGTTCTTTTGCCCTTTTTAATTTAACACCGACAATTAAGATACAAAGTGCTAACAAAATAATTATATTTATGGTAATTTTAAGCTCTTCAAAAAAAGATATAAAATTAATTATACTAAATATACTAATTGTTAAAATTAAAATAATAAATTCATTTTTTATAAAATTTCCTTTTTTATCATTCTTTAATCTCATATCCGCTTCATTAGTCATTACTTTTATCTCCTCTTCACTGTATATATTTGATAATGATTATCACTTTCGTATATGCTACCATAATTTTTATCATGCTGTCAAATTAATCATTAATTTCCAAACTATATTAAACATAATTGACAATGAATTTCATTTATGTTTCATTCATGATGTACTATATTATTCTTAAGATTAATTTCATCGTAACAAATTTCTATATGGATTTGATTCGCATCAGATATCTTTGGTTTTATAAAAAATAGAAAACATATTATATTTTACTTTTATAATAATAAAAATTTTTATTATTCTTGATACTTCTTATCCATCTTACATGTACTACACAAACCAATAAACATAATATCTATATCATTCACTTCTACATTATTCTCTTTTTCAACTTTTTTATTTAATTTAATGTATTCTAAGTTTAAATTTTTATCATCAATATCTATTACATTATTACATTTAGAGCATTTAAAATGAATATGCAGAGACTTAGAACTAAAAATTTTCATTTCATAATAACTAATATTATTTATGCTAATTTCTTTTGTTATATCTAGTTCATTAAAAAGTTTTAAACTTCTATATACAGTTGCAAATCCAACATTATTTTTCTTAACTCTTTCATAAATTTCTTTTACAGATAAATGTATATTAGAATTTATTATTTCTAAAAGAATCATTTGCTTTTGCATAGTGAACTTATATCCATTTTTCTTAAATAGTTTTTCGTAATAACTTAAATCTTTATCTATTGAATCATTTCTTTTGACAGGTGTAATATTTCTCTCTTTTTTATTATTTCCAACTGGTATTAATCTACTCATAAAATTCCTTTCTTGTTGTTAATTTAGTTTCCTACACTATAGGAAAGAATACATCTTTATTGTATCCTTTACAGCCATACAATATCATCTCCTTTTTATTTATCAATGAATTTCATTATCAATTGTATGCTAAAAATAAAAAAGTAAGATACAACTTACAAATTAGTGATAACTAACCCAATTAAATTATATCCTACTTGTATTTATGTTTCTACTCCATTTATTCATTTTTCACTCTAAAATTGGAGCTTATTTAACTTGAAAAGTAATTTACTCATCATATTGATTGTATCGCTAACATATTCTTTTCGTAAATTCCATCTTTACTATTATGACTGTCCAAAGAAATTTTCCTTCACTTGCTTAGCAAGTGGTTTACTTTGTTACACAATTAAACAGCTTCAGTTCCAGAAAGCTGCCATCCAACTGCTTCTTTTCTTGCACTGATAAAGTCTGCATATAGACCTTTCTCCTTAATAAGCTCATCATGTGTTCCTCTTTGTATAATATGGCTATTCTTTAATACAAGTATCTGATCAGCATTACGTACAGTCTTTAGACGATGTGCAATCATGATAATAGTCTTATTATAGGTAAGTGCTTCGATTGCATTTTGTAATTCTTCTTCATTTTCTGGATCAACACTCGATGTAGCCTCATCAAGAATTATAACAGGAGCATCTTTTAGTATAGCACGTGCAATAGAAATTCTCTGTTTTTCTCCACCTGATAAAGTTCCTCCACCTTCACCTATAACAGTATTATATCCATTAGGAAGTTTCATAATAAAATCATGGCAGCATGCTTTTTTAGCAGCTTCAACCACATCTTGATGACTAGCATTTGGTTTTCCAAACTTAATATTATTTTCAATAGAATCCGCAAATAAATAAACATTTTGGAATACTATACTTATATTTTTCATTAAACTATCCAGCTTAAAATCACGTATATCATATCCTCCCACAGTGATCTTTCCACCTTGAATATCCCAGAATCTAGCAAGCAGATTACACATTGTACTTTTTCCACTTCCAGATGGTCCTATTATGGCAGTAGTAGTCTTTGCTGGAATTGAAATATTTACTTTATCTAATATCTTACGATCTGCATAAGAAAAATCTACATTGTCAAATACAATATCGGCAGATTCTATCTTAATATCTTTTCCATCAGTATCCATAATTGGAGTATCATCAATAGTATTAGATGTATCCATTGATGCACCAAGCATCTGTAATAAAGATGCCATATTACCTGCATTCTCTAAATCGCTGAATATCATAAAAGAAGCAATTATAAATATTAAACTATATCCAATAGAAAGAGTTCCATTTATATAAAGATAAATAGAATATACTAATAATGCAGTGCTGAATATACGAAGTACAAATTCTTTGAGTGCATCATATGGTACACTTGAACATGTTAACTTAATGTTATTTTTGCAGCTCTTCTTGATCGTACTAAGTATTGACTGTGAACTTTCATTCTCCATGCCAAATGCTTTAACAACATTCATGCCTTGTATATATTCCAATACTGATTCCACAAGCTCTTCCTGACCATTTTGACGTTTAGCACTTAACTTTGATGATTTTCTTTGTGAAAGCTCAGTAACTAACAAATAACACAAAATACCTATAAAAGCAAGAATGCCAATATTAAAATTAAAATAGAAAATTGCTAATGTTAATGCTATAGAATTTAAAACTCCTCCCATTACTGATACCAGAACCCTAGCCGCTGTATTTTCAACATCTCCTAAAGTTGTTGTAACAATAGCAGTAATGTTTCCTATACTGTTTCTATTGAAGTATCCCATTGGAATATAACGTAATCTATCACCAATATGAATACGCTTATCTGCCACCATACAATATCCAGTCTCAGTCTGATCCATTGTAGAAAAGTAAGTTGTAACTATTCTTCCAATTACAGATACCAGCATTATTCCAAATGACATCCATATTATTCTGCTGTCTTTATTATCTGCTAAAAGTGCATCAAAAACTAAATATAATGCTGCAAACTGCAATGATGCAAATATTCCACATAAAAAAGAAAATAATAATGATTTTTTAAGAAGTCTTTTCCTGTCACCTGCAAATTGAAATATTTTCTTTAATGTTCCGTACATATCTATTCCCCCCTATTCTTGATCTTTTACGCCAATATGTTTTTCCCACATATTCTTGTAAAGACTACAATTAGCAAGAAGTTCTTTATGTGTTCCTTCTGCTTCAATAGTTCCTCTATTTATAACAACAATCTTATCTGCGCCTACAATGGTAGAAAGGCGATGAGCTATTACTATTAATGTTTTACTTGCAGTAAGAGCTGAAATTGCTTTTTGAACTAACACTTCATTTTCTGCATCAATATAAGCAGTTGCTTCATCCAAAATAACAATAGGTGCATTTTTTAACATTGCACGAGCTATTGCAATTCTTTGACGCTCACCACCTGATAAATGAGAACCGCCACTTCCAACAACTGTATCATATCCATTATCCAAATTTCTTATAAAAGAATCGCATCCACTATTTTTAGCAGCAATTTCTACTTCTTCATCAGTTGCTGCTGGATTTCCCATTCTTATATTTTCACGAATACTTCTATTAAATAAATAGTTATCTTGTGAAACATAAGAAATCTTATCTGATAACTGAGAAAGCGGAATATCTTTTAGTTTATGTCCACCTAAACTTATATTTCCAGAAGTAACATCAAAGTACCCAGCAATTAATTTTGCAATAGTTGATTTACCTGAGCCAGATGGCCCTACAAAAGCAGTCATGGTTTCTGGTTTAATCTTAAGATTAATTTCATGAAGAATTTCTTTATCTTCTTCATATGAAAATGAAACATCCTGTAACTTAATATAATCATCCTCAAATTTCACATATTCTTCTTTATGATTTAATTCTTTTGAATTTAAAAGATCATTTATTTCTTCAACATTAGTTTGTAATATTGCAAGATCATCTGTGAAAGTAAAAGCAGACATAATAGGGCTTATTAAACCTAATGAGAAAATTATAATTGCAATAAATGTAGTCATATCTAAACTTCCAAACATCCAAAATAAAAATCCAAAAGGTAAAATACAGATAAGAACAGATGGTAAAATTCCATTGTATGCACTCATAGTCTTTTGATTATCACGCATCCAATCTACATAATAGTTACCATTATACTTTACTGCATTAGAATATTTTTTATATGATCCAGCTGATTGACTGAAGGCTTTAACTACTTCTATTCCTCCGATATATTCAACTATAGCATCAGTCATATTCTTACCAGCCTGTACAGCTCCTTCCCATTTTACTGGATAACTTCTCATTCCTAATGACATTACTACAAGTCCAATTATAAGTGTAACAATAGATAAAAGTGCCATGCGCCAGTCTAATATAATTAGATATACAATAATAAATATAGGTACTAGTATATTAGCTGTCATCTGTGGAATCACATGAGCAAATGTTGGTTCCATTCCTTCTACTCTATCTACAATTGTGTTTTTATATTGTCCTGATGGAGTATTTATAATTGTTCCCATAGGAACTTTTGCTAATTTTCGTATACTATTTTCTCTTAAATCTCTTAATGTGTAATATGTTGCAGTATGAGAAATGGCTGTTGAAATATTATCAAAAGCAACCTTTCCTAAATAGCTCAAAAATACCACTATGCAGACTGTTAAGTAAGAAGATAGTGTTTTTTCCTTACTTATTATTTTAGTAGCGATATCAACAGCGCAAAAATAAGGAATCATATGGCATACAACACCTAGAATAGCTAAAATAATACTAGCTATAAATTTCCCATGATAGGGCTTTGCCCATCCCCATAAAATTTTTATTGCCGAATCTTTCTTCTCTTCATTCATATTAAAGATTCCTCCTTTATAAAATATTTTTCAATTTTTAATAATCCATCTTTATCAATTGGATATTGGTCAACAATCCTTCCATTTTCCAAATGTATAACATCTGTACAGCAATCTGCAATTAATTCTAAATCATGTGTAATTACATATACTGTTTCACCTTTTTCCTTAAGTTCTTTTAATAAAGAAGCTACTTCTTTCATATGTTTAAAATCCAATCCACTAGTAGGTTCATCAAAAACTAAAATTGATCTCTTAGATGCCACTGCAGATGCAATGGCAACTCTTTGTTTTTGTCCTCCTGAAAGTGACATAGGATGACTATCTCTATATGAAATAAGATCTAGCCTTTCTAAAATTTCTTTTTGTAAATTTTCATCATCATGCTCCATGCTTATCTTTATCTCATCCGAAATACTTTCAGTAAATAATTGATGATTTACTTCCTGCATAACCATATAACATGTATTTAGTCTCTCTTTAGGTTTCATCGATCGTCCATTATATATAATCCTTCCACAATTTTTTTCCAAACCACAAAAACATCTTGCAAAGGTAGATTTACCTGCTCCATTATTGCCAATAATAGCTGTAACTCTTTCAGCCGGTATATCACGTTCTTCAATATGTAATGTTTCTGGTTGATTTTTATGAGAAAAATAAAAATCCCTTAATTTCAGCATTTTTGTTGGTGGATATATTTTTCTTTCAAGATTAATTTCATCTAAGGAATAAATTCTTAATCCCATAGCCATTCGTTCTTCTCTATCTAGATTTTCAAAGCCTTTACTGCTATATTCATGTTCAATTATTCCATCACGTACATATATAAAACGATCTGCCAGACCTCTTAGATAAAATAATCTATGTTCTGATATAACTATTGTCTTCCCTTGTCTCTTCCACAAAGAAAGAATCTTACGTAATTCCATAATTGATGACAAATCCAAATTAGATGATGGCTCATCCATAACAAAAATTTCTGGTTCCATAGCATATACAGATGCACATGCTATTTTCTGTTTTTCTCCACCTGAAAGATGAAAAATATTCCTATCTAATAAATTTTTCATATTAAAATTATTTACGGTTCGTTCAATTCGTTTTTTAATTTCCTGCCTTGGCATACCAAAATTTTCACAGCCAAATGCAATTTCACTTGTCGTATCTACATTAAAAAATTGTGATCTGGGATTTTGAAACACACTTCCAACCATTTTTGCTGTCTCATATAAAGGCTTCCTAGCAATTAACTGTCCATTAATAGATACTTCACCACTAAGTTTTCCTTCGTAAAAATGTGGAATAAGTCCATTTATAAGTCTTGTAATTGTAGTTTTCCCACATCCACTTTCGCCGCATAAAACAATAAATTCTCCTTTTGGAATACTAAGGTTGATGTTATTAACTCCACCTCTATTTTCTCCTGCGTATGTAAAAGAAACATTTTCTAGATTTATCAAACCTATTACCTCCTAAGAATTTATTTATTTGATAGTTCTTTAGGCTCATGAAAAATAGGCTGGCAAATGGACCTGCCATTTATTTGATTGAACCTTATCTAATTCTGCATAAAAAATATAATAAAACAGCTTATGCAAATCATCATCATAAGAATATCCTGTATATGAAATCCTATTTTACATACATTAGTTCTTTTTACTGGTGCTCCCAATCCCCTTGTTATTGCAGCTGCTGATAATTCATCTCCTATCTTAATCACTGAAAATATAAGCGGAATTAACCTATACTCTATAATTAATAATGGATTTTTATCTCCAAACCTTATTCCTCTCATCTTCATTGCATCATTAATAGCCTGATATTCCTGTTTTATAGTAGGAAAAAATCGAAATATAACTGATAACGGAATAACAATTTTCTCTGGCATATGAATTTTCTCCATAGCTGCAATGAATTCACTTACTGATGTTGATTTTAATAAAAATGTGCCCATCATAATACCTGGTGCAAATCTTGTCATGATAGAGCATACACCAAGTAATATAAAAGAGATAATTCCTCCTATTGAGGAAAGTGCTATGCGTTCAACCATAAAGCACACTCCATATAAGATAAAATATTTACCTGCTGTTTTAAATTGCTTTTCAGTAAGTAAAAGTAAAAATGGTATTAGACTTAAAACAGGTTTTATTATATTCATAACTCCTTTATTACCAGTGCTTAATAATAAAGTGGTTATTGTTATCATCATTAACAGCTTAGTTCTAGGATCAAGCACTATCCCTGCTTTTATTCTTTCTGCACTATAAACTGAAGATTCCATTTATATAATACCTGCTTTTTCAAAGTGCTTTCTAAGGATTCTCTTTCCTATTAGCCCTCCAAGTAATGCACATATAAAACATCCTAGTATAACTAAAGCAATACTCCACATTGGCATAACCTGCATTACACGTGTTGCATATTCTTCACCAAAGCTGCTGGCAAAATCAGCATATGCTGCATCAACCATAAAATACATTGGAATATATGTTCCAATGATCCATAAGCTAAAAACTGAATATCCTAAAATATTTTTCTTAACGCTTCTATAATTTCCTGATTTCATAATCAAGTCACCTATAAAACCAAAAACAATACCCATAGGTATTCCCCAAAATCCCATTCCTGTAAGCGCCATAAGTAGTCCACTTAAAATTCCCATGATTGTAACCATTCCGAATTTTTTAACTTTAGTTGAGAATATCATAAATGGTATTCCTGTAATAAGTGTCCAAAGTGCACCAAGAATAGGCAATAAGATTGGTACAAAGCCTATTGGAATAGCTACAGCGCAACCGATTATAAAATAAAGAGCCGTAAATAAACCAATATTGATTAAGTCTTTTGCTTGTAATTTATTTTCCATAATACTCCTCCATTTTGGCTATCAGCACTACAAATATTAATGAAAGAGTGCCGATTTTTAGCCAGTTTATTTTTTAAATTCCCCCCTATTTAGGGCTTTTGTTGTGTTATAAATAATTAAAAATAATCTTTCACACTAACGCCTCTATACTCGATAATTAAAATCAATTGATTTTTACTATCATTAACTATATCACACTATGGATATATCTTCTATAATCAATCATCTTTTTAACTCCAAATAGCATCAAGTATTTTTATTGACTGTATCTGAAGTGATAATTATAATAAGATCAACTGATAAGGCACACTCAAAGAAATAACAAGTCCATGTGCCTAATAATTTTCATAAATTCGGAGGTGAATATTTGTGAATACAAATATTATTATAAAAAAATGTATAGAAATTCCTGGCATTTCTTTAAAAAATAATCCAACCAACATTGAACTTTGCATGGAACAAGATGATGGTAGAGGCTCCATGACTTTCTTTTCAATCTTTCCTGGCATTTCTATAGCATATATATTTATCAATTCTCCAACATGGCCCATACCAAATTTACCAGATCAGGATGATTCTTCAAATAGACCATTGCTCTTAAATTATTGTGTCACAGGTCGTTGTGAATTATTTTTAGATAATAATTCATTTGTTTATCTAAAAAATGGTGAATTTTCTATTAGTAAAAAATCTGCACAAAAACAATATGCTTATCCTTTGAGAATTTATGAAGGGCTTGAATTTTTCATTGAAATAGATACTATTTCTGCACTGGCTCCATATATTAATGATGTTTTTAATATTAATGTAGATAAAATTACAGACTTATATTCTTTATTAGATAAAACCTACATTTCTCAATGCAGCAAGGACCTCAAACACATTCTGACAAAAATATGGGCATTATATGATGAAGATGCTGCCCATGCTATATTTATGATGAAAGTTTATACACTGCAATTATTAGAGCTGCTACTATGTAGAAAACATATTCCACAGCCAAAATCCTTAACTTTTTTTACTGCTACTCAAGTTGAAATAGCCCAAAAAACAGAACGTATTATTACAGCAGATTTAAAACAACATCATCCAGCATGGAAGATAGCAAAGCTTTTCTCTATAAGTGAGACAAGCTTAAAAAATTATTTTCGTGGAATTTATGGGCAGAATATTTCTGTATACCTTAGAGAAGTGCGCATGAATGAAGCAGCAAAAATGCTTGAGATAACCAAAATGCCTATTTCTAAAATTTCTGAGCAGGTAGGTTACATGAATCAAAGCAAATTCGCCTCTGTATTTAGACTACAATATAATATGTCTCCGCTAGAATATAGACGTAAAAAGGTTCTTAAAGACATTTAATATTTAGTACAAAAGGCAGTAATCCATTTTGATTACTGCCTTTTAATTAAACACTCGTATTCTAATTCATTAAATATAAATGTCTGCTTAGATTGTACCTACTGTATAAAGATCTATTTCTTCTAATTCACCTTTATTCTTTAAGTAGTTATAATGTCTTTCAATTATAGTATCAGAAATTGCCTGAATAGATATATCCTGCTCGGCCAAAGCTCTCTTAGTATTTTCTACAGAAAATTCTAAATCTTTATATACATCCCATAAATTATCACCAAAAAATTGTATAAATGGTAAAATCGTAGAGACCTTTTCCAGCTTTTCAATTTCTTTTACCCATTTATTTTTTGGAAGTGGCTGAAGAAGTATATTCTTATTCTCTGCCCACTTAACCATATCATTAAAATATACTGGTTGTGGATTTATTAAATGATATGCCTGACCTAAGTTATTTTGTTTCTTCGATATGGCTACGATGGTTTTTGCTACATCATCAACTGTTATAGGCTCAAGCTTACCATCAATGTCAGGATATGCATGTACATCTAAAACACTCTTTATAATTCTAAATACAAAATCATCTGAATGGCATTCCCCTGTAACAGAATCTCCTATTACATGTCCAATTCTAAATACCATTACTGGTAGTCCTTTTTCTTTTGCTTTCCATACAAGTGCTTCTGCTACCCATTTACTTTGAGTATATCCTATAGGAAGTATTCCTGAATCTTCAATACCTTCATTTTCTAAAACTTGAGAATTGCTCTTTGCAAATTTAGAAAATATAGATATTGTAGAAACATAAAATACTGCTTTAATTTTATTAAAGACTGCAAATTTGAGTATTTCTTTAGTTCCTTCTACATTGCTTTGCTTAAGCTCTTCATAGCTATATAAAAAATGTACTAAAGCTCCATTATGATATATACAGTCTATTTTATTAGACAATTCTTCATATTCTTTCTCTGACATACCCATATTCTTATGTCCGAAATCTCCCAAAACAATATGTATTCTTTTTACCTCTTCATTTGAAACTTTAAATTTGTCTAAATTTTTCTTAATCTTTTTTTCTGCATCTTCATAAGATTTTCCTCTTACAAGACAATAAATCTGCATATTAGTCTGTTTAAGTAATTCTCTTAGAATATAACCGCCCAAATATCCACTGCTTCCAGTTAATAAACAATTCTCTAAAGCATATTTACTATTATAATTAACATGTGGTAAATCTATCTTAACCTCATCTTTTAATTGTTTTGCTGTAATATTAATTGCCTTTTTACCAAACTCATCTAAATTAAATATTTGATCTACTAGTTTTTCTATAGTTGGAAAAGAAAATATATACGTTAAAGGAATTTCTTTATCATATCCAATAGCTTCTTTTATTTTTCTCAATATTTTAATTGCCGTAAGGCTATTGCCTCCTATTAGAAAATAGTTATCTTTATATTCAATACTATCTTTTTCCAATACCTCTTCCCATATAGCTTTAATTTTTTCCTTCATATCTTTTTTTAATTTTTCTAAATATAATTCTTTATTCATAATTAAATTCCTTTCTTAATGTCTTCTGCTTTTAAGAAAACTATTTCTGGTTTTTCAATAATTTGAATAGTACCTAAAGCATTACCAATTTCATTCCAGAATTTGCATATATTAAGATTATACTGCATATTCTTTTTGTTTAATGGTTCATCCATTGTTGATATGAAATCTTTTAAAGCATTAGCGATACCCACTGGCCATGTTTTTTCATATATGTCTTTATAGACATTATTTAAATCTTCTTCATTAAGTATCTCAGTAACTGGCATCTTAGAATATTGATTATCTCCATAAAAATCTAATCTTCCATCTTCAGTATGAGAAACATAATATCTTGGTTCCCATAACACCATACCAATAGAATTGTCTAATATTAATTGACCACTTTCAGTATATAATGTAATTTTATGAAACAACAAAGCATAATTATCAGGATCTTCTACAACCATTCTATTTTCACCTTTTATTATTAAAGGTATATTACAAACTTTTCCTTCAAGAACTGTCATCACATCATTTTTTTCACTTATCTTCCTAATTTCATATGGTGAAACACCACCTAAAAGTTTGCCTAATAAATCTACTAGTGGATATGAAACCTGTACACTGCTTGACGCATCTATAAATATAGCTTTACTCTTTTTAAGAAGTTTTCTGCCGTACTCTATAAATGTTTTTCCTGCATTAACATTTGAATAGAATCCATTAACTGCATAATGACAATCATTTTTGATAGCCGTTTTATAGCACTTCCATACATCATCATAATGTACAGGCTGCTCTTGAAATACACTTATTCCCTTTTCTAAACATTTAAGTGCAATATCTGTCCCCTTCCCTCCTGTAACTGAAGATTTAACGGCAATACAGACTATATCTACCATACTTTTATCCAGCTCATCAACGCTTGTATAAAGAGGTACATCATTTTCATTAGCACATGCTTGTGACTGACTGCTTCCTCCAGATAGTACTCCTACTAATTTCCCGCTTTCTCCAAGTATATTTACTCCTTCTAAATACATTCTTCCGAAATTTGTTCCACAAACAATTATTTTTATGCTTTTTTTACTTTTATCCATAATTTCTCCTTCTAAACAGATATATTATTTGCAACCGTTCATGAAAAAAACATTTATCATTTAATTAATTCTGCTACACTTTTAACATTAGGTTCCTTTAAGCAGTCCCCATGATCCCCTGGAATATAATCTATTTTCAGATCTCCAAGAACAATACCATTCCATAAGTCTTTATTACTAATATTTTTAACTGGGAAGAAATGTTTTGTATCATCTTCAACAAAAAGAGCATGAACATCTCCTACATATCCTGATGGTTTATAACGCATAACTCCTCTAAAGCTATGGCTGAATAATTGATATAATAATTCAAACATCTCTATATTGCCACCATTATCTTCGCTATTAGACAATGTTTCATAAATGCACTTTAATCTATCACGCTGTTTCATCTTACTCAACGTCTCAAATCCTACTCCTATTTCTTTATATTCTCCTGATAAATTACATAATTGTTCAGTTGTAATTCCTCTCTCTTCATGATTTGCTTTTATTACACTTAGTACTTCCTGAATATCTTTATTACTTCCTCCATATCCTGCACGTTTTACATCCGCACCAATAGATATTCCAAATGCTCTTTCAAGAAGCAGATCATTATCAAAATTATGACCGCATAAGCTAGAACTTATAATTGTAACTTTACTTACGTCAATTCCTTTTTCCACCAATATAGTAGCTGTTTCCAGAGCAATCCATCCTCCTACACAGTATCCTATAAGCTCAAATTTCTGACTTTCCTGCTCCATAAGAATATCTGCATATGATTTTGCAGAATCTATAAGCAAAGTATCAATAGATCTCTTAAGGTAATCTTCAGCATTACCAAAATTAAATCCTAGTAAGGCTTCATTCTCAGTGCACTGTTGTGCTAAATAAGGAAGTAATTCCTTATATGAACTCAAAGTACCTGTTCCAGCATGGAATAATACTCTTGTAACTTCTGGTATTCCTTCTGCTTCCTTAAATTTAACCAAAGGTGATACATTAGAATTTGTTTGAACAGACTCAGTTTTTTTGTCTTTATTATTTCTTAAAGATGAAGCAATTCCACTAATAGTACCATTTTTCATTAGCTCAACCATCAGTCTATCCCATTCCCATCCTTCTGCTTCCTTTATTTTCTGTAGCATTTTGCTGGTAACTTGAGATACTAATAACGAATCCCCACCTACAGCATAGAAATCATCATCTTTTCTAATGTTTTTACAGCCGATAACTTCACACCATATATTTTTAATCTGTAATTCCAGACTATCTAATTCTTCATGAACTGTATTTTCCTCAACTTGATCATCATAGTAAGATAATGAATTCTTTAGAATCCTTCTATCTATTTTTCCGTTATTTGTCATTGGGAACTCATTTAAGAATATTATCTTTCCCGGAACCATATATTCTGGTAATTGATTTTTTAAATACTCTTGTATATTCTCATCTTTTAATTTACGTCCTTCATTAAACTTTACTACCATTAATTCTTGTCCAGAAGGACATAATTTATCATTCCTTCGTGGATAAGTTAATACTATATCTCCATTTAATTCATTAACTTTATTTTTCCATTCTTCATGTGGAATAAATATTGTGTTTAAACTATCTCTTCCATCTTCATATGTTTGTGCTGCTTCTGCAAATTCAAATTCCACGGATGTTAATAATGCATATCTTTCGTTTACTTCTTCTATAATAAGAATTTCTCCATCTATATAGAGCATATCTTTTAAATTTTTTAAAGTTCTTCCTAATTCAGAGGCATTATGTAATACATTTGCGCATAATATAACATCAAATTCTTCATTTTCAAATCCTTGTTCCCAATTTGCTTTATTAATATCATATAGCTTATATACTACCCAAGGATAATCTTTTAAATTTTCTATAGCTTCATTAAAGAAGAAGTTAGACACATCAGTAAAATAATATTCTACATCATATTCTTTAAGGTTCTTTATAAGTTCTAGGCTTACTCCTCCAACTCCGGCTCCAACTTCTAATATTCTTATCTTATCTTTTTTCTTTTGAACATTCTTTATTTGATTTATAATTTCTATTTGAATAGCTTTATTTATACTGCTGTTAACAACATTATCTTTATATATAGCATATGCTATATCCAATTTTCCTTTTGGAAATAATAAGTTATGTGGATGTATCTCTCCACATAAAATTTCTTTTAAAAGAGAAGCAGAATCATGCATATATTTCATCATAACATCACTATAATGAATCTTTCTGTCAACTCTTCTCCACTTTTCTTCTTGTACTTCTGCTATATCTACTGAATAAAATTTTTCAGTGTAATATAAGTTTCCATCACTTTTTATAAACCCATTCTTAATTAATGCATTTAACCATCGATGTAATAATTGAGTATACTTAGGTTTAATATCTAAAGCTCTGCCAATCTCGCCAAAAGAATATCTATGCCTAGTATCTTTAAAAATTCCTGCTTGTAATAAAGTTTTTATAATATAACTTAATGATGTCTTATCTGCTTCTTCTATCCATTCTTTAAGATCGCCTTGTGAAAAATCAATGTCTAGTTCTTTACTTTCATCAATAGTTCTTTCTTCTAATTTACCTGCTACATCAGTATTTTCTACTGTTTTTACATATCCAACAAGATTTGTATCACTTTCTTTTAAGACAACAGCATTTTCAATTTTTATGTGTTTCTTTAAGGCATTTTCCACTTCACCTAATTCAACTCTATATCCATTGATCTTAACCTGAGTATCTTTTCTTCCTATAAACTCTATGACCCCATCAGCTCTATATCTTCCTAAATCTCCAGTTCTATATATTCTTTCACCTGCTGACAATACAAATTCAAATTTTTGTTTAGTTAAAATCTCATCATTTAAGTAACCTTTTGCAAGGCTATCTCCACCAATGCATATTTCACCTATAACATAATCAGGACAACAATTATCATTCTCATCTAAGATATAAAATTTCTGATTAGATAATGGTATTCCATATGGCACATTTTTATCTGTTGATTTTAATTTTTCTGTTTCATAATATATAGACCATATTCCAGCTTCTGTTGCTCCACCAAGAGCTATGCACTGTGTATTTAAAAATCTTGAATGTATTTTTTTTATTAAATTTAATGATATCCAATCTCCAGACAATAGCACTAAACGTAAAGCATTATCTAAATTTTTATCATTAGCTTCAATATACGCATTGTACATCTCCATTTGAGCTGGAACCATATTTAATATAGTAACATTATTTTCATGACATAATGCTGCCCAGTAAGAAACTTCTTTTTTTCTAATTTCTAATGGTACTACTAATGTAGCTCCTACAGATAGAGCTGCAAATACATCAAATACGGATAAATCAAAATATAAATTAGAAAGACCTAAAAAAGTATCATTAGATGTGATTTTAAATTTCTCACACATATCAGTTATAGTATTCATTGCAGCTACATGTGACATTTCTACTCCCTTAGGTGTCCCAGTACTTCCTGATGTAAAAATAACATATGCCGACATCTCTGTATCTATTTCTTTATATTTAAATTCTCTAGTAGAAGATATAGGCTCTTCTTTTGAAATTAAAATATTATTTGTATTTTTAGCATTTATCTCTTCTTTAACAATATTTATTTTTATGCCTGCTTGATCAATTATCTTTTCCTGTCTGCTCCATGGCTGCTCAATATCTATTGGTATATATACTCCCCCCATTGATAATACTGCAATAACAGCTGCTATCTGCCATATGCCTTTTTCAAGTAAAATTCCTACTCTATCTCCTGGCTTAAGTCTATTCTTTTCTAATTCGGCTTGAATAAGAGCAGCATATGCTTGTACTTCTTCATAAGAATAACTACGTCCATCAAATATAACTGCACTCTTCTTTGGATAAATTCTAAAAGAGTTATATATTCCTGAAAGTAAATTTTCCTTTGGATAATCTTTTTCTGTTGCATTTACTTTTTTACGTGTTAGTTGTGTTCTTTCTGGCAGATTTAAATTTATCTCCTTCTCCCAGTTTGTATCATCTTTTAAGCAATTAGTTAATGTATTTTTAAATACTCCAAACATATCATCAATAACTTCATTTAAAAATACACCTTCCCTAATATCCCAGTTAATCATCACACCTTCAATTTGTCTGCTTATCTGACAGTCAATAAGAACTTGTGGTGTCTGACTTATTTTATATAACAGCTTAACTTTGCTTAAAGATGATTCTTCTAAATCTGCTCCAATAGTACTTGTAAATACATATGGAGCAATGCTTCCTTTATTCTTTCTATTTAATTCTCTAAGTACACTTACACCATTAAATAAATTATGTTCTAAATCTTCAAATAGTTGTTCTTGTACAGTTTTAACTTGATCAATAAATGATAAAACTTTAGAATTTTTTGCTTCAAACAATGTAGTAGTTGTAAAATCTCCAATAATATCATTTATCTGATTATGAATAGCTGGACGGTTAAGTGTTGTAATATTAATTAGAAAATCTTTATTTTTTGACCATCTTGAAATTACTGAAGAATAAGTTGCTAATATAACTGAAGTTGGTGTAACACCATATTTTCTGGATAATGTTTCGATTTTCTGCCATTCTTCATTATATATAAGATATTCTTTATGATAAAATTTTCCTCTTTCAATAATTTCTTGCTGTTCATTCTTTGGCAGCTCTGGCTCTGCTAGCATTGTATCTATTCTATTTAACCAGTAATTTTTATCATTTTCATACATACTGCGAAATTCAATAGTTTTCTTTTCTTTATTTTTGTACATTATAAAATCTCTAAAAGTTATAGTTAAAGGTGTTAATTTTTCTCCTTTATATAACTTTTCCAAATCTTTTACAATTATATCTATGCTTACAAAATCCCCAATAAGCATATCTAATGATAAATATAACATTCCTTCAGTATCATTTAATATACATAAACCAATATCAAATAAAACATCCTTTTGTGTATCATATTGTTTAAATTTAAACTTATTTCTAATCTCTGTTGTTATATTATCTTTTTCCTCCTTAGATTCATCAGATAAATCATAAACACATACAGGCTTTTCTATTAACTGTTTTAAATAACTCTGATTTCCTTCTTTACTTATATGAATTCGTAACATTTCATGACGTTCTATAAGTTTATTTACAGCTTCTAAAAATCTATCACGATCTGTAAATTTAGTCATAAATTCTGAATATATTTTACATCCAATTCCACCATATAAATAAGCTTTATTTCGTCCTACTAAATATGCTGACTGAATATCAGTTATTGGAAAATCATCATATTTTTCCTCTTCCATACTCTGTATTTTATTTTTTTTCTGTTCTTCTAAATAATTAATGATTTCTGGTTTTAATTCTTTTAAATTTTCTTTTAACTGTTTGTCTAATGCACCTGCTGGACTTTTAAAATGTAATCTTCCATCTTCTGTCCATAATTGTATTCCTCTTTTTATACATTCTTCGATAATTTCAATTATATCCATAACTTCTCCTTATATATAGCCTTATTTATAAGGTACCTTCCTCAAAATCTTCCTGTTTTTCATCTATAAATTCTGCTAATTTTTCAACTGTTGAATATTTGTATACTTCTCTTAATGAAACTTCATAATTCAATTCTTCTTTTAGTAAATTAACTAATCTTATCCCTTTAAGTGAATCGCCTCCACTTGTAAAAAATCCTTTTTCAATTCCTATATTAGTGCATAATACTTTTTCAAAAGCTGATAGAATATTTTTTTCTGTTTCAGTTCTAGGTAATACTATCTCTTCATCTATCTCCTCTTTCTTTTGTTTCTGCCATATCTCATTTAATGCTTTCCTATCAATCTTGCCATTATTAGATAATGGTAATTTTTCAAGTTTAATAATATTCTTTGGGATTTCATATTCTGGGATCAACATCCTTAACTGCTCTTTAAATGACTTAGTATCTATTTCATTTTCATTCTCTATAAAAGCAGCTATACTTACCATTCCTGCATCAGATATTGGCATTACTGCCACCTTACTAATGCCAGCTGCCTTAATTATTGCATTTTCAATTTCTCCTAATTCTACTCTATATCCATTAATTTTTATTTGATTATCTATTCTTCCCAAAAATTCAATATTTCCATAATTGCAGTATCGTCCCATATCACCTGTACAATATAATCTTTCTCCAATTTGTGGATGATATATAAATTTATCCGCTGTTTTTTCTTTATCATTTAAGTAGCCTTCTGCTAGACCTGCACCACTAATATAAAGTATTCCCGGAACATAATCTGGACAATTTTCTAAACCTGAATCTAATATATAATATTTTTGATTACATAATGGCTTCCCATATGGAATACTATTCCATTCTGATGGAATATTCTTAGGAATCTCAAATATATTTGACCATATACTTGCCTCTGTTGCACCTCCCATAGAAATAAGTTTTATATCATCAAAAATATTCCTTATCTTCTTAGGAAGTGAAATTGCTATCCAATCACCACTCATCATTATTAATCTAAGATCCTTTCTAACTAGTTTATTTTGATGAGCTTCATATTCTATAAGCATTTCAACGAAAGTAGGTACACTGTTCCATATAGTAATGTGTTCTCTATTCATCAATTCTATCCAATACTGAGGGTCTTTGGCTTTCTCACTATCTGGAATCACTAATTTCGCGCCACTTCCAAGCATTCCAAAAACATCATATACAGAAAGATCAAAATGTAGATTAGATACTGCAATTGCTACATCTTTTTCATTTATATTAAATCTCGAATTAATATCTTGGATTGTATTAACAGCACCTTTATGTGATATCATAACCCCTTTAGGCATACCAGTACTTCCTGAAGTATATATAGTGTATGCTAAAGTATTTGTATTTTTCTTAGCAATAATTGAAGTATCTTTTTCCAAGCCTTCTCCATCTACAACAATACATGTCCATTTTTTTAACCATTTATTTTTTTCTAAAAATTCTTTCTTTACTAAAACATTTTTTGTTTTACTATCAATTAAAATATTCTCCAAACGCTCTCTTGGATTTTCAATATCTAATGGCAGATATGCTGCACCTGCAAATAATATTCCCATAACCGATATAATCTGATGCCAGCTTTTTTCCATTAGAACAGCTGTTAATTCTTCACTTTCTACCTTAGCTTCTTGTAATTGTCTGCATATATATAATGACTTTTCTTTAACTTCTCTATAAGTTAATCTAAATTCTTTATTTACAACTGCTATCTTCTCTGGAAATTTATGTTCCATTTCTAAGAATAATTCATCCAAACACTTGTCTTCAAAATTCTTTTCTGTTTTATTTGCATTTTTACGTGCTTCTGATATAGGAACATTAATTAAACTTCTCGATTTTTCTATAAATTTATCCTGATGAGCTGATAAGTCTTTTAAAAGTTTTGTATATGCTTTAAACATTTCATCAATCATTCCTGGATAGAATAATTCATCAACACTATCCCAGAAAAGCCCTAATCCACCATCACGTTCTACTACCTGATGATCTAACCACACCTGTGGTGTCTGACTAATATTATATACTAATTTTCCTACCCATTTACCTTCTTCCCACTGATCAACACCTAGTCCACTGGTAAATACTATTGGCATAATTGAACCTGTTGTATTACTATTTTTTCTTTTTAATTCTCTTTCAACTTCTATGGCACTATAAAAAGTATGCTCCAAATCTTCCATAAGCTGATTTTGAACTACCTCTGCTCGTTTTATAAAATTTTCTTCTTTACTATTTTTAACTTCTAAAAGTGTCAATGTAGTAAAATCTCCTACCAAATCATTAACTTGTGAATGAATCGGTTTTCTATCAAATTGTGTTAAATTAAGAGTAAACTCTGGATTAGTGCTCCATCTTCTTAATGTTTCTGTATAAGCTGTAATTAATAATACAGCTGGTGTAATGCCATATTTCTTAGCTGAATTTTTTAAGCTCTGCCACTCTTCTCTATTAAGATAAGCAGTTCTTCTGGTAAATTCCTGCTTAATAATTTCACTTTCATTTTTATATAAAGGTAATTCTGGTGCTGATAAAAAATTATCAATTCTACGTAACCAATACCCTTTATCTTTATCATATGCACCTAAATCTTTTATTTTTTCTAACCCTAAAACATAATCTCTGAAAGAAAGTTCTAATTTAGGTATTTGACCAATTTCTCCACGATACCTCTTTGCCCATTCATCTAATAAATGAAACATACTCCATCCATCAAAAATTAAATTATCAAAACTTACATGTATTCTGATTTTTCTATCTTTCATTACAGTTGCTTTTACATCAAATAATGGCCATGTTTCAGTTGCAATTACCTGATGAGACATTTCCATACGGACTTTTTCTAATTCATTTTTAATAGACTCTTCTTTTAACTCTGATAAATCCATTGTATTTATCTTATATTCAGGAACACTTTTTAATATTTGCTGCTGACCATTTTCAAGTATAATTACACGCATCATTCCATGTTGTTTAATCATGTCATTCCAAGCAGACTGTAATTTTATAATATTAATATCTTCCCCATCTAATTCAAAATAGCAATGAGTTGAAACTTGTCCTAAATCATACAATCCACTTCTACCAATCCAATAAGCCTGTTGTACTTCTGTCAATGTAAATGGTTTATTTTCATGTTCTTTATCTGGAATAATTGTTGGAAGTCCCTGTTCTTCAACTCTGGAATCATTTTCTAAAAGTTCATCAATATGTTTCGCCTGTTCTTTAATAGTCTTTAGTGTCATAAGATCTTTAATTGAAAATGTTACTTTAAATTTTTCCTTAATCTTAGTGATCATTCTAGTTGCAATTAAAGAATCTCCTGCAAGTAAATAGTAATTATCTAAAATTCCTATCTTATCTAACTTAAAAATTTCCTTCCATATGTCACAAAGCTTTTTTTCACTTTTTGTAGTAGGTTCTTCTTTTATAGATACCTCTTGAGTTTTTGCACTTAATACTCTTAGCGCTTTTCTATTTATTTTTCCATTTTTGCTTAATGGTATCTTTTCTAAAGAATGATATACGTTAGGAATCATATATTCTGGAAGTTTTTCTTTTATCAAATCTGTTATATATTCATTATTCAAAATATATGCGGATTCCTCTGACATAGATATAAATACATTTCTACCACTTAACGTTGAATTTTCTGGATATGCAGAAATTTTAAGAAATCCTTTGGTTTCTAAAATATTTTTCCACTGTTCATAGTTTAATATTAAAGAATTTCTTACGCTTTCTTTCCCTGACTCAAGAATAGATGCAGTAATACCTTGTAAATAAGTCTTTATTGTTAGCTCAAGTATTATAAATACTCCATCAGAAGACAATAATTTCTTTATATTGTCCAGAACATAATCTAAATTATTCATCCTATGAATTGAATTTACTGCAATTATGCAATCATATTTATTTTCATCTTCTAAACAAAACTGTTCTTTTTCTAAATCTAATACTTGAAATTTTGTAATCGGATATTCAGCTTCTAATTGTTTTGCTTCATTTACAAAAAATGCGGAAGAATCTGCATATACATACTCAGCATTCTTATCCTTTAATGCATCTAAAATCATTTTTGTTATTTTTATATCTCTGGTTCCTACTTCCAATATTCTGAGCTTTTCTTGTGAATTATCCATTAACTTTTCTATCATATTAATTAAGACATTAGCAATATCTTCTGTTCCTGGAAGTTGATTTAATAAATTATTAGGTGACAATTTTTCATTATGCGCATAATAAACTTCCAAAGGACTTTTTGTTCCCTGCATCAATTCTGGAAGATGTTGTTTTAATCCATCAATATATAAATCTATTTTTTTTAAATCTTCCTTCATTTCTATATGTATTTCAGTTGCACCTTCTGATATATAATATCTACCTTTATTTTCATTGATGAAACCATATTGAACTAAAGCTTTTAACCACAAGTTAAGAGTTTTCTTTTGCACCTTAGAAATTTTCCCCTTATCCATAATTTCATCAATTAAATATCCTTTTCCATATTTAAAACTTCCCAATATCTGCAGAGTCTCTAACATAGCCTGACAAGCCTTCCATTCACCATATTTCAAAGCATTATCAAATTCTTTCTTATCGTATAACTGAGCATCTAAATCCGATATTTCATTCCACTTTTTATTTATCTTCTGCAACATAATCTCATCTTTTAAATAAAGAGGAGCTTCCTTTTTATTCTCTGTCTGCAGATACGCAATTAAATGTTTATCTCCGATACTTCCATCTGAAGATTCTACTACAGCTTTATTAATGCCACTGACAGATTTCAATGCTGCTTCTATTTCTCCTAATTCAATTCTGTGTCCACGTATTTTTACTTGAAAGTCCTCACGTCCAAGAAATTCTATTGTTCCATCATTCCAAAAGCGTCCTTTATCTCCAGTTCTATACCATATTCCATATGAATCCTTTATAAATTTCCTTTTAACTAATTCATCATCACCACAGTATGTTCCTACACCTGCTCCCCCAATCAAAAGCTCTCCTTCAACTAAAAATGGTACATCCATGCCCTCTTCGTCCACAATTCTATATGACTGATGTGCTAGTGGCCTTCCATATGGAATGGAAGTCCAACTTTTAGGAATAGGAAGTTTAACCTCCATATAATTTGACCATATACTTGCTTCTGTTGCTCCTCCCATAGCAATAAATCTACAATTATCGCTTACTCTTGCAACGCGTTCTGGAAGATCAATGCTTATCCAATCACCTGAAAGTATAACTCTTCTTAATGGCAGCTTTTTATTCTCAGCTTCTGCTTGAATTAATAACATATCTAATAGTACTGGTACTGAATTCCATATGGTTATATCATATTTAATAACCTGCTGTAGCCAGAACTTTGCATCTCTATTTTTTTCTTCTGGAATCATAATCAGAGTTCCGCCACTGCTTAATGTTCCAAATAAATCATATACAGATAAATCAAAATCCATAGATGAAACGCCCAACACTTTATCTTCTTTAGTAATATCAAATCTTTTGTTTATATCTGTAATTGTATTACTTGCTCCTCTATGGCATATTTCTGCACCTTTAGGAAGGCCAGTAGTTCCAGATGTCATGATGATATACGCAGAATCTTCTGGCGATATCTTTGGTATCTCACATAATACCTCTTCTTTTATAAGTTCTTCAAATTTGAAAATTTCACTATCTTGTGGCCATTCAACAGACTCAAAATTATTTTCATCAGTAATCGCATAATATATTTCTGTTTGTTCATGAATTAATTTTCTTCTTTCTTTTGGCTGATTTAAACTGACAGGAACATATAAATTTCCAGATAATAATATTCCTAAAGCTGCTGCTGCCTGTCTATATCCTCTTGTGAGTGAAATCGCAATTGCTTTTTTACTTATATTATTCTTTGCAATAAATGCAGCAATAGATAAAGCATATTTTTCAAGTTCTGCATAAGAACATTCTATATTCTCACCTGTATCAATAATTGCAGTCTTATATGGATCTTCTCTTACATTTTTAAGAAAATCCTCATATAAGCACTTTTCTTCTTTTAATGGTATAATGTCCTTTTGTCTATATATAAACTCTTTTTGATATTGTGGCATGACATCAAAATATTGATCCCAATTTTCTGTACTTAGCTTATGCAGGAATTCTTCAAAACTATTAAACATATCATCTATCATATCTTCTTTGAAAAGTTCATCTACTGTATCCCAAGTCAGCATTAATCCATTTTCTTCTTCGTATACTTGGAAATCCATGCATACTCCTGGTGTTTGCGAAATCATATAGGAAAGTTCACCAAAATTATTCTTAAAATCTTTAGTTAATAATTGATTTCCTAAATTGCATGCAAATACAATAGGGGCTATGTTTTGATTTTCACCATATACTTGTGCAATGTCTCTTTGAACCTGTACTCCTGAATATGCTGTGTATTTCATATCCTTATGTATTTGTTTTTGAATTGTATCTAAGAGTTCTAGAAATGTCTGTTTTTTTCTCATATCCACTTCTAATAACAGCAAAGTAGTAAAATCAGCAACCACATCTTCTAATCCTTCATATTCTGTTTTTCTATTAAACAGTGGAATATTAATTAAAAAATGTTTTGTTTTAGCCCAACGCTCTAAAACTATTGCGTAAGCAGAAAGCAAAAGCATCGCAGGTGTCGCATGTTTTTCCGTAGCTTTTTGCTGTAAAATATCCCATTCATCTTTTTTTATCTTAATAATTCTTCTATTAAATCTGACGTTTTCGATTTTCGCAGGTTCTTTTGCTATTGGAATCTCTGGACCAAATGGTAAGTTTTTAACTCTATCTTTCCAATACTTCTCTGATTTTTCTTTTTCATATTCGGCTTCTTTACTTTGTGTTTCTAAATATCCTGCAAAGCTCCAATCTTTAGATTCCTTAGGAAGACTCTTTCCCATATATGCTAAAGATAAATCTCTCAATAATATCTGCAAACTCTGAACATCTGCTACTAATAAATCTAAATCAAAATGAATTCTTGTTTTTCCATTTGGAAGCAGGCTAAGTGTAAGTCCAGCAACCTGTCCTCCTTCTACTTTCAATTTCCTATGAGATAATGAATCTCTTATTTCTATTAGTTCCTTTTCAAAGTTCAAACTCTCTCGTAAATCTTTAATTACAATATGTTCATCATATGGTTTATCCATAATCTCTTGTGTACCATCTTCTAAAAATCTTGCTCTAAGCATCGCATGATGATATTGAAGAATATTCCATGCTTTTTCCAACATTAAAGGATCAACATTTTCTCCTGAAAATTCTAAATATGCATGACAACCAACTCCGCCAAGTTCCTGTGCATCCGATCTTCCTATTTTATAAGCATATTGAACATCTGTTAATGGAAATGGTTTAAATATTTCCAAATGATGTTGTACTTCTTTTATTGTTTCTACTTTTTCTGATTTTGTTACAATAATGTTCCACCAATTATTTAATGTAGGATTTTCCATGAGCTCTCCATAAGAAACTCGAATCCCTTTTCTTCTCCACTGATTTACTAATCTCATTACTTTTAGTGAATTTAAACCCAATTTCAAAAGATTTTCATTCTCATTAAAGTTTTGTGGAATAGCTAATTTTTTCTTTATCTCTTCTTCAAGTTCTATATATTCCATAAATATCAACCATTTATCTTTCTATAATCATTTTAGCTAATGCTTTTTTATCAATTTTGCCTATTTTAGTTAAAGGCCAGCTCTCTATATTTTCTAACTGATCTGGATATTTATATTGGGCAACTCCTAATTTTCTTAGAAAGTTATGAATATCATTTAAATTTATATCTTTATCCTCTTCTGTCATAATAAATGCACAGCTTCTGTTTCCAAGCTCTTCATCTGGGATTCCTACTATTGCTACTTCACCGATATCTTCATGCCTACAAAGATATGCTTCTATTTCTGTAGGCATTATTTTTTCTCCTGCTCTATTAATCTGTTCTTTAAGTCTTCCTCCCATACGCAGATTACCTTCTTTGGTTATCATTGCTCTATCACCAGTACGATAAAATCCATCATTAGTAAAACTTTTAATGTTTGCTTCTTCTGCCATAAAATAACCATCTATTGTATAAGGTCCTCTAGAAATTAATTCTCCATATTCTCCGTTTTCAACATCAATATCATTTTCATCTACAATTCTCATCTCATCTACAGGAGATATTGGTTTGCCCTGACATCTAGCTATAATTTCATCGGGGTCATCTAAACTTGTAAAACATATTAATCCTTCTGCGGTTCCAAATACCTGCATCAACTTACATGGCCATTCTCTAATAATTTTATCTGCCATTGTATCTTCTAGCATTGCTCCACCAATTTGTAAAATTTTCAAACTTGAAATATCATATTCATCATCAAAATTCAACATTTCCATACATACAGAAGTCATAACTGGTACTAACCCTGTAATAGTAACTTTTTTCTCTGTAATTGATTTAAGAATCTCATCTGGACTTGTATTTTTACAAAGTACTGCAGTTGCTCCTTTATCTAAAGTTCCTAGTAATCCTGGGCAACTCAATGCAAAATTATGCATAACTGGAAGTGATGCTAAATAAACACTTTCTTCATTTAGATTACATCTTTCTGCGCACATACGTGCATTATATATATAATCAGCATGGGTTCTTGGAATTAATTTAGGAATTCCTGTTGTGCCCCCACTAAGAAGAAGAATAGCAGTGCTATATGCATCTACTTTTGGAAGTTCTCTTTCTATCGCCTTAACATCTTCTATTTTTAAATTTCCTGCTGCTTTTCCATCAACAATTACATGCTTTAAACAGCTATAGTTATTCTTTAACATTTCTGCCATTGGAATATAATCATATCCAAGATATTTATCTGCAACAATATATGCAGATGGTTCTGCCAGTTTTATAATGTTTGTTAGCTCTGCTTCTCTATATGCCGGTAAAACTAAAATTGGAATAGCTCCTATTTTTGCCAAAGCAAATAATGTTGTAACAAATGAAATACTATTTGGAATTTGAACTACTACAGTATCTCCCTTTTGAATTCCTAAATCTAAAAATCCATATGCCATTTCAGAAGATTTTTGATGAAGTTCAGCATAAGTAACTTCTTCTTCACCAACAATAATTGCAGTTTTATCGCCATAACTTTCAGCCCATTCTTTTAAATGTTCACCTAATGTTTTCTTTTCCCATCCTTCTAAATTTTCATAACTAGATAAATCTTTGATATATCTTTTTTTATAATTCATACCCTTCCTCCTTATCTATTACTTACAACAAGTGCAGCTGTATATAAATAAGCTACTCTAAAAATAAATATATTATAACAATCTAATTTACTATCATCTTTATAAATTCCATCATCTCTAATACAAAAACTATTTAACTTGATCTGCAAGCCTTGTCCTACAGCTTTTACATATGCTTCTTTAGCTGTCCAGAACTTATAAAAAATATGAATATCATTAGTTTTATATATATGCTCATATTCTTCTTTATGAAATTCCCTTGAAAGTTCTTTATATTCATGAATCCATTTTTCTTCTTCTACATCAATGCCTATTTCTCCATCATAAGTGAAAGCCAATAGAACATAATCTCCAGAATGAGATATATTATAATATATTTTCTTTTTATCACTTACTATAAGAGGCTTGCCATGTGAATTGTATTTAATATGTATTCCTTTATTCTCTAGAAGTAAATAATGTGCTGATAAATTTTTTGTTAAAATCCTTCCCGTCATATATCGCATTTTATCTTGTAAAAAATAAAATTTTTCTGCCTTCTTAAGTTCTTTCTCATTAAGAACATTTTTGTTACTGTTAATCCAATAAGCAATATCTTTCCAGCAAATTATCCATACATGATTTTCTTGTTCTTGTAATTGTATTTGAGATAACTGAAATAAATCCTTATTCGTAAAAAATTTCAATTTCATTCTATTTCCCCTCATTTTAAAAACTTTTTATTTGATGTAAAATTATATTAAGAATTTCTGCTTCTTTATCTCTTATAAAAAAATGCTTTCCCTCAAACATAAAAATTTTAAAATGTGACTTTGTATACTCCTGCCATTTATTCATTGCTTCTTCATCTGCTTCTTTATCTGAAATCCCTCCAAAAGCAGTAATTGGGCATGACAGCTTAACAACTTCAGTTGTATGATATTTTTCATCCATGGTAAAATCTGCTTTTAACATAGGCAAGAAGAATTTCAATAATTCCTTATTATCAAGAATCTCTTTAGGTATTCCATCAAAGCGTACTATAGCTTTTGCAAATTGTTCATCTGGCAAATTATAAATAGGATTAGATTCTAGAATATGCGGTACTCTGCTTCCTGATACAATAAGCATTTTTACCATCCTTCCACTAGCTTCCATACTTCTTGCAACTTCATATGCAATTTTCGCTCCCATACTATGACCAAACAAATAAATTGCATTATTACTGCACAGACATAGCTCCTCTGTAATATCTTCAACCAGTTTTCTCATGTCCTTATATGGTTCTTCCATAATCCTATCTTCCCGCCCTGGCAGCTGAACCGAATATACATTCGCAACTTCATCAAGCGATCTTTTCCACCCGTTATATGTAGATGCTCCTCCGCCAGCAAATGGAAAACAGACTAATATTTTGCCATTTGCTTTTATACCAGCTGTTCCTTTAATAAGTTGTTTTGTGTGTTGCATGAATATATTCCCTCCTGTTCTATCACACAATAGTTTAACGTCATTCTTGCAGTTATTTATTTGTCAATGCGTCCTTTTGTATTAGATTCAGTTGATTTCGTAATAAAAGTATTGCTTCCAAGTAACATTTGTATATACTATCACCGTCTTACCATACTTCAAATCTATTCCCATATGTTTTGGCATTTCTTAATACTTGAAATATAATACTTGCCACAAATTCATTTGAATCTATATCAATCTTTAATTTTCCACTAAATTTCTGTACCACCTTTTCAACTATATGAATACTTGTGCCATGATTTTCCTTACACCTTTTACTGATTATAAAACCATTCTTTACCAATACCGGTTCATATTCAAAATTATTTTTCACTTCCAATATCACGTAATCTTTTCCAACTTATTTCATAAATGTTAAAGAAATGACTTATTTATTCTTTAGCAAATTTTGCTTATCTAACAACGTATTAAAATATACTACTATTCTTTCTTAATTAACTGCTTAGAAACACTACTCAATTTTTCACAGGTTTCTTCAAATTCTCGTTTCGGTTTCGACATCTCTATAATACCAGCTCCGGCTCGAATCCAAGTTTCCTTTGAATTTTGAAAAATTGTACGCAATACTAATGCAGCATCCAAGGCGCCATTAGAATCATAAATCAATACACTACCACTGTATAAATCTCTTGCATCTTTTTCTAATCTGCCAATAGCATCTATAGATTCCTTTTTAGGAATTCCTGAAGCAGTAACTGCTGGGAAAAGTTTATTAAATGCATACCAAGAATTATATTCATCCTTTATGGTTCCTCTAAGTCTCGATCCAATATGTTGCACTGTCCCTCTCTCCATGATAGACATAAATTCTGTAACTACTACAGTATCCATCTTGCAAACCTGCTGTAATTCTTCATCTGCTAATTTTACTGAAACTGCATGCTCAGCAATCTCTTTTGTATCATCTAATAATTCACGTCTTAATTTATCACTTTTTTCTCTGTCTTCAAAAAACGCTCGAGTACCTGCTAAAGGAAATGTGTAAACATTTCTTTCTCTATCAATCTCTGCCACTGTTTCTGGACTAAAACCAAATGCCTGTAAATCATCAAACTTTAGTATATAGGATCTAGCCGGAGTATTTGCCCTTCGTCCTACTAAATAACTTAACTCCATATCCAAGTTTTCTTTAATCGGAATTTTTCTAGAAAGAATAACCTTCTTATAAGTTTTATTTTTTATTTCCGCAACACCTTTAGAAACTATATCCTTATAATACTCTTGGTCATAAGAGAAAATTTCTTGTATCTCTAATTTATTTTTCATATCTATAGTATTCTTTACATTGTCAATATCTTCAATAAGTAATTTTAACTTTTCAGATATACCATTTAATTCTTTCTCCTGTAAAGCACGAACTTTTAAACTTTCATCGGTGATTTGATACTCTATCTCTGGAATAAATAGCTTCAAAAGTTTATTACTTTCATTATTTAATGGGAGGCCATAATTAAATTTGGCAAGTCCAAAGTTTGCAATACCATATGCACGCCACTCTTCTAATTGGATTTCAGAAAATGCAATCTCTAAATCTATATTAAGATCTTTTATATCCCACTGTTTAACTGATGATTGAGTTTCTAATACTATAGTATCTTCTGTTACCTGAATGCTACTATATTCCCCTATTCCTACATAAATCACATCATCAGATTCATAAAGCATATGATTTACATTCTTCTTTTCACTACAAATTTTTGTTGCAAGTATATATTTATCAAAATTATCCTTTAAGTCTATATTCATTTGAAATTCATTATATTTCATAATTTCCACTCTCCTCCTCTATTTAATCCTTTTTAATATAATTATCATGTATATCTATGTACACATTTTTTAATAATTACTAATAAAAATTATTTTCACTACATTCTGGATATTTTATTTCTATTTATATTTAAATATGCTATAATTTTATAGGTTAGTTAGTTGTTACTAACTGATTGTTTTTATTAAACACTTTAATTTTTTATAAGTCAATTGTTAATAAAGATTTAAGGATATATCCCGAAATTCAGCGGATATATCCCGAAATTTAATTAAAGGAGATTTTTAAATGAACAGTTTTTTTGAAAAATTACTCTTACCACAATTAACTCAAATGGAAATGAACTTAGATGAAAGAATAAGACATTGTAATAACAATGTAGAATTAAAATATTCTTGTAATCCTAAATTAGGTGATGGTAGTATTTATGCTAATTGTTTTAAAGATTTATTTATTATTTACATTTATGATATTACTCCAAAAATAACTTTTAATATAAATTATGCTTCTCCTGAATATTATCAAATTTCAACTCTTAACAATAATACTGCTCAATACATCTATCCTTATTCTAAATATTCATACCCTAATAATAATGTTAAAAATATAATCAGCTATTATTCTCCTAAAGGTATATTTAATAACTTAATAGAAAAGAACTTTCACTTTAAAAGTTTTAATATTACACTGTCCAAACCTTTTATTAAAACTTTAGATATAGATGAAAATACATTATTAAATAAATGTTTTAATGGACAATCTATAGAATTTCCTTATATTAAGTCAGTACTAACTCAAATTTTTAAGACACCAGTTGATTCTTCTTGTGCCGCTCTTTATTATCGCGGAAAAATTCTTGAATTATTATCATTAATCATTCAACATAATAAAAATTCTTCGTTAAATCAAGTTGTTCTCTCTAAAGAAGATCATGAACTTCTGCTTAATGTAGCTAACTATCTTGAAAAAAATTATCGCAACTCCATAGACATTAAAACTCTTGAACAATTATTTTACATAGGCAGAAGCAAATTATCACAAATTTTCAAAGCTAAATTCAATATGTCGATAACTGAATATTTAAGAAACATTCGACTTAATCACGCCAGAAACTTCCTTGAAAATACGTCACTATCAATCCTTGATATTGCTAAATTAGTAGGATATAAAAATCAAGGTAGTTTTGCTGAATTTTTCAAAATAGAAACTGGTTTTACCCCAACTCAGTTTAGACGTAAAACCTTGGAGATTTTTAAACCATCGAAAAATAATACAAATTCACTATATGATTAATATTTTTCATTATGATAAAAAACAGATTCTCCACTTAGTTATCCTTTTAATTTATATAATGCACAATAAAATCTGTTATACTATAATATCATTATTTACTCGTTCTATTGATTGTATCTTTAACATACTCTTTTTTAACTTAATGCTAAAAATAATCCCATATAAATTGTTTGGAATCCAAAAACCGGAAAGACTATACTATAAGCTCTTAAAGTTTTAATCCCTATTTCAATAACTTTGGATTCATTTCTCTCTTGTTTTTATTGATAATGAATTTCATTTACATTTGATTTATGATGTGCTATATTATTCTCAGGCTTAATTTTATCGCGGCAAATTTCTATATGGAGATGATAATTATTATGGCAAAAATGAGAACACCAAGATTTAAATTATGTAGAAGATTAGGATTAAATGTAATTGGTCATCCTAATGCAATGAAAAGAACTGATAACGGCAGTGCTAGAAATGCTAGAAAGCTTTCTGCTTACGGAATTCAGTTGTTAGAAAAACAAAGATTAAGATCATATTACGGAGTTATGGAAAAACAATTCTCTACTTATGTAAAAAAATCTCTAAAAGATAAAGAACAAACTGGGTATTCTTTAATTAAGAGATTAGAATGCAGACTTGACAATATTGTTTACAGGTTAGGATTTGCGAATTCTGTAGCAGGGGCACGTCAGATGGTAGTACATGGTCATTTCTTAGTAAATGACAGTAAAGTAAATATTCCATCATTTAATGTAAATATAGGCGATGTAATTACTTTAAGAGAAAAATCACAAAAAAATGAAACTTTTAAAAATAATTTTCTATCTAATATTCTTAATACTTACCCATATTTAGATAAAAATGAAAATGAATTTTCAGGTACTCTTCTAAGATATCCTCTTAGAAATGAAGTTCCTATTGAAATTAATGATTCATTAGTTGTAGAATTCTATTCAAAATTAAGTTAATAATTTAGTTTAAACTGGAGATAACTAAGTATTTAATTTTCAAATATTTAGTTATCCCTGTATTCAGTACAACAAAAAAATATATAGTTCATATTGGACTTGTTGTTTATTTTAATGTGCCTAATCAAAATTTGAAAGGAGGCAATTTACATTGAAAGTTAATCCACAATTAAAAACTATTTGTAGAAATCCATACAAACATCATTATTTTTGGGAACATATGATTATTAATCATGCTAATTTATGGGAAGGTTACTTTGAAAATGCAAATATAACTCAAGATTCCAGAATAATATATACTGGAATACTTGATAATGAAAAGAACATCTTTCACTATGGTTTTGCTGTCTATCCATCTACCTATAAACTTTTAGGTTTTTTACAAAATGTTTTCCTTCCTACAGCTTTTTTCACTTGGTTTGATGATAATTGTAATGATTTTTATATGCCATTAGCATCATACCCAACAGTTGTTAATGAAGTAATCGACTGTACTAAAGATATTGATTTAAATTCAGTTGATTCTATGAATAATTCTTATTCTTTTCTAAATAATCTATGGTTATTTGATGAATCACTACTAAATATTGCTTTAAAATCTTTTTGCGAAAAATTTAATAATGACTGGGATAAAGATTCTAATAAAAAGATATTTTTACAAATGTTTGATTCTCCATCAGATGTCTTTAATTTTATAAAAAACTCTGTTGGATGGTCTGATTGTGATGAATTTATAGAAGAAGAAATATCCATGAGTTTAGATAAACTTAAATTCACTTGTGATAATGTACTAACAGAGCCTTTATTAAATAAGAAATTCATTGATATTTTAAACATAAATATTCCTGTCTTATTTTGATATATTTTTTTGCAAAGGATAATGATAAAATGATAAATTTTGAAATGTACCATGATATTATAGAAGCACTAACTGCAGCATTAGATGCAAAAGATGTTTATACAGCAGGTCATTCTACTCGAGTAGGTAATATGGCATATGATTTAGGTAAAAAATTAAGTCTAGATAATTCTAATTTACAAATTCTTCATATTGCTGGACATTTACATGATATTGGGAAAATAGGCGTATCAGATAATGTATTAAATAAAAAAGGTAAACTTGATTTAAATGAATGGGAACAAATGAAAATGCATCCTGAAATAGGATATAACATATTAAAAAAGACAAAAAGTTTAAAAGAAATTTCACATATAGTTTTGCATCATCATGAAAGATGGGATGGATCTGGATACCCATCTAAATTATCTAAAGAACAAATTCCTTTAGGATCTCGGATAATAGCTATTTGTGATTCTATAGATGCTATGAGAAGCAACAGACCTTATAAACAATTAATAAGTAATATTGAGTGCTATAATGAAATATTACAAAATAGTGGAATAATGTATGACCCTAAAATAGCTGATTGTATAATTGAAAATTGGAATACAATTGTAGTGCCATATTATTTATGAAACAATTATATATTATCTAACAAAAGGAAGTTGTGTTATAATACTACTTCCTTTTTGCAGTATCATTTTTCTTTAGGCACATTCAAAAAAATTATTGAATCACTATCATCTAAAAAGTATTATACATGTTGATTGCCTTATCATTTAAACTATGAACCTGTAAATAAGCCTTATCAACATTATTTTCTATACCAAACTTTAAAATAGCCTTACAAATATTTAATCCAATTCCCCTTCTTCTGTATTTCTTATCAACATGGATATCATATAAACCAATAAATCCATTATCAATAATTCCCAGACCGCATCCTACAACTAGTCCATTTTCTTTGGCTTTCACACATACAAGGCTACTCGCAATGTTTTTCAGCATTTTACACTGTATTTCTTGTAAATCAATTCTTTTTATTTCACTCAGACTAATAGATGCATCTAGCCATTCATCATCAATATGATTACTAATCTCAACCCCTTCTATATTGCCAATTGACATTGCTTCAATTGAACGATACATAAGATTGACAGTCTTAACTTTTCTATAACCCTTATTCTCTAAAGTTCTATCTAGTTCATTATCTGTATTACTAGTAATTTTAAAAATTGATGGTAGTCCTCTACTTATATATTTATTTTCACAAAAATGTAGCTTGTCTAAAATGTTATTTTCTGAAGAATAAATTGGACATATACAATTTGCTCTATAAGTATATACATTTGAAAAACGTAATATCCATCCATCATATATTTCTGTTTGTAATGCAGGAAATGCATTTATTGTAAGTTCCTCTATTGTTCTTATTTCTGTATTCATTATCTTTTACTCCTTCTTTAAATTCTATTGAAGGATATTTACATCTAAATATATATTTGTGGTATCTTTGCATTTTTATTTTTTATAGTCAATATTTTAGAAACCAAAAATTTTGGCTTATAAACAATTTTCCTAGCCTTTTTAGGACATCTCTTTACACAACTAAAACAACGAATACACTTATCCTCATTTATATCTAATGTATCTTTATTTATTGCTTTCATTGGACATAATTTTATACACACACCACACTTATTACATATTTTCATATCTGCAAAAGGTGTTTTAGTAAATATCCTAGCACTATTCTTAGGTAAAATCTTTGCCATTAACGGCAGCTTTCCTTTTGGAATTTGTATAATTAAATCATTTAAATTATTTGTTTTGAAAATATTCTCTATCATTTTTTATTATATATTATATCGTAGATAAATTTACCATAAACATAAAATTATATAAAAAATAAATTTCCAATCGAAGCTTTATTTTATATATCACATTTATCAAAATACAATTAATTTTTCAGTTATTAAATCACATTTGATTTTTCTTATTATGTATTATTATAAATTAAGATTATACTTAAGTTATATAATATATAATGAAAACAAATTTTATGAGGTGCATTTTAAAAAATGGCACATAAATTTGATGCAAAGAATAAACATAAACTTGATAATGAAAAAAGAAGAGAGCTGTTACCACCAGAACAAACTCTTATTGATCTTGGATTACATGAAGGTGATGAAAAAGAAAACTTTTTAAGTGAAGTAAAAAGAATTATAAAGCCTAATGGAAAAATTGCTATTGTTGAATGGAAAAAAGTTGATAGTGAATTTGGGCCGCCTATTGACCATAGACTAGATAGAATAATCTTAATGAAAATTCTAGATAAACTTGGATTTTCAAATATAGAATTTATAAACATTAGTGATAATTTTTATGGCATAATAGCTGAAATTTAATTTACTTTATATAAAATCAGAATATCTTGAATTTTATATATGATTAGAATAAATGCTTTGGATTTTTATATGTGCATATTCTGAAGAATATATATTGTAATATTCTTCAGAATACATATGTTTTAAATTTAATGTTTTCCATATAGCTCTAATCCACCTGGTTTATTATGGACAGCCATTCTATCAACTAGTTCTAAGCATTTATTACTCATTCCTATCAAGTTAGCTTTAACTCCATTTTTATGAAATTTAAGTACAACTTTATCTATAGCATCAACTGCTGATTCATCCCAAATTTTCACCTTAGATAAATCTATATTTACAAATTGAATCTTTTCTGTAAAATCAAAACTATTAACAAATTTTAGTGTAGATGCAAAGAATAACTGACCATTAACTACATATATAGTTTTTGTATCTTCTTTGATTTTCTTAACTTTGATTTCAGATATCTTAGATGCAAAAAATAGTGCACTTAATATTATCCCAAGAATAACTCCATAAGCTAAGTTATGAGTTAATAAAACTACTATAACTGTTGAAATCATTACAATTGTATCTGTTTTTGGTACTTTTGTTATTCTCTTTATTGATGCCCAATTGAATGTAGTTATTGATACAACTACCATAACAGAACCTAAAGCAACTACTGGAATTTGTACAACAAATTTATTTAATACTATTACTGAAATCAGCATGGCTGTTCCTGCTGTAAGAGTTGATAATCGCCCTCTTCCACCATAATTATGATTTATAAGTGTTTGTCCGATCATTCCACACCCTGCTATTCCACCAAAAAATCCACATGTTATATTAGCCAATCCTTGACCAACACATTCTCTATTCTTATCACTTGGAGTATCTGTTAAATCATCAATTAACTGAGCTGTTAATAACGATTCTACAAGACCAACTAATGAAAGTGACATAGAATATGGTAATATTATTTTTAATGTTTCCATATTAAATGGTATGTTAGGTATTAAAAATTTTGGTAAATCACTATTTATTTTTCCCATATCCCCTAAAGTAGTTACATCGATCTTAAATATAACAACTATTAATGTAACAATTATTATTGATATTATTGGAGATGGTACTGCTCTTGTTAATTTAGGAAATAAATAAATTATTGAAATACCTATTGCGCCTAAAATTATCAAAATGAATGATCCTTTAAAGTAAGATAATTGTGACTTAAACATCATTATTCCTAGTGCATTTACAAATCCTATCATAACTGGCCTAGGTATAAACTTTAATAAATTTCCTATCTTTAAAAATCCTAATGTAACTTGGAATACTCCTGTAAGTATTGTTGCTAGAAACATATACTCTATTCCATGTTCTTTTACTAAACTTGCTAAAACTAATGCCATTGCACCAGCTGTAGCCGAAATCATTCCTGTTCTTCCACCAAAAATTGATATAATTAATGACATACAAAAAGATGCATATACTCCAATCATAGGATCAACTCCAGCTACTATAGAAAATCCTATTGCCTCTGGTATTAATGCCATACATACAACTATTCCTGCCAGCAGATCTCCTTTAATATTTCCAAACCACTCTTTTCTAATTTCTTTCATCTAATTCCTTCTTTCTTCTTTTATTACTGAAAATCTTTCTAATATATAAATAAACAGTTTTTTATTCCAATTAAGGCTTCATAATGTTATCATGAATACTATCATACAGTCAATTAACATTGATTAATCACAGCGACAAAGATTATGTGTTTATTTTAAAGTGATTTTTACACTGTTTGTATATATTTTACTAGATTTTCTAGTCCTTTTTCAGATTCAATAATGTTTTTGATATCTTTAGTATTTTTTTTACTTTTAGATTTTATAAATTTAAAAACTATTGTGCCATATACTGCAGCTAAAATTGAAGCAATCATAATACACAATTTTGCCAAAGACAATATACTTGGATCTGTAAATGATAATGATGAAACAAATATTGACATGGTAAATCCAATCCCTCCAAGAACACTTGCACCATATAAATGCCTTTTGGTTACACCAGATGGGAATTTAGCAATTTTTAATTTTACTAGAATATATGAAGTTCCAAATATGCCTATTTGTTTGCCAATAAAAAGACCAAATATAATTCCTAAACAAGCTGGCGAAAATATATTACTTGAAAAACCTTCTGCATTAATTGTTATACCTGCATTTGCAAAAGCAAAGATTGGCATAATCCCATAACTAGACCAAGGTGTTAAAACATGTTCAAACTTATATAAAATTGAAGATTTAAATTTATGAATATTTTCTCCAATTGGTAATGAAATTCCAAGTAAAACTCCAGCAATTGTTGCATGTATACCTGATTTTAGAAGACAAAGCCATAAAATTACTCCCAAGATAATATAAACAGATGTATATTTAACTTTAAATTTATTAGCTAATAAAAGCGCAATAAATACTATTAATCCTATTAAAAGTGCTATCCATGAAATTTGGCTATTATAAAATATTGCTATTACTATAATAGCTCCTAAATCATCAACTATAGCCAATGCCGTAAGAAAAACCACTATACCCTTAGGTGCATTTTTAGCAACTAAAGAAAGTACTCCAAGTGCAAAAGCAATATCTGTTGCCATCGGTATTCCCCATCCTGTAATTGTTGGCTGATTATAGTTAAATAATGAATAAATAATTGCTGGAACAATCATTCCTCCCATAGCTGCTGATATTGGAAGTATTGTCTTTTTAAATGATTTAAGTTCCCCAAATACCACTTCTCTCTTTATTTCCATTCCAACTACTAAGAAAAATACAGCCATTAATCCATCGTTAATCCAATGAATAACTGACATTGATAGAGAGAACTCCCCATATCCAATAGTTAAATATGTATGAAGTATATTTTCATACACTGAAGCAAAATTAGAATTAGCAATTATTATTGCAGTTATAGCACAAATTAAAAGTATTATGCCACTAGAAGATTCACTTCTAAAGAAGTGTAGAAATGGACTTAAAACTTTATTTTTAATCTTATTTTTCATATTTTCTCCTCATCTTTCTATAATATTATTTATAACCAAAGGCTCAATTGTAATACAATGTAAGGCACGTTCAAAAGAATAACAGGTGCATCTGCCATGATTATGTTCTTTCATGTGCCTGATATGTAAAACTACCTTTAGAATATTTATTTTTTAACGCAAAAAAGGCGGGAACACTCAAAATAGAGTTTCCCACCCCAGAAACTAATTGCTTGAAAGCAAATAATGTAATTTGCCCAACCGTATCTAATTATATTCATTTATATCAATAGTATCAATTATATTATATATTACTATTCTAATCAACATTTATCTGATGATTGAAAATGGTAGTTATTTCCAATCATATATATTTATTTATCAGTAGTTTCATCAGTAAACATATTTCTGTAAAAATAATGAGTTTGAGGAAGACGAATAATAATATAACTTACATATTACCTAATATAATTTCAAAATTACTTTCTAAACACAATAGTTGTATCTTACAATTAAATATGCTATTATTTTCCTAAGGAGTGATATTTTTGAATGACGTTAATAGCAAAAATTTTAGAGAATTGATAAGAATACTAGATCGAAAACTTGGATTATTAAATAAGCAAGACAGCTGTTGCTTGGAGGTTACTTTAGCTCAATGTCATGCATTAGTCGAAATAGGACGTGCAGAAAATATTTCACTAAAAGACTTAGCTAATTTAATTGACCTGGATATTAGTACTATGAGCAGAACTGTAGACAGCCTTGTAAAAAAAGAATTTGTATTTAGAACTCCATCAAAAACAGATAGACGAAGTGTAGATATTAAATTAACAGAAAAAGGATTAAAACTTTTCACAGATATTGAAAGCAATATGGATAATAAATTCAAAAATATTTTTAATCAAATCTCGTTAGAAAACCAATTAATTGTTTTTAATGGATTAAATATTATTATTGAAGCTTTGGCTAAAAATGAAAGCATGTCTACTTGTTGTAATAAAGATATAAATAATAAGTGCAATAAAACAAATAAAAATTAATAAATATATTGGGGGTTATTAAAATGAAACAAAGTAAAGAATATTTTGATGAAGTTGCATCTAATTGGGACAATATGAGAAATAACTTTTTTTCAGATGACGTAAGAAAAGCAGCTTATAAAACTGCACATGTTGAAGAAGGAAAAATTGCTGCTGATATTGGGGCTGGAACTGGCTTTATCACAGAAGGATTAATTAAAAGAAATATAAAAGTCATTGCCGTTGACCAGTCATTTGAAATGCTTAATTTATTAAAAGATAAGTTTTCTCACTATAAAAATCTTAAGTGTGTTCAAGGAGTAGGTGAAAACATACCTATCGAGGATAATTCAGTAGATTATGTATTTATTTGCTAATATATTCTTACATCATGTTGAAAATCCAAGTATAGTAATAAAAGAAATGTACAGAATCTTAAAATTAGGCGGAAAGCTTATAATTACTGATTTAGATGAACATAACTTTGAATTTTTAAAAACTGAACAATATGATGTTTGGATGGGGTTTAACAGAAAAGATATTTCCAAATGGTTCGAAAGTTCTGGTCTTAAAAATATAACTGTAGACTGTGCAGGAAGCAATTGCTGTGCTGATTCTAAATGTGGCTACGGTAAAGCTAGTATAAGTATTTTCGTTGCATATGGAGAAAAGATTTAAAAATAATCAATATATATTTTTTAATTGTATTAATAAAGGAGTTACTAAGTTATGAATTACAAAATTGAAGAAATGAAAGAATCCGACTGGGATGAAGTTTCAAAAATATATCTTGAAGGTATTAACACTGGTATTGCTACTTTTCAAAATTCAATACCAACTTTTGAAGAATGGAATAATGGCCATATAAAGTCTTGTAGATTAGTTGCTAAATCCGAAGGAAAAGTTCTAGGTTTTGCTGTGTTAAGTCCTACATCAAGTAGAACTGTTTATTCTGGCGTAGCTGAAGTCAGCATTTATATAGGAGAAAATTACAGAGGTTTAGGAATAGGGCAATCTCTTATGACTAACTTAGTTAAGCTATCAGAAGAAAATAATTTCTGGACATTACAATCTGGAATAATAAGAGAAAATACTTCTAGCATAGAACTACATAAGAAATGTGGTTTTAGAGAAATAGGTATAAGGGAAAAAGTTGCTAAGATGGATAACGGCGTATGGCATGATACAGTTTTAATGGAACGTAGAAGCAAATTAGTTGGAGTTTATTAAAAAACTTATAGAATGTACTGGCATAATCGATTGTATTCTAAATAGAAAAAGCTATAACAGTGCAATTTATTTTGAACTGCTAGCTTTTAATACATTTTTCAACTCTCTATAGCTTTTTTAAACACTACTGATTCGCGATCTAAAGATTCAGGTACATTCCCCAATCCTGTATATGGCTTTTTTTACTCATGCTTTAATCCAAAATATTTTCTTCCCCAATATAATGCTACATTTACTAAAGCAATCATTACTGGAACTTCTATTAACGGACCTATTACTGCAGCAAATGCCACCCTTGATTGAATTCCGAATACTGCTACTGCAACAGCTATTGCGAGTTCAAAGTTATTACTTGCTGCTGTAAATGATAAAGTAGTAGTTTGATGATAATTTATACCTGATTTATAGCTTATATAGAATGAAACAGAAAACATTACTATAAAATATATTACAAGCGGTATTGCTACTTTAATAACATCCACAGGTAACTCTACAATATACTTTCCTTTAAACATAAACATTACTACAATTGTAAATAATAAAGCAATTAACGCTAATGGACTGATCTTAGGAACAAATTTTTTCACATACCATTCTGTTCCCTTCATAGGTTCTAATATAAGCCTAGTAAGCATTCCTAATAAGAAAGGAATACCAAGATAAATTGCAACAGACGTTGCTACTTCTCCCATGGAAATATGAACTTCATATCCTGTAAGTCCAAATACAGGTGGTAATACTGTAATAAAGAAATAAGCAAATACTGAATAAAATACTACTTGAAATATAGAATTAAAAGCTACTAAGGCTGCTGCATATTCGCTATCTCCATCTGCTAAACTGTTCCAAAGAATTACCATAGCTATGCATCTAGCTAGTCCTATAAGAATAAGTCCTGTCATTAATTCTGAATCAGACTTTAAAAATACAAAAGCAAGTACGAACATCAAGATTGGTCCAATAAACCAATTTTGAACTAATGATAAACCAAGAACTTTTGGATTTTTAAATACTTTTCCTAGTTCCTTGTAATTTACTTTTGCAAGTGGTGGATACATCATTACTATTAGCCCTATAGCTATTGGTATTGATGTTGTTCCAACAGATAAACTTGCAAGTCCTGCTGATAATGATGGCACTCCCCATCCAAGTAATATTCCAAGTGCCATTGCTGCAAATATCCAAAGAGTTAGATATCTGTCTAAGAATGATAATCTTGATGATTTATTACTCAATTTTAACTCCCCCTATTATTATTTATTAATCTAAATTAATTTCATTATTCTTAATTCTCTTTGCTAAATCTTTTATTTTTTCTTCTATAGTCTTAGCTGTCTCTATAAATCTTTCATCACTTTTGTCTGTTGGATCATCTAATCCCCAATCTTCTCTATATTTGCAAGGTAAAAATGGACACTCTACATTACACCCCATAGTTATCACAATATCAACATTAGGAATCTTAGCCAAAAGTTTAGATTTTTGTGTTTCATTCATATCAATATCGTATAAATCTTTTATAATTCTTACTGAATCTTGATTTATTTGAGGTTTTGTTTCTGTTCCTGCTGAGTAACTTTCAAATATATCAATTCCATATAATTTTCCTAGTGCCTCTGCCATCTGTGACCTACAAGAATTGTGAACACATATAAATGCTACTTTGGGTTTCATATCTTTATCTCTCCTCTAAATTAAGTTATTTAAATTTTTTCCTCTTACGTTTTCAGCTTTCCATTCGATAATAGCAAAATTTCCATTTGAAATTTCATCGACTTTATTAATCCATTGAATTTCATTACTTGCTTTTGCCTTTAAAACTTCATTAGTTGTATTAGTTGCATAAAGGCTTGAATTTATTATCCACCATTTGCTATGAATTTTTGCTCTTTCTAAATCTTTTTGAAGTCTCATAGCCTCATATACTGGAGTAGTTTCAGCTAAAGTTACTATAACAACCTCTGTTTCTTTTTCATTTCTTAATCTAGGCAATAACTTTATAACTGATTCTGGTATATCCCCTTCTGATCTAGAAATTTCTTTATTGTAGCTTTCTGTTGAATCTAAAAGTAATAAAGTATGTCCTGTTGGTGCTGTATCTATTACTACTATTTCATTTTCTGATTTTTTAACTATTTCTGCAAAAGCTCTAAATACTGCTATTTCCTGAGTACAAGGTGATCTTAAATCTTCTTCAATATATTCAATGTCTTCATCACTCATATTGTTTTCTCTTGCCTTGGCTAATACTTCTTGTCTATACTTTTCAAGTTCTTGTTTTTCATCAATGTTACTTAAAGAAATACCGCAACTCTCATCAAGTACAAACTTCAAATGTGCTGCTGGGTCAGTGGTTGTCAAGTGAACCTTCTTACCTTTTTTAGCTAAACCTAATGCTATAGCTGAAGCTATAGTTGTCTTTCCTACTCCACCTTTACCCATTGTAAAAATAACTTTTTTATTGCTATTATAAAGATCTTCTATGACATTTTTTAGTTTTGGTATATGAGCAGTATTTAAAGAATCTTGACTAATTTTAATATTATTTTCTTTTAGCAAAGCTCTTACATTTTCAAGTCCTGTTATATTATAAGGTCTTAGAGGAATTTCAAATGTTTCTATATTCTTAAATTTAGCTGGCATATTTTGAAGCGCCTTTTGTTGCTTTTCATAAATAGCAGTTGAAAGTTCATCATCATGATTTTGAAGTACGCCGTTTATAACTAGTATCTGATTTTTTACTCCTATTTCTTGAAGCTCATTTGAAGCCCTTTCTGCTTCTTTTAGTGGAGAATCTTCAGGACGTGTAACAAGTATAAGTGTTGTTTTATTCTTATCTGCTAAAGTATCTACGGCATTTTTATACATTTCCTTCTTATCTTCAAGCCCTGCAAGCTGACCTAAACATGATGCTCCATGAGTACTTTCACTAATAAAATTGCTCCATGCAGAAGGCAATTGCAACATCCTTAAAGTATGACCTGTTGGGGCTGTATCAAAAATAATATGATCATATTCATTAAACACTTTTTCATCAGTTATCATCCCAGAAAATTCATTAAAAGCAGCAATCTCTACAGTGCATGAACCCGATAATTGCTCTTCCATATTATCTATTACTGATTGCGGTAACTTTCCTCTATAAGGCCCAATTACACTTTCCCTATATTCAGCTGCGGCAGCTTCTGGTTCAAAGTTTGCAACAGTTAATCTTGGAACTTCCTTTATTTGAATACCTTTATTGTTTAATTCGGTATTAAATACATCTTGAAGGTTAGAAGCCGGATCAGTACTTACAAGCATTATCCTTTTTCCTTCATCAGCTAAATTTAAAGCTACAGCACAAGCAGTTGAAGTTTTACCTACTCCACCCTTTCCAGTAAAAAATAAATACTTAGTCAAGTTTATTTCTTTTATATTAAATGCTTTAAACATAATTTTCTCTTCCCTTCTACGTAAACATATTTATTTTTTCTAGTAAACCTATGCATCTTCTTAGCAGCATCCACCTTTACAGCCACAGCTTTTAGCTGATTTCTTTACACTGGCTTTCTTAATAGTAAGTTTTAAAGTATCCGATGGTATTCCTAATAATTTGCAAAATTCTTCATTAGTAGGGTAGCTGCCTGCCTTAACTACAACTCCATCTACCATAATCACAGGTAAAGCTTCTACACCTTTAGTATTTAAAATTTGATTTATAACTCTATTAGTTACAAATATTTGAGGATTGTTTGTTAAATTGTATCTTTCAACTAGTATTCCTTTATTCTTTAAAGTATTCAGAACAGTTGCAACTCTTAATAATTCCTTATTCACTGATGGCCCACAAACACCAGTTGAACAACACATAGCAGGGTCAAATATTATCATTTTTTTCATTTTCATTAACTCCTTTACACCAGTAATTTATTAATATAGAAAATTTTTATTTACAAGTACAATTAGATTTATTTTTACAAATACAATCTTTTGTTTCTGTTACAAGATTCATCATAAACAATGTCAGCTTGTTACAATTATTAATATCTAAACTATAATAATTCCAAAGTCCCTCTTTTCTTACCTCTACAAGACCACAATCACTTAATACTTTCATATGATGTGAAAGTGTTGGTTGAGTAAAATCAAAATATTCTAGAATATCACATGCACACTTTTCACCACATGATAATATATCAATTATTTTTAATCTACTCGAATCAGATAAAGCCTTAAAAATTTTTGCATTTTGTTCATAATCCATTTTCATTCATGCCCTTCCCATATAGATATATGTCTATATACTCAATATAGAACATTATCTATATATTGTCAATACAGCTCATTTATTTAATCCATTTTTAACACAACTAAATATATAACAATCTATATAGTTATATTATTCAGGAACTAAATTACTGTTACAAAATAATATTTGAATTTTTTATAATGATTATAAACTAAATTAATTTCCTTATTTAGACTCACTTTATGCATTAAGGCAGCAAAGTAAATAAACACCTTACTGCCTTAATAAATATTATTTTTCTTCTACTTTTACTATTTATTATTTAAACTTTATAAAAATTAACCCAACGTATTGTACCAAAGTATCTATGATATTTGTCTATTTCAAATTTAACTATTTATGTTTCTATATTACTATTATATCATCACCCAAAATCAAATTAATTAGCTGCATATCGCTTATAAGGAATTCGAATTGTAGCTCCAATTTCATCAAATTTATAATTTGTTCCCTCAAGTGGTTTTTTCCCTTCAACTAAGTTCATTCCAGTAATATAAGCAGCTTCTGCCATAGCTTGAGCATCTTGAATAACAGTTCCTGCCATAAATCCTTTTTTAATTAACTCTATCACTTCTGGTATCCCATCAACACCAACAACTGGGATTGTTTTTTCTTTATCTCCATTGTTATATCCCATAGCTTGAAGTGCTTCAATTGCACCTATTGCCATATTATCATTGGTTGCAATTATAACTTCAATATTATTATTACTACACTGTAACAATAATGCTGCCATTCTTTTTTTAGCTTCGTCTTTAGTGCTCCAATCGCAAAATATTGATGCAATGTTCTTCGTCTCTATTCCTGCATCATTAATTGTTAAAACTGAATATTTTGCTCTTGCAATTGCTTCTAAATTATCACTTGGTCCATTAAAGATAATATATTGCATTATATTATCTTTATTTTTATCAATAAGATATTTATTTTTATTCCATTTATCAACAAGAAATTCTCCTTCAAGCACACCAGCTTGCTCTAAATCAGTTCCTATAAAGATAGACTTTCCATATGATTTAATGCTATCTTTATTAGATGCTTCTCTGCTAATTAAAATTATTGGAACATTATATTCTTTTGCTCTATCAATCACTTCTTGCGGATTATTTAAATCAACCAATTCCACGATTAAAAGTTTAACTTCCTTATTTTGTAGTTTTGTATCAATAATCTCATTCTGTACAGATTGATCTTTATTAGAAGAATAGAACTCAAATTCAACTTTTCCTTCATTTTTATTTTGAATATCTTTTAAATTATTAATAACTTGAGATATATAAGCACCTGTAGTATCATATACTACTACTGCCACCTTAACAGGTTTTATTATAGTATCATTTGTATTAATTGTTTCTCCTAGTGCATTCCCTCCAGTCATAAATACAATTATAATGCTTATAATAATTGTTAGTTTCCTTCCCATTCTTCTCATATCACTCTCACTTCTCGTCTTCATAAGTATAACTTTACTATTTTGAGCGCTTCCTATATTTAAATATACCTTTTAATTTTAATATATACTTTAATAAAAATTTTATACCTTTTACGCTTTTAACCTTTAATATATTTCCTTGGATTTGTACCAATAATAATTACACCATCTTCAGATTTTAAGTTTGTATTTTCTGTAGGATTTGCATTATTAATTAAGTTATTTCCGATAGCGTATAAGTCCTCTGCTACTTTTTTTATATCTACAATAATAGTTCCAGACATAAGTCCTTTATCAATTAAACTTATAGCTTCAGGAGTTCCACTAATTCCAAAAACCGGTATATATTTTAATTCATCTCCTGTGTTATATCCATATTCTTGAAGACCTTTGACAGCCCCTACTGATAAATCATCATCATTAGCAATTATTGCCTCAATTTTGTCCCCATATGTTAGAAATATATTTTCAATATAACTTTTAGCTACTTCTTCAGTCCAATTTGTAGCAAATGATTGAAGTAATTCTGTTTTTATACCAGAACTTTTAAGTGTTGAAGTAATCCCTTGAGTTCTTTTATCTGCTATTACGTCCTCTTTAGGTCCTCTCACAAGGACATATTGTAAAATATTATCACCATTTTTGTCTATAATACTTTTATTGTTCCAAAGATTTCTAACAATTTCACCTTGCATCTCACCTGTTTTATCAGAAGCAGGTATTGCAAAAGCAACTCTGTTATAATCTTTTAAGACTTTTGTCACGACATCTGGCGGAATATTAAACATTACCAAAGGAGTATTATAAGGTTTAACTCTTTCAATAAAATTTCTCACAGCATTTTCTTTTGTATCTGCTGGCATAGCTATAATCAAATCTATTTTATTTTTAAGTAGAGAATCTAACATTTCATCTTGCACACTCAAATTATTCTGAGGATTAAAGACAGAAACTTTGACTGGATATTCATTTTGAAGATTATCAAACTCTTTTTTAAGTTGTGCTGCAGCAGAATTATCTAAACTAAATAATATTATTCCAACGTTAATTGGTTTTCTGCTAATGGGACTAGAAAATGTTTGTATTTCGGTAGTAATTATTAATGTGAAAATTATTAACATAACTAAAATTGACCTAATTGTTTGCCTTAATACTTTCATTTTTATGTACAACCTCACTTTAAATGATATACATCAGTATTAGGTTACGGATAAATGTAAAAATTATTCTCTTAGCGGCACATTTTTCTATTCTATCTTATATACATTTTGACAATGAAATGTCGCTATTACAGCTTATTGTGTTCATAATTTGTAATCATCCAAAATCTTTTTATCCTAATACTTACCTCATTTTAAAAAAATTAATTAACTAAAAATATTTTTATATTTATTATGTAATCACTAAAACTTATCCATATATCCTCTATGAAAACAAATTAAAGGAGGGAAAATACATGGCTGTTACTAAATCAATTCAAACTACTTCATTAAGTATTGAAGTTCAAAGTGGTACTGATAAAGCAGGTCTTCCTATTTACACTAAGAAAACTTTTTCTAATGTAAAAACAGATGCTGCTGCTCAAAATGTCTATGATGTTGCTGAAGCAATCAAAGGCGTTATGTCAGCTAAAACTAGAGATTATTTTATCAATGAATCTTCTAGCTTAGTAAATGCTTAGGCACATTCAAATAAATAATAGCCCAAAGATTCGTAGAATATTTCGTGTCAAACAAGGATACGAATTCTGCTCATAGCAGGTCTATTAGTAGAATTTGTCGACGCAGTATGGCGCGAAATATCCACGTATACTGGTCTATTATTTTTTGATTGTGCCTTAGTCAAGATCATAATTAAATTTTTAGGATTGCAGGTAATTTAAATGGAATATACTTTAGCTATGAATTTTTTAACTGAATCTGGTTTAAAGACTACTTTAAGTGTTAGTGGTGTTAAAACTTCTCTTACAAAAGATGAAGTCAATGCTCTTATGGACATTGTTATATCTAAAAATATCTTTGAAACTAATTCTGGTGACTTAGTTAAAAAAGCTGGTGCTCAATTAACGCAAAGACAAGTTACTAAATTTGATGTAGCTTAGCTTTAATTAAAAAATGGAGGTTTGTCCTTGTTGAAAGGATAAATCTCCATTTTTTATATCTATTTTTTGAATAATGCGATTTTACAATATTTTTCTACCATAATGGAAGTATATCATAGTGCCACAGTCCCTTTAGCTAAAGAAATTCAATATATTATTATCAATATTATAATTTATTAAATCATTATATTTATAATCTGTTTTCATAAAAAAATTTACTTTTTGAAACACATCAAATTTTTTGCTATTATAAATGTCATATCTAGATGAATTTCCATTTAGAAAATTATCTGAGAAAGATCTATTAATAAAAATGTCTAAATTATAGTCAATACCATCGTCTATTAAACCTTCATGTTTTAGTTCACTTCTCAAACTTTGCAATTCTATCGGAGTAGCATTATTTAAAGATATTCCGCATTTCTCTGCAATTTTATTAATATTAATTTTCCCACTATTATCATAGTAATTCTGTTTATTGTTTTTGATTTCCAAATCGAGTATTTTTTCCATTGTCTTTGTATTTACTTTTGGCATACAAAGATTTGGATCATATATTCCATTATCATATTCTTTTTGCATTTCATGTATTTCTGATCTTCTTTTTTCAATTTCTTCTTTTGAATAATTCAGAGATATATTATTATTTATATTTTTTAGAGTTTCTTGTTTTGAATACATATATGTAACTTTATATTTGCTTTTATTAAGCTCTATACTATCCTTTAATTGGTTGAAAAAAGAAGAATTTGTGTTTGAATTTCTATTTTTATTACATTGATATTCTATATTTATATTATTAGTTTCTGTTCTTAATAACATATAACCACTCCTTGTATAAATTAGTATTCATTAGTTTTTCGTATACAATCTTAATTTTTTAACATTTAAATTAATGTTTTCAAATTCAAGATATATTTACCAATAAATATTAATAAAAATATTACTAATAATCAAAAAACCTTAACGATACCAAATGAATTTACTCGAATCAGCGTATACGTATCCACGGTTTTAAAAAATTAGCCTACACGTTAAATATAGTATTTTCTGCAAATAAAAAAGAATGATCTATTATTGTGTAATAAATCATTCTTAATACGTGTTAATAATTATTTAAGGGGATAAATAATATTTCAACTACTTTATGTAATATATATTACATCTTTATTATGTCAGTATTATGACAAATTATAATTTACTTAATATGCACTTAATTGTAGTATTGCACAACAAAAAATCGCATATCGTCAGTCTAAATAATGCGAAATTTCAATGTTATTATTTACTTTTATCAATTTATTTAATTTTCCCAAACTACACATTTAAGAATTTTTTTCAAAGCTATAATGCTTGCTACAGGTCCTATAAATGCACCAACTATTGTAAATGGCAAAAGCATTGTATTGGTTATAAAAGCAGGTTGTACGAGGCTTAATTCTGGCGTAAACTCCATTACTTTAGTGTAGATGAAGCTATATATAAAAAATAACGATAAATTTCCTCCAAAGGCTCCTACAATTCCTATAACTACTCCTTCAATAATAAATGGCCAGCGGATAAACCAATTAGTGGCTCCAACAAGCTTCATTATATTTATTTCTTTCCTCCTTGGAAACATAGCCATCTTAAATGCATTTACAATTAAAAATAATGAAATAATTGGTAGTATTATAAAAACTGCAATTTCAAGCCATCTAAAAATTATGATCATTCCTTTATTGTTAATAAAAATAGTTGCAGAATTTTTATTAACTGATAACAAATATATTAAAAATAATCCAACAATAAAAATAGTTGCTGATACAGTAAATACTGAAAAAATTGTTAGTGTTCCATTTCGTTTTAAATTCTTTAGCGCATCTAAAAAGAAATATTTAAATGTATCAATCTTCATATTTCACCTTCCAAAATAATTTCAGCAAACATTTTTAAATATTTACAATTATATGTTCATTATATCATATTATGTAAACTTAGCATTATTCAATTTTAAAAGATTAACTAGTTTTGAATCATATTATTTTTATTCAATCCATTTTTTACAAGAATAGCATATAGTGTACCATCTGCTCTCATATCATTAATTGTTTTATTTAATGCATTTAATAAGGAAATTTCATCTTTTCTGACTGCTATTCCTATAGATCCAGATATTTCAGGAGTATACTCTTCTAGCGTTCTTACTGAAAGGTTTTTATTCTTTAATAATAAGTAGTTTACAACAACAGAATCAGATATACCTGCATCAACTTTTCCGTTATTTATAGCGTTCAATAATTCAGATGAATTTTCAAAAATCACTATATCCTTTATTAAGTTATTTTCCTTCCACCTTTTTGCTAAATATTCAAATGCTGTTCCTTTTTCTACTCCAACTACTGCATTTTTTAAATCACTCATAAAATTAATTTTAGAAAATTTTTGAACAATAACGGCTTCTGTTTCTTTATACAAAGGCTGTGTAAATGCCACAATCTTTTCACGCTCGGGAGTTATATATATTCCACTAGCTGCAATATCTATACTGTCATCAGTATTTAGTTTGTCTAATAACTCTGAAAATTGCACTTTCTTGGCTTCAATTTTTTTAATTCCAAGTCGCTTTGCAATTTCATTTACGATATCAGCATCAATTCCACTTATCTGATTTGTTTTAGAATCTATATAAAAAAATGGAACACCGTATCCTGAAGCAACAGTTATTACTCCTTTTTCTGTTATTGTTTGCAATTTATCTTTTTCTATTGCTTGATTTTCTATTGTAGCTCCCATAGCACTTGCACCGCAACCAATTATTATTCCAATAAGATTTATAATAACAATTAAAGTGAATTTTTTTTTCATAAATAGAACTCTCCTTTAAAATGACAACTATTTTTATAGTTATTATCTGTGATTGAAATAAAATTATCCACGTTTGAAAAAAGCTCAAACTTTAAAGAATAATACTTTGCCTTTTATACTAACCTTTAAAGCTGCTTCAATGAGAACAATAATCACTACACTACACATTATTCAATTTTAAAAGATCATTTTCTAAATTTACTGCGTGAAATCAATAATTAAATGAAAGATTTTCAAATGCAGAGAAAATTTTTACTGATTACGTAATTCACTATTAATTTAATTAATTTTTTAAAAAACTACCTCATTTAATTTTGAGGTAGTTCATATAAATTCAACTTTTAAATTAGCAATTGAATATAATTATTATACTTTTAAGTCAATTTACTACTCTCTAATCTTTCTCATGATAAAATCTACCCCTTTTTGAAATACCATTGTTTTTACATTTATCCTAATTTGTCCATTTGATACTGTGTACTTTTGCTACAACACTCGAAAATAGCCACAGTCTACAAACTGCTGATAAGGAATATTGTTTTTGTCTAAGATTTTTTTATCTCTTAGTAATAAAAATAGTCTATTCCTTCCCATTCCTTTAATTCCAAGAACTTTTGCAACATGACCCATTTCAATAGAGTCTTTAGATCCTGCAACATCATCATAAAATTGTACTTTTGGTTCTAGTAGCTTTACTTTCTTTTCAATTTTTAATCTTGCTTCCCTTTCTTCTTTTAACTTTGTAACTTCAGTAATAAGTAAATCAAGATTATTTAATAATTCATCTGCTGCATACATTCCTGTTTTTCTTATTCCGGTAATACCTCATCAAAAATCCATGATTCAAATTTTTCTGCTCCTGGTAATTCTGATTTTGACACCAATCGATATATATCACCTTCTGGAATCACACTCATTTCTATATTTTGAATAGCATCAGTTCCATTTTTTCTCTTTCTAGTAACCACCCCCATGTCGTGCTTCACGACACCCCTGCAATGTCTTGAAATTGCATCTCTCGCATTTTTATATCCTAATGCTTTAGCAATATCAATTCCCACTGCATAATCTTTATTATTAACTTTTACCCATCTTATTTCTCCAAATCTTTCATTTTTGAAAATTCTCAAATCCTCCATTTGTTAATCTCCTTTCTACAAATTTTATATATCTCAATTCCAAATTATTAATAGTTAACTTTCTATGCATAAATTTATTCTTAACTTTTTTGTAGTTTTACGCTATATGCCAGTATTGTGAAATAAAAGATTATTGATACTTTAATTATCAATAGAGTGTATATTCTAATTTTGAAAACAAAATACTAATAAAATGGAGGTGCTGCTATGAAAATAAAGAAGTTTTTAATATTTTTTTTAATATCTATATTTACATTTGTTAAAATCCCACAAGCACAAGCACAACCACTTCCTATTGCAACAACTTATACACAAGGCATCTATAATATGACTCAATATACTGGAAATTATATTACAGGTAAACTGATAACTGCCAACAAGCCTCTTACTGTAATAGTAATTGATTCTAATGGTAATCAAAAAACATTTTTACAATTTAATACCCCCAATGAAATTGTAAAACTTGGTCCTGTTGGAGAAGGGGATATTCTAATACTGGTTGGTACTGGCGAAATATCTTTTTCTCCTCTTTAAAAATTTACTAATATAGTGTTTAGTGCAATTCTAAACACTATATTAAGTATATTCACTTTCTTACTTTATAAAATTTCTTGTATTACTATTTTCCAATATCTACACATTCTGAATAATTACTTTAAAATTTAATACAGCTAATTTACTTCTTTCATTCCTTGCTTAAAGCCTTTTTACACAATTTAAGACATGCAGCTTTAATTAAACTGCATGTCTTAAATTATAATATATTTCAAACTCACTACTTTGTCACAATATTTTAACAATAGTAAAAAATTTTTGAAGAGCATCATTATTTCAAAATTTATATTTTATTTAATGCTTGTATTAATTGTTCATTTGCTAAATCAGGTATGTCACTACAATTTATCTTTATACATTCCAAAAAAATCATCATATGCATAATCACCTATGTCACTATTTTTGATACCACTTGCAGATATATCAAAAATCAAAAAATAATCGTTACTACTAATCTCATTTTTTAGTTTTCCAAATTGACTCAATATTAAAACAAACAATGGATTACTTTTATATGATACAAATATCTCAGAATCCGGAATAATAATAATCTCTTCTTTATTAAATTTATCCAAAATATTTTTATTATACATTCTCCATACCTCATTATTAATTTTCTAAAACATATATTTTATTATCATCATTAACAATTAAACTTCTATTTTTCAATGCTTATCCCCTAAAACTTTCTTTGGAATATATGTATGGGGAAATTTTTAACATTATAGCTAAGCAACATATTTTTTCCCTCCTTTTTTCCATTATAGAATAGCATTAGATAATATATAAAAATAGGAAGAAGTACTTGTTTTAAACATTTGTTCCTATTTTGGTTTTATTATAAATTATATTTTATTATAATTTATTTTCCTTTTTCACTTAATGGAAAGTTAATCTAATCCTCTCTACTATATAAAATACTATTTAAAAATTAAAATTCCTGAGGTTTTTTCAAGCGCAAAAGATTTACTACATTAGTCTTTATTAAGTGATTCTTTATATTATGATAAATTATTAAGTATATAAGATATCTTATTCTTATTAATTTCCCTAATTGCTTTTATAATTTCTTCCATAGTCCATAATTCAATCCATCCAACCTTTTCTCCTCTTCCAATTAGACATACGAACGCTCATGTATTTATATTCCATATTCTTAAGAAGCTCTACTACATTGACTTAATAATATTCCTCTAAATATGAATTATCCACACTTATTCTCCCTAGATTCGTCTATTGTAATATAGTTAGGTAAAACATTCATATATAAATTTGAATAAAAATAATAGGATGCTTGCAAATAATTTTTAAAATCTTTGCAAGCATCCTTTTTTACTAACAATACACTTCTGTTATCTTTTTACTATTCCCATTAATTTCAACATCAATTACATTCATTTCTCCAGATACATTTTTAGTTTTTCTAAAATCAAATATTAGAAGATAGCCTTTACTTAAACTATACTGCTGCAAATATTCTCCAAGCTGTATTAGACCTTTTTTATGATACTCTTCCCCCCTCCATATTTTAAGTTCTATAATATACATCTTTTTATTGTATGTTATTACTATATCAAATCTTTTTTCATCTCCGCCTTTTACTTCTTTAAACGCAAAACCCGTTCCGTTGATTATAGGACTTATAAAAGCTAGAAATACTAATCTTCCATCATCCTCTAAAAAAACTTCTCTTTTTTCTGAATACTCATGCTTCATAAATTCCTTAAATTTTATAAGTATTTTCTTTATATCTAGATCGCCATTTGCATTTATGAATTTTGATCTTTCATTATAAAATCCTAAGTTGCTTGTAGTTTCTATTAGTGAGCTCATATAATTATATATTCTTTGCTCATATATTCTGTTATGAATCTTGACTCTTCCATTGTTATTTTTGAATATTCCATACATAATTGCCATAGTTATAATAAAATTATCTTCATTATAACTAATTTCATAGCCATCTAAAATTATCCTTTTTACCAATTCCTTCAAGTCTTTATTATTCTCTATATTTTTAATCAGACTATCAAAATTAGTATTCTTTTCTTTTAGCAATTCCTTTACAGCCATATCCATATATACTTTTTCTCATTTCAATTCATTTTCATTCATTATCTTTTCGTCTATTATTTTACATAGTTTGCTTACTAAAAATGGATATCCAGAAGTATAAAAATAAAGCCTTTGTGAGAAATAGCTTTTATCTAAATTTACTCCTTTATTTGAAATATAATCATCAAGCATTGTACCTATCTCTTCAACTGAGAAGTTCATATACACATCAAAATCAGAAGCTATATTCCAAAGACTGTTGCATTTATGCTCATCATCTGGTCTTATTTTTATCTTTAAACTTTTAACATCGTGAACACCTGCTAATATTACGCTATGAAAAGTAATATCTTCTTCCTCATTTCTTAGTAAATACTTATTTCTAAGCATCCCTAAAAAACTCAAAAATAATTGATTATTACTGCTTTTATCTACTTCATCTATCATAAGTACAACCTTTTTATTGGCTTTAATAATTAGTTTTGTAATTGCACTAGATAAATCCTTTAATTTTTTAACCTTGTTTATTTCTTCTTCTAAAAATAGGGCTAACTTTTCATCCTTTAATAATAAATTTTCTGATACTATCTCTAAAAATGCTTTTGAGAAACTTTCTTCGTCTTCAAAGACTACATCTCCTATGCCTTCAAAACTATTTTTATAGGTAAGTAATCTTTACTATTTTTTAATTGTTTATTTAATAAATAAAATATTGTAGTTTTCCCATACTGTCTTGGTCTATTTATAATGAAATATCTTCCTTTATCTATGAGTTTCATAGTTTCTTTTAATTTATCAGATATGTCTACCATATAATGCATTTGTGGAATACACGTACCTGTTATATTAAACTCTTTCTCCAAAATTTCTCACCATACTCTATGTTGCTATTTTATCATATCTATATTTAATTTAACCATTAAAACAAATTAAAGCATAAGGAGCTACTTAAAAAATCTAATCCCAATAATCCGTTGACTTTTTCATTATATACCCATTCTAATTCGAATATGTTTAATTTTCCCTATAGCAATGCTTTCATTTTCTGTACTATATACCAGTTTTCTATTTTCTCGAAAAGTGTACATTCCAACATAAAACTCTATAAATTTAAGATGAAAACTTAAAATTTTCCACCACCTTTTGTCCAAATAAACACTGAAAGCCACTGAAATCAGTGGCTTTACATTGTATTAAAATTCTAGTTCTTATTTGAGATGATTAGGCTAAATTTTTGATACAATTTAGCTATTATAATTCTATTATCTTTTTTATCCAATCTGGCAACTTTTCATCACTCCAAATTACTCTACCATTTCTTATACACACAATTAACTTAAATATATTAGTATTATCATAGATATTAATTTCACCATATAAATAAATTAACTCCTGCAAGTATTGTATATGTTGCCATATTACTTACCTATAACATTTGGGCTTCTCTTTTAAGTACTAAATTAGAAAGCATAACATAAAAATCTTGTTCTTCTTTAGTTTTAGCTTTTCTAAACAAATCCATTATAAGTCATTATAAAAATATTCTCAAAAAACTCCTTAATAATATTCCCTATACTATAAAACATCAAACGCTTAACAGCTCCAAGGTTATTTTTTTATCCTTGGAGCTGTTGTTATATATATAATTATGAATAAATGTTTTGGATCTTTATATTTGTATGTTTCATTTACTTATTCAAAACTAAAATTATTTATAACTTCTGTAGTTTTGTCAACATAATCATCAACTACTTGATCAATTCCATCACAAATATATTTCAAACTACACCCTACACATTTATCTAATATTCCATCATCAAGTAAAGAGCACCTAAGCTCATCATTAAAAGTAGAATTTTTAATAGCAAGAGCTATCTGCTTTTTATCAAAGATTTCTCCTTGTTCTGATTTAATTTTAATTTCATCCTTAATCATCCCCAACACACTCCATAATTTATTTTCAGCTTTTAAAAATTTATCTGCTGCTATTATTGATATATGTTCTGTGCTGTAAAACAACATTAAAAACAAATAATACTTTTTAACATTACTATCCAACTCCGCATTTTTGGAGCATATTCTGAAGAATATTTATGGCAAGAAGAAAACAAAATGCAATTCCTAAATATAATAAAATAAGCTCTTTCCATTTCATTAAGGGGTAACGCTAATAAAACTTTCAGCGGAATTTACATCTCCGCTTCCTTTGTACTCTGGATAAGCAGGATATTCTAAAAGCGGACGTGTGCGGCCTGCAGTCTTTTCAGACCCATCTGTTACAATCAAATTTTCAGGAGATTTATTATTTACTACCCATTGATCCAATGCGCCTAATATGTCGGATTGCATATTCCAGGTTTCTGAGTTATAATGGCCATTTCCTGGAACCATATAGAATTTTACAAACTTACCAAGAGGATCTTTACCAAACTTGTCAGTCAATTGATTATAGTAGTCAATTGTGCCTTGGAAGGTAACAATTTGATCTGCTGCTCCATGAATAAGAATCAATTTTCCTCCGTTATCTTTAAAAGCTGAGATATCTGGATTTGTAGCATCAAGTAATTCTGAAGCTTTTACAACTTTATCATGCCATTTATCTGGATCAAAATTTTCAGGATTAAAATTATCATCTCGAACTATCATATTTTTAATAACAGCATCCCCAGCTTCTGCCATTACACCATCCCTTGCAGTTGGTGCTGTACCATATTGGCTTAGAAACCTATCGGCTAAAGGAGCTCCCTTAAAAACAGGATATCCTGGCATAGTGGTTAATCCATTGGCAAGAGGATAATTAAATTTCATAGGTGAAGCAAATGTTTCTAATGTTTTTATCTGCGCATCTGATAATATATTTTTTAAAGCTTTTAAAACTTCATCCTTATTTTTTTCAGCTCCGTAAATGTTGCTTATTATGCCATCCTTAACGCCGTCTAGTCCATCATCTATTCCAAGGATGGTTTGATTAACAAGCTTATACTGTTCAGGGCTGATCCAACCTGCTCCATTATTAGCTTTTACATCATCTCCATTCCTGCTATCTGCAATTGCCTTAGGTACCCAGTTTAATACAGGAAAATAGCAAATAACGCCGTTATATTCTGCTGGGAAACGTTGCACAACCTTCAACGCTTCTCGTCCGCCATTAGAGCCACCAACAAAATATACCTGAGACGGCTTGGATTTATAAAAAGCCTGTACTATTTCTAGTACGGTATCTTTTGTTTTCTTTAACTGGTCAGAGGCAAAATTATTCAAGGCTTCATCATTAAGCGCCCATTTACTATCCCAATATGAAGAATTTACATGACCACTATCACTACCAAATGTCACATACCCTTGAGCCAAAGGTGTTGGATCTGAAACCATTTGCCCGTAATATCCATTATCAGCACTAACCAGAGCACCATCAAATCCACCGCCACCATATTGTAATATTTTACTGTTCCATTTTACAGGAAGGTTAACCTGAAAGTTAATATCTGGCGCAGTTTTATCTACTGGATGGATTGCACCTAATACCTTGCAGTATTCTCCATTCAGATTATCCTTTTCATCAGATTTCACTATAGTTGCTGAACTGATCGTAGCGCCTGATGTAGGCAATTCTATTTTCGATGCATCAATTTCTGCTGGTATCGTAAAATTGCTTGATGTATCAGAAATTTTAAAATCTTTTGGATTAGTGTATGATGGTGTAGCAAAAGCCATAAAATCGTTTGCATTAGCAGCTGATACTGCGCTACCTCCATTAAACATGAACATACAACTAGTAGCAAAAGCACCTACTGTGGTCCAACTTTTCTTTGAAATTTTCATTATTTCGTCACTCCTTACTTTTGACTGGTACTGTCAGAGTTTTATTTGATGTCTAACCACTGTAACACTCCCTCCTATATTAATATAAGATTAATAAAATCATAAATTATCAAATTTTTATTTATACTTAATGTAAACCTTAGCATACTTTTCTATATGCAAACATATTATACTAATTTTGACTAATATTCAATAAGTTTTATAATAATTTTTTTATAAAAACTCGTTATGTTTTTAATTTTAGGTAAATCAATTTTAATTTCTTTTAATTATGCTCCATCATCAAACTTAGAAAGAGATTATTTTAATTTATCTATAAATTTCATAGTTTCTTCTTTAAGTAAATAAAATATATAACAACCTATACCTCTTAGTTAAGATGTTCCATTAAATTTGTAAAAAAGGCTTTAAACATCCAGTTTCATAATTCTATCGATGATTCTGATAAAACAGCTTCAATAAAGGCGATAAACATTTTATTTTAAGTGTTTATCGCCTTTAAAGTCTTTATAAATTAATATTAAAACTAAATAGTTAAATTTTATATTATAATCATTTTTCAATTACATAAATTGAAATTTATCTCAATATTTTTTTATAATATTGGTACACAAATTTCACAGAAATGCTTGTTTATCATCTGTATTTCATAGCGTTCAAGGATAGGTCTTCTATCATCAATTTCGTAATTTCTTTTTGATAACTCCGAAAATATCTCCATCCATGCTTTTTGTATAGCATCTACCGTATGATTTATCTTAAATACACAGTATTTTCCACCAATAATTTTTCCCACATTAATATACTCAGTATCAACCTCAAATTCATCTGAAACAACTAAACATGTATCATAACGACAATTTTTAGGTTCTGTGAATTTAGGGTTATCTTTAACTATTCCTAATATGATTGAACTTTCATTAAATAAGTTTTTTTCTCTAGCCCAACTTTTTAATTGTTCCATTATTGACACATTCTCTAAACCGTAAGGCCCTGTTCTTCGTATATAAGCAATTTTATATGATGGTATCATTTCAATATTAATAATCATAATTTACCTTCTTTATTTTAATAAAGTACATCGATGCCTAAATTCATCATATAATCCTTTAAAATGTATTTCAACATATTTTTTAAAATTTCCAAATTACTATTTAGTGTTTAATAGGTTGTAACATTTTTTAACTTTTATATTTAATAACTCCAAAAAGATCTGAAACTTAACTTATAATTATTTTTTTACATCTGAACTAATCTTTTTCCCAGCTCAAATGCCTTTTTGCAATCTTGTGGAAACACTTCTTTCCTACGTTTTAATTTTTTGTTAGCGTCAAAAGCTGTTGAAACATATTTTGAATAATCATCAAATTGATATGTATCAGTTACAAAAATTGATTCTGCTTTTCCCAAAAATCTTTCTATTAAAAATTCATTATATTTAAGAGGTTCTTTCCATTTTGTTTGTTCCAATTTTTGTTCATCAACTCCAAATGTATAGATTAATCCTACTGAAATTCTTTTAGGAAAGAGCGAAGAATAATTTTCATCATAAACTAGATAAGGAAAAATTAATCGTTCCATAAAAGATTTCATTTCACCTGTAATTAATCCCAAATAAATTGGTGAACCAAGAATTATAGCATCTACATTCTTAATTTTATTTAAAATGGAACTTATTTCATCGTTAATACAACATTGCCCATAACTATTACCATTTGTTAATTTACACATAAAACAACTTCTACATCCTTTATAGTTAAAGTCATATAAATTGATCATTTCTACTTCTGCTCCATTTGAAGCTGCTCCCTCAAGAGCTTTATTTAGCAAAATTGCTGTATTATCTTTTTTTCTTGGACTTCCATTAATAGCAATTACATTCATGTGTATAACCCCATTTCCTATTTTATAAAAGTTAATTATGAAATCATCTTTATTAATAGTGTAATGGTTGTAGTATAGAACAATGTCAATCATTATTTACTAAAGATTTAAAAAAGTCACATTCACCTAAATGCTTATTTTCCTTTACTCCATTTAATAATTCTATCAATTGATACAACTCTTTAATTTGATTTTCAACTTCAATTATTTTATTATCTATATAATTTATTAGACTATCTTGATGAGCGCATTTCTCATTACTAACACTTTTAATTAAGTCAGATATTTGCCTTAAGCTAAATCCATATTTTTTCATTCGAACAATAAATTTGATTCTTAATAAATCTTCCTCAGTATAAACTCTATAACCATTTTCATTCCTAGTTGGATTAGGTAATAAATTTATATTTTCATAATATCGCAAAGTTTCTTTTCCTATGTTAAATAATTCTGCTAAATCTTTTCTGGTGTATTTATTCAAATTTCTTCTCCTTTATATAGCATTATTCAATCTTCATAAAATCATTTTTTATATATTTTTTTCAATTTAATCCTCAATCTATCATTGCATTATTTAAGAAATTTATTAATTATTTTGTTTAATAACACTTGTCTTACTATTAATAAAAGCTAATCTAATTTTATAGAATATAAATTCTTAAATTCTTCAACAAGCTTTTCATAATTTCTTTTTTCATGATCAAAATAAATAACGTTCATTCCAATTTTCTTAGGAATTATAAGATTTTTTTCTTGATTATCAATAAACAAGCACTCATTTGCATCTACATTCATCAAATTTATAGTTTTCTCAAAAATTGTATTAAATTCTTTTCCAGAACCAATTTCTGCTGATATTGCAATTGCATCAAATACCTTGTCCCAATTATAATACTGAACAATGCTATGTATGCGATCTTTTTTATTATCAGTAACCATGCCTACTTTATAATTCTGCTTTTTTAGCCCATCTATAAGTTTCATCATTTGGTTATCTATAGGTGTATTTATAAATGATTCATATAAGATATTCATGTCAATTTGGGTGTTTAGTCCTTCACATAAATTTTTCCAAATTTCTTCATGAGTAGTTTTTCCATATAAAAGATCATCATTATATTTGAAATACTCTTTTTCAAATATTTTTATATTCAATCCAGTTTTCATACAAATATAATTACATATCGATTCTGAACCAGTTGCATCCGTAGTTAGTACCCCATCAAAATCAAATAATATTGCTTTAATCATATTAATTCACTTCCTATAATAAATTTAAAGATTCTAATCCACATTACGCTGTACGTATTCTACAACAATTCCATCTTTATGTTTTACAGTCATATTCCACCCTGTTGCTACTTTTTGAATATCTTTAATCATAGTTGCGCCAATATTTAGTAAAACTTCTTTATATTCTTCCAAAGAATCAACAGTTAATATTTTATTAATTTGCATTTTTCCCTCTCCTTAAATATGCCACTAATAAATTACAATCTATCCTTTGGCTAATTATAACATATTATGTAAATATAATATTGTTGGATTTTTAATAAGTCTAAATTTGCCATCTCTATGACACAATGTCATATTATAATAATCTTATAAAACCACTAATGATCTTTTTTCATAAATATTTACCCTATAAATATAGGAAAGCAACATATCATACCCCTATGAAATGTTGCTTTCTATTTATATTCTATAAGTTTAAATTATTACATTTCTTAATAAAAAGAAGATATTAATATACTTCAAGCAAAAGAAAATCTACATTTTAAACAATTCCATTAGTTTTAAATTATATTATTTCTATCCAATCCATTATTTACAAGAATGGCATACAATGTACCATCTGCTTTCATCTCATTAATTTTTTCATTTAGAGCATTTAATAATGTAACATCACTCTTTTTAACTGCTATTCCTGCAGTTCCATGTATTTCAGGATTATAGCCTTGTAATGTCTTTAAAAAAAAATCCTGATTTTTCAAAAGATATTTTACCAAAGTAGAATCAGATACGCCTGCATCAATTTCTCCCTTACTTATAGCATCCAATAATTTGTTAGTGTCTTCGAAAAACATCACATCTTTTACTAAGTTATTTTTCTTCCAATCTTCTATCAAATCTGCAAATTTTGTACCTCTTTCAGCTCCAACCACCGCATTTTTCAAATCATCCTTAAAATTAATTTTTGAAACTTTTGGAACAATAACAGCTTCTGATTCCCTATATAGTGGTTGAGTAAATGATACTATTTCTTCACGTTCAGGAGTTATATATATACCATCTGTTGCTAGATCTATACTATCATCAGCATTTAATTTTGTTAATAGATCTGCAAATGATATTTCCTTTTGTTCAATTCTATTAATTCCAAGTCTCTTTGCAATTTCAGCTATTATATCAGCGTCAATTCCACTTAGCTTATTTGTTTTAGGATCTATATAGACAAAAGGTTTGTCATTTGGCGAAGCAATAGTTAATACTCCTTTTTCTCTTATTGTTTGTAACCTATCCTCTACTGGTACAATATTTGCTGTTGTAATTTTACTACTACCTGAATCACATCCAATTATTATAATAAGAGCTATAATAACAATTAAAGTGAATATTTTTTTCATAAATAAAAATCTCCTTAAAAACGTTAATCCTTTTTTATAGTTAGTGTTTGGAATCTAAATATAACTTATTCGCATTTTAAAAAACATTTTTATTGATTGTTACTTCAAATCTACAGATTATGTATTTTATAATTAATTTTGTTCAACTCAGTTTGAGCTAGTTAATTACTTAGAATAATAAAAAATGATTTGAATTATTGAGAAATTTTTTTATATGTTTTAATGTTATCTAAGCAAAAATAACAAGTTTTTTATTTCAAGTATGAATATGCCATGCAAATCTATTCATATACTTAAGTAACATCATTATATTTGAGGAGTTAAATGGATAATAGACAATTAACATTTTATCATTTGTTATACGGAAAGATAAAAAAAAGTCATAAGTATTATGCAAATAAAATCTTAGATCATCTCTACCCATATAATTCATTAAATCAACTTGATATACTTTCAAAGTTTGCAAATAAACATTCAAAGATAGTAAAAGCGTCTATTAAAGATCTTGAAGAATGTCATTTTATTGTAAACGTCAACAATTTAAAATCAATACGAAGTGAAAAAAAATATATACTTACCAAACACGGTAAGCAGCTCGTTGAAGAAGCTAGCAATTTACTGTAATATAAAAAGGCTAGAAAATCACTAGCCTTTTTAAAATAATCTTTTTTTATAATGTTACCATAATAATAATTTCAATATATTACTATACCCATATGTGAAAACAGTTACTCCCTTTGGAGCACCTGTTCTACTTATTCCTAAAATATGTTATTGCTCTTCCACTAACAAATCTATACCATGCATCTATTCTTCTTTTCTAAGCTCAAACGTCTGCTCACCAATTTGATTATATACAATTCCACTATTCCCTATAATCCCCACAATCAAACTTTTCCTAATCGCATAATAATAATCAACATTTCCATGAATCATATCCCAATAAGACTTATGGATATCTACTGTTTGATTCCAAGCAATGCTGTTCTCATCTTCATTTGTAACCTCATTAACTCTATCGCATGGCATTCCATTCAGTAGTAAATTGTCTAAGTAACCATATGCCTCTTTTATAGAAATTCCTTTTTGTACAGAATGTTCTTTTCCAAATTCATATACGGCATCATTGATATCTATAATTCTTTCTGGATGCTCATCTGTAACAATTGTAACAAGAAATGCAAGCTGGTTTTCTACAACTGTAATTCTTTCCTGTAACCATCCATGAATATTATTTTCATCAATAATATCTGCAAGTTCTCCCTTTTCTAATGTTCCATATCTATGATCGAGCTGCGAAAGTAGCTCATCCTCATATCCTTTTTGTGACACAACATTCCTTATTATTTTTACTAGTTCATCCTGGAATTTTATTTTGTTATATAGCCAGGTATGAATAGGTCCTAAAAATGCGCTCATATATTCCTCCTTGTTAAATCCTTATTTATTTATTCAATATCTTCAGCATATTCTCGATTATCAGTCTCTGATTAAAATCAAGCTTCTTAAGATTTTCAAGAACCAAATCATTTACATACAGTACAACATGATGTCTGTTCACACTGAAAACAAAGTATTTCTGTTGTTATAACAAAATATTATTAATATTTCTAAAAACCCATCTTTTTAAAACAGCAGCATTATTTTCATTGAGAGATTTCGCTGCAAACACGAATGTTATATTATCTAACAGTAATAACTCTTCACATTCATCTTTAAACAAATATGATTCTCTGTTCACTCTCAGTTCTTCTTCATACTTCTCTACAAACTCTGGAAATCTTTCACTATTGTGTCCAAACCAGCATCGTAGTTCTGTCGATGGTGCTATTTCCTTTTTCCAACTGTATATTTTTGCTTTTTCTTTTGTTAATCCTCTCGGCCAGATACGGTCTACTAATATACGATATCCATCGGATAAAACTGTTTGTTCATAGATTCTTTTTATCTTTATTTCATTCATATAAAATCCTCAATAGGTTCTTACTTTTCTGTCACATCTATACTGTCAGAACCTTCTGATAAAAATTCAAAGTAGGTTGTAACATCTTTTCTATCAACACTCCGTGACCAGGTGCTATCATGCGAATTGAATAATTTAAAAGACAAATGGCATTTTCCTTCTGTTCACTAGTTGCTTCCGAGAACACTCTTGTATAGTAAGCATCAAGCGCCCTTATAAAAACATCCTCCGTGCATCCACTATCAAGTGGAGGTTCACTTGCAAGCAGTTGTCCAAATAAATCATTAGAAAATAAAATTTCTTCTTTTTCAAAATAAGTAACCATGTTATCATTCCAATGTAATCCAGATGTTTTAATAAAACGAAAAACATGATCTCCCAGCACAGCTCTTTCTCCTGAAGTCACAATATGACACTCCATTTCTGTTAACTGTTCTGAAATTCTTTCCTGACACTCATTTGTACAATAGATCACCATTTCTGGATACTCTCTTTTCATAGTCAAAAGAGCTCCGCTGTGATCTTCCTCTGAATGATTCAGAATCAAAAAATCCAGTCTTTCATTTTTCAACAATTTTTTCACTTCTTGACACAGCAATTCTGCAGAACGTAATGGTAATGTGTCAATCAACACATTCACCTTCCCCTTAATCAGATACGCCATAAATGAAAATTGTTTATCTGGCTTAATAATAGTCTTTCCTATTGCAAATATATTTTCTGCTATCTGATAAACCATAACAATCCCCCTTCCTTTTCTTCATCATATAATAAAAAAAGTACCTGTTATGTTGCGTATGCAACGTGATAGATACTTCTTTTTCATAAAATAAATATGAACATTGATTAAAAAGGAGACATTAATTATGAAAGATATTGCTATATTTGTATCTTCTCTTACTGGAAATACTCAGAAAATTGCTGATGCTATAAAAATGGATTTAGAACAGAAAGATTATTCCGTCGTCATGCAGGATTCTTGTATGATAATGAAAACTCTTACTAATGCACAATTTTATATTCTTTGCTTTTGGTGCAGGCGCGCCTCTCTAGATGATGACAGTAAAAAACTGTTAGCTCAATACAAAAATATACCCTTCCTTGCTATTGGTACATGTGGTCATTACCCAGATTCCGATTATGGGTATAAAATAAAAAAAAATATTACCGAATATATCAATGAAGAAAACTTGTGTATAGATGTTTTTCTAAGTCAGGGCGCTGTATTTCCATTTAGCACGGAACATCGAAGAAACCTTCCTGCTCATCACCCACATCATTTAGATGATGATGGATATGCAAGACATATAGAATCACAAAATCATCCAAATGAAACTGATATTAAAAACGCTATTGATTTTTTAAACTCATACTTACAAGATTCTAACGATTAGGCACAATCAAATAAATAACAAGTCTATTTGTTTTAGAGCATTATAACTAGTCAATAATTTCTTTTATAATTCCAATAAAATATGTACTGATATAGCTTCTAACTATATCAGTGCATATTTTTATTCCAAACTTTTCAAAATATGAAACGAGTTCTTATCATAGTCAATCAATCCTTCATTACGCATCGTATTTAATTCTCTTGTCAATGCGCTTCGATTTGCACAAAGGTATTCTGCTAATTGTACACGACCTAAAGTAATATCAAAATAAGGATTATTCTGTTTCCCCGCTTCTTGTAATAAGTAGGTTGAGATTTTTTCGCGTAAAGTTTTCTTCGATAATATATCTACCTTATCCATTAACGCCACATTTTTTTTTGCAATTAGCGTTACCATATTTTCTATTAATCTATGATGAAATTTGCATGCCATAGAGCAAGATTGCATAATTCGACTAAATGACAAATACAAAATTTTTGAGTCAATAGAAGTCCAAAATGATACTGTTGCATTTCTAACAGCTCCACAAGAAAAACTCTCGCCAAATAGTTCTCCTTTTCCCATGGATACCAATAATGTTCTATTACCCCATAAATCTTCTCGAATCATATGAACTTTTCCTGATAATATAATTCCTACAAAATCTACATTATCTTCACATAGAATAACACATTGATCCTTTTTACACTCTTTTATATATGCTCCAAGACAATTAAGCATTGACTCCATTTCTTTATCATCTATGCCATGGAACAAATACATTGACTGTAAATCTGGAATATATTCTTTACACAAATTTTGCATAACTTAGAACCTCCGAAATTTATTCTACTCAAAAGCGTTTATTTCTATTTTAACATCCTATTAGTATGTTGCAAGTGCAACATATTTATTTTATGTATAAAGTAAACTATATAAAAAGAGAGGTGCATATAATGAAAAAACCAAAAATTAAAATTACTTTAGTAGATAAAATAGGCTCTGGAACATGTCATAGAGGGCATAAAATAGGTGAAAGCTTTGATTATGACACAGACCGCGGAAAGATTTGTCCAATGGCAATGCATGTTGCCTTCCCTTATGTAGATATTCTCAGATATGGTGGAACGCTACCATGCACATCAAATGGTGAATTCCGTTTTTGCTGTCCTGATGTCGACATTATCAATGTATTTCGTTTGGAAATTGTTGAATAAAGAAGGCAACTATGAATTCTATATATAATTTTTCTATAGCCCCTGCTATTCTTTGAAATTTACTTAAAAAATATAAAATATATCATTGACAATATATATTCAATGATATAAAATTTCACTTGAGAATTATTTTCAAATAAATTCTTGTATAAAGATCATATTAGATCATGTATGCATTAAAAAACAGTCAGGGAAAAATAACCAAAGAACATAGTAAGCATTTAGAATTTATTGGTATTGTGATGTTTATTGCAATATTGATACGAAAAAATTATGTTTAGCTAATACCAAATTAATAATATAAATTGTAAAAAATATGTATAATGCACAAGGAGGAATGGACATGTTAGAAAATGAACAATGGGCTGGTTTTGAAGGAAGAATATGGAGAGAAGAAATCAATGTTAGAGACTTCATTCAAAAAAACTATACACTATATGATGGTGATGCAGGTTTCTTAGCAGATCCAACAGATGCTACAAATAAACTTTGGGGCAGATTACAAGAATTACAAAAAGAAGAAAGAGCTAAAGGTGGAGTCCTTGATATGGAAACAGAAGTTGTTTCTGGACTTACAGCTTATGGTCCTGGATATATTGATGAATCTTTGAAAAGTCTTGAAAAAGTTGTAGGTCTTCAAACAGACAAGCCACTTAAAAGAGCTTTCATGCCATACGGTGGTATTAAAATGGCTGAACAATCTTGTGAAAATTACGGATATAAACCAAATTCAGAATTACACAAGGTGTTTACTGAATACCATAAGACACATAATCAAGGAGTCTTCGATGCTTATACACCAGAAATGAGAAAAGCTCGTAGCAGCCATATCATTACAGGACTTCCTGATACTTATGGACGTGGACGTATCGTAGGTGATTACAGAAGAGTTGCACTTTATGGTATTGATTATCTTATGGAAGAAAAAGCAAAAGACCTTGCTAACTGTGGCGATGGAACTATGACAGATGAAGTTATCCGTCTAAGAGAAGAAATTACAGAACAGCATAGAGCACTTGCTACTATGAAAAAAATGGCTGAAAGCTATGGCTGTGATATTTCAAAACCAGCAAAGAATGCTCAAGAAGCAATTCAATGGTTATACTTTGGATACCTTGCAGCAATAAAGACACAAAATGGTGCTGCCATGTCAATAGGACGTGTGTCTACTTTTCTTGATATCTATATCCAAAGAGATATTGATAATGGAGTTCTTACTGAAGAAGAAGCTCAAGAATTAATTGATCATTTAACAATGAAATGCAGAATGGTTAAATTTGCAAGAATAACTTCTTACAATGAATTATTCTCAGGAGATCCTTCATGGGTTACTATTGGATTAGGTGGTATAGGTGTTGATGGACGCCACATGGTAACAAAAAATGATTATCGTTTCCTTCATACATTAGAAAACATGGGACCTTCACCTGAACCAAACCTTACTGTATTTTACTCTTCTGCCCTTCCTGAAAACTTCAAGAAGTATGCAGCAAAGATTTCAGTAAAGACAAGCTCTATACAATATGAAAATGATGATGTTATGAAACCAGAATGGGGTGATGATTATTCAATATGCTGTTGTGTATCTGCTACTCAAACTGGTAAGGAAATGCAGTTCTTTGGAGCTAGAGCGAACCTTGCTAAATGTTTGCTTTATGCAATAAATGGTGGTGTTGATGAAAAATCAGGTAAACAAGTTGGACCTGAATACAAGGGAATTATATCAGAATACCTTGATTATAATGAAGTAATTGAAAAATACGAAAGAATGAGTGACTGGTTAGCTGGTCTTTATGTAAATATATTAAATCTTATTCAATATATGCATGATAAATACTATTATGAAGCAGCAGAAATGGCTCTTATCGATACAGATGTAAGACGTACATTTGCAACAGGTATTGCAGGTTTCTCACATGTAATTGATTCACTTTCTGCAATTAAGTATGCAAAAGTTAAAACAATTCGTAATGAAGCAGGTATTGTTACAGATTACGAAATCGAAGGAGATTTCCCAAGATACGGTAATGATGATGAGAGAGCTGATGAAATTGGTATATATGTTCTTAAATCATTCCTTGATAAGATCAAGAAGAGACACACATACAGAAATTCTGAACCAACTACATCTATCCTTACTATTACATCAAATGTGGTATATGGTAAGTATACAGGTAATATGCCAGATGGACGTGAAGCTTGGACTCCACTTGCACCAGGAGCTAGTCCATCTTATGGAGCAGAAAAGAATGGATTACTTGCTTCATTAAACTCTGTAGCTAAACTTCCTTATGAATGGGCGTTAGATGGTATTTCAAATACACAAACAATTAACCCAACTGCATTAGGACAGGATGAAGATGAACAAGTTGATAAACTTGTACAAGTATTAGATGGTTACTTTGACCAAGGACCACATCACTTAAATGTTAATATATTCGGTATTGAAAAATTAAAAGACGCTATGGAACATCCTGAAAAAGAAGAATATGCTAACTTCACTATCCGTGTATCAGGTTACGCAGTTAAGTTTATAGATTTAACAAGAGAACAACAACTTGATGTTATCTCTAGAACATGCCATGAAAGAATATAATTTAGATAAAAATATTGGAAGAATTCATTCAATAGAGAGTTTTGGATCTGTTGATGGACCTGGACTTCGTTTTGTTACTTTTTTAAAAGGCTGTTATATGAGATGTCAATTTTGCCATAACCCGGATACATGGGATATGGATGGCGGTGAAACAAAAACTGCAGATGAACTTTTATCTCAAGCTCTTAAATACAAAACTTATTGGAAAAAGGGAGGTGGAATCACCGTAAGTGGTGGTGAGCCCCTTCTTCAAATTGATTTTCTAATTGAATTTTTTACAAAAGCTAAAGCAAAAGGCGTTCATGTCACGCTTGATACATCTGGAAATCCATTTACAAGAGAGGAACCTTTTTTTAGTAAATTTAATGAGCTTATGAAAGTAACAGATCTTGTAATGTTGGACATTAAACAGATAGATGAAGCTAATCATAAAATACTCACAGGATGGAGTAATTCAAATATTCTTGATATGGCAAGATACTTATCCGATATTAATAAACCTGTATGGATTCGTCATGTACTTGTACCAGGTGGAAGTGACAATGATGAGCAACTTACAAAACTTGATGAATTTATCAAGACTTTAACCAATGTAGATCGTGTCGAAGTGCTTCCATATCATATTCTTGGAACTTTCAAATGGGAACAGCTTGGTATTGATTATCCTTTAAAGGGTGTTGAACCTCCTACTAAGGAGAGAATAGAAAATGCTAGAAAGCTTCTTCATACAAGTGAATATAATGGATATTTATCACGATAATTTAGAGACATGAAAATAAATAACAAGTCCAAAGTTGCCATGAATATTTTTCATCAAACAAGGAGGCAAATGGACTTGTTATTTATTTGATTGTGCCTTATACAAATTAAATCTTTAATCTACACCATAAAATCCATCATAGAAATATTATGGATTTTTTTATCTATAGTAATAAATGATGATTTTTATTGTAACAAGTAGAGATAGTCAAGTGAATGAATTAAAACTTATTATTTTATGATACATTACATCATTTATTCTCTTATTCAAATTCTACATCTATGTTCTTTACTTAATAATAATTATAGAACTATATTCAATCTTATTTTTTCCAAAATGCTAATGATTTAAAATTTAATTTAGCTATCTTTGATTTAATATTTAGTTTATCTATGTTTATTGGTTTCTCTTCTAATCTAGTATTAACTAGTGAATATACTACTGGAACAACTACAAAAGTAAGAAAAGTTGCTGATGCAAGTCCAAATATTATTGCTACAGACATAGGACCAAATAAAGCACTTTTAGAAAATGCAAGTGGTATAAGCCCTGTAATTGTTGCAGTTGAACTCAATATTATAGGTCTAAACCTTTGACTTACAGCATGTAAGCACGCTTCATCTATAGAAAGTCCCTCTTTTCTACCATCAATTATATATTCTACAAGCAAAATTGCATTTCTTATAACTACTCCAATCAAACTTATTATTCCCATTACAGCAGTTAATGATATAGACATTCTAAACACTAAAAGTCCTATTGATACTCCCATTAATGATAGTGGAAGTGAACACATTATAACAAACGGTTGTATAAAAGATTTAAATTGAACAAATAAAATTACGTAGATTATCACTATACAAAGAACTCCTGCTACACCAAGGCTTGTAAAGTTTGTTTCTATTTGATGTTTTTCTCCATCATAAATCACATTTACTCCATTTAAATCCATTTTACTTATTTCCTGATTCAATTCATCTTCGATTTTAACAGAGTTACAGCCTGCTTTAACATCACTATATATTGTTACAGTTTTATCTTTCTTATAATGCTTTATCTGATCTAACTGTGAATTTAAATCTATAGACGCTACTTCTGATAACAATACCTTATTATCTCCAAGGCTTGATTTTATCTGTAGATTTTTCAAATCTTCTACTGATGCAATATTAGTTTTAACTAATATATCATAATCATTACCATTCTTTCTATATACAGAACTGCTGTATCCTTTTAAGGCAATATTTATCTGTTTTAAAATATCAGATTTTAACAGTCCATGCTGCATAGCTTTAGTGCTATCTATATTTACTTCATATTCATAAGTCTTTTTCGCTGCATCATCTCTTATATTTAATGTTCCTGGTATATTTCTTAATTTTTCTTGTATTTGGTCTGAAGCAGCATAAATTTTATCTAAATCATCTCCTGTAAGTCTCAAACGAATTGGGGCTCCTATTGGCTGTGCTTGTTCCAAAAGTTTTACCGTTGCAGTTCCTCCAGAGATCGTGCTATCTATTTGACTTTGTAAATATTCAGCTAATTTTTCTCTTGTATCAAACTTCTTAGTTTTTTTTATGTCTACTTTCACCATAATCTGCGCTGTACTTTTAGATGGTGGAGTATCAGGAAGTGTCATATAAAACTTAGGCATACCACCACCTATAGCTGAAGTAACCCCTGTAACTTCCTGCTTAGATTTTAAGACATCTTCTATTTGTTTTACTAAATTAGATGTACTATCAATATCTTCAACTTTTTCATTAGAAACATCTATATAAAGAATATCTTTATCTGCATGAGGGAAAAACTCCATTCCTAATAATTTCATTAATCCCATAGATACTATAAACACACATATAGCTGCTATAACAATTTTTATTTTATGTTTAAGTCCATAAGTTAAGAGTTTATGAAACATTTTTCGAATTTTACTTTCCTTCTCTGCTTTGCTCTTTGTAAAAAACATTGATGACATGGCAGGAGTAATAAAAAGTGCTGAAATATATGAGCAAATTATACATATCATTACTACTTGAGGTAAAGTTCTTAAAAAATCTCCAACTGCTCCTGGTATTTTTAAAAGCGGTGAAAAAGCACCAACAATAATTAGTGTAGAAGTAAATACAGGTACAAATAATTTTTTTATACCATGAAATGCTGCTTCATCTCCTGGCATCCCATTATCAATTCCAACCTGCACTACATCTCCAATTACAATTGCATCATCTACCAATATTCCAAGAGCTATTATAAGTGCCGTTGTAGACATTTGTTGCACTTTTATTCCAAGAGCATCCATAATAATAAATGACATAGCCATAGATATTGGAATTACTGCTGAAACTACCATTGCATTTCTAAATCCCATTCCTATAAGAACAGTTATTACTACAAGAATCACACCATCTCTAAGGTTGTCCATAAAGAATGAAACTGATTCATTTACATCTTTAGGCTGGAATGAAACTTCATCTATTTTTAAATCCTGTGGCAATTGCGTTTTTATCTCATCCAATTTTTTCTTTACATCATCACCTATTAAAACTATATTTTTATTATCTTGAAAATAACCTGCAAGCAGTACTGCATTTTCTCCATTATTAGTATATTTATAATTAGAATCATCATCATAATCCATTTGGACATTTGCTATCTCTTTAATCTTTATAGTTTGCCCAGTATCTTTTGAAACATTCACAATTGTATTTTCTATATCTTTAAGCGATGTAAAACTACCAGGGGTCTGGACTTTTATTTTTCCTGTGCTCAAGTCTAAATTTCCAGATGGAATTTCTATATTTTGCGCTTGTAATACTCTACAAACATCTTCAAGAGAAATAGAATTTTTATTTATTTTGCTTAAATCTACATTTACTTTTACTTGTTTATCTTGTTTACCTTCTATGTCAAATCTAGAAACACCACTGACATTACTTAGCTGTTTCTTTATCTCATCTGCATAATTTCCTAACTGTTCATAAGAATAACTATCTCCAGATACACTTAAGATCATTCCTGCGCTTTCTGTAAGCTTTGTATTTATCTGACTATCCTGACATCCATCTGGAAGTTCAGATTTTAAATCTTTTATTTTATCTCTTAAATCACGCCATGCTTTATCTTTGTCTGCATCATTATTTAAGTAAAGAATAACTATAGATGCACTATTTTCAGAATAAGATTCACAATAATCATAACCATCTATTTCTTCAACTTTTTCTTCAATCTTTTTTGTGACTAAACTTTCTATATCACTAGGAGATCCACCTGGATAAATTGTTGTAATCATGGCAGCTGGAGATGAAACATCTGGACTCTCCTGCTTTGGAAGAATATGATAACAGTAGAAACCACTTATAATAGCTATAACCACTAGAAATAATACTATTTTTTTATTTTTTATAGCTGCATTAATCAATCCCATAACTCATTCTCCTTTATTCTACTGAAACCTGATATCCAGCTTTTATATTTTTCATACCTTCATTTACAAGATTATCTCCAACCTCTAGTCCCTCTACACACACTTGATCTTCATTGGTTTGTCCAATTGTTATGTTTTTCCTTACAGCACGACTATCTTCCACTGCATAGACGTAATCTTGCCCATCATTTAAAATACTGCTAATAGGAATCCATATTCCATTCTTTTCACCATCGTCAATATAAACTTTTACTGATTGACCTATATAAAATTTATTATTATCTATTTGATTGGTAATCTTAATTTCTGCACTATATGTTCCACTTTGAGTATCAGCTGATTGAACTATATTCATAATTTCTCCATCAACGGTATCATCATCTATTTTAATTTTAGCTTTCTCTCCTATTTGTACTTTTTTGACATCATCGTCAGATAATCCTACTGTTACAACTTGATTTTCATTTCTAAACAATATAACTGGATAACCAGCCGCTTGCATTTCATTTTCTTTACAAAGAATATCTACTACATAACCATCTTCTGGTGCTTTAAGAGAAGCATCTTCAACCAGATTAACTTTAGAATCATAATTAGCTTTTGTAGTATTTAATGCTGCTAATGCTGCTTGTTTATCTTCTTCTCTTGTTCCATTTTGAAGTTGTGTTAAAGTTTCATTTGCACTATTTAGAGCACTCTCACTGTCATCTAGTTTTATCTTAGCATCGTCAAGCTGTTGTTTTGGAATTGCCTTTGCCTGATATAAAGTAACATTTTTATCATATAAATCCTTGCAATAATTATAATTATCCTGAGCATTTTTTACTGCTATCTGAGCTTTATTTATATCCTCAGTTTGAGCACCATTTACAGCTTTATTATATTGTGCTGAAGCTGAGTCCATTTGAGCTTTTGCTGCATCCATTGCAAAATTCAAATCTGATTTATCTAAATCAACAAGATTATCTCCTTTTTTTACATGCTGACCCTTTGAAACATATATTTTTGCAACTTTAGCTGCACTTTTAAAAGAAAGTTTTTTCACTTCACTCCCCCCTGTTAAACCTTCATATTCTAATGAAACAGGATAGCTTTTATCTTGTAATTCTATAGTTTTTACTGGATAAGTTTTTACATCTGCTTTTGAATCAGACTCACTACTGCATCCACTTAATATAAATAAATTTAAAAATACTAAACAAGTAACTAATATTCTCTTATTCATATATCCTCCTTAAATCTGCCATATCATATGTAAATAATATATATTTTCTTTATTTCACCTTACATTTTTTTGTTCATTAAAAAATGTATTTATCACTTAGTATCCATGTTTTTAATATGCTATCTCTTAAATTATTATGGATATTAACAAGTTTTTTTGCTGCTATTTCATCTTGTAATGATTTTAATTCAATCTCAGCATCAGTAACTTGATTATCCTTTTATTTCATTAACATTCACCCCTTTATTTTTAATTTAATCTTGGAAGATAACACATGTACTTCATGCATTAATATGTATTTTAATATATTTAAAATCTTGTTATCATTACATTAATAAATAAATATTTATTCATTAATATTGAAAAAATTTTGGTTTCTTATATATTTAAACTATTTATCTACTTCACGTTGCAATAACATTGTCATGTCCAATTCATATACTTCCAGTTTTTAATAATATCCTACTCTTTTCATGCAAACTCTTCTATTTATAAATAATATTTTGTGTCCTCCATGTATCCTACATTAACTAATTACTAATGAAGTATTAATTATAAGTTTTTGAGAAAATTAGAACATACTCATTCTAATTTCTATTAATAAACAACCCCTTATTAATTAATACTTCAAAAAATTATTTTACTGCATTTATACATATTTGTGCTACTCTTTTAATTTCATCTTCTGTAAACATTTTATTTTTATCAAGCTCTATTGAAAATAATAAATATCTAAACGGAATCGTAAAAGAAACGACTAACATTTCTAGTGGTGTTATATTGGAATTAGTTTCACCTGTTTTTTTACCTAGCTCAATGCATTTTTCTGCTAGTTCTATAACCATTTTAAAATTATCTTTTTTTTCTTCTGCTGGTATTTTAAAATCCATAACAACTGAAGCTGCAAACCTTGCAGCCATAGGCTCCACATTTGCCCTCATAAATAATCTCCTTATTGTTTTACCACCAGCTTCATATAATGTATTAGATGACTCTATATCTAATATAAACTTTTTAATTATTGCTTGCATCTCAGTGTCTACTAGTTCCTGTACTAGTTCTTCCTTACTTTTATAATATCTATACAAATACCCTGGAGACACCCCTGCTTTTTCACAGATTAAAGCCGTTGATACTCCTGCATATCCATATTCTATTACACATTCCATTACTGCTCTCTTAATGTTTTCCATCTTTTCAGGATCTGCAATTCTTGCCATCTTATATTACCTCAAATAAAAAATTAATAAATGAATTTTCATTTATTAATTTTATTATATCTTTATATTTTTCACCCGTCAATACTAATATGACTATATGCTCATATATATATTATTTTCACACACAGTATTTTTTTACGAACTCCATAGGGAAATTGTTAAAAAAAAAACTTAAAGTGTGCAGAAACATTACAAAAACTCCCTTATATTTAATTCGAAATGTACTAAGATAATTCATAAACATAAATGTAATTTGCATTGTAACTCTACGAAATTATTGTTAGCCTATATTAAAACACTTTAAATTCAAATTATAATTGTCCATAAATTATAGTTAACAACAAAACCTTTTAGATATTTCATTTTAATAAATTCTAATATTCTTATGATATTTTTTGTATTTCATAATACCTCCCAAAATAAAACCTCTATTTTTTAAACATCTTTTTGACTGATTGGCAATTTAATATATATTGTTCTTATAGTTCCATGTCCATCAGCCCAAATACTTCCATGATGAAGTTCTATTACTTTTTTTGAAATACCTAAACTAAGTTCTGACTCTTCAAAATCCATTGATTTTGAAGTATCAATTCTATTAAGGCTTTCAAACATAACATTTAATTTATCATCTTCTAAATATTTACCTTTATTAGATATAACAATATGAGCTGTACTAGCTTTGTTTTCTACCTTAATAATTAAATCCGATAGCAAATCACCATATTTTTCAATTTCACTTAAAATATTATTAAATGCTTTTATTATTTTTTCATAATCTATTTTAACAAGAATTTCTTCATCAATATTCACTCTAATCCTTACGCCCATTTCCTCAAGTCTTGGTGTATACTCCTCTAATATTTTAATAAGCATAAAACCTAAATCTACTTCTCCAAGTTTTAGTTCCATATTTCTACTTGAAAGTTTTGTATACTCAAATAACTCATTTATAAGTTTTTTTAATTTTATAGACAGATTATATGCTACACTTAAATGTTCCTGCTCCTCCTCTTTACTTTTATATCTTTTATTTTCTAAAATATATAAATATTCTGTTATGGCAGTAATAGGAGCTCTTAAGTCATGTGAAATACTTGTAATCAGTTCACTCTTTTCATTTTCTATCCGTCTTTTGTGTTCAAAACTCTCCTTCATTTCCATAGACATACAATTAATATTTTCACATAATTCTGCTATTTCATCATTTCCTACAACATTCAAATTCACCCCTAAATCCTCTTTAGTAATTTTATTTACTTGCTCAGAAATGTATTTAATATATCTTACCTTTTTTCTTACTAAAAGTAGAAACGTAATTATAAAAATAACTATAGGAACTATGAAAACTATTGAAAAAGCCGCATAAGAGAAAAGTGAACTTATATTTCCTTCATTATCCATCGAATATATCTTCAAATTACTTAGCACCCCAAGAAACGTTCCCATAGAGACTAAACAACTCAAGGCAATAGTAGCTATAAGTTGAACACTTAATTTTCTAAATACTACGAACTTTTTCATATTTTCTATCCAACTCCTCATACTATTTTAATATATATTGTGTTTTTAAGTTTCTCTTCTATTTTTTTCTTAATCCCCTCTCTATACTCATTTCTTTTTCCTACCATACCAAAACTTTACTATATAAAAAGTACTTATACTTATTGTCAACACCACAAAAGGAATACTATAATTAAACTCCATATTATCTTCCCTCCACATCTTTATTTAAATTGATTTTACTATTCCATCTTCTGTAATTTATATAGCTCACTAAAATTATAATAATAAGTGTAGCAATAAATACATATACGGAATATTTTGTGCTTATCCCTAAAAAAGTATATAGAAGAATAACAGGTGTATCAGCTATAAATATAGTTAAAGCATACTTACTAAAAGACATTCCAGTTAAAGCAGAAAAGAAACATACTACATCTGATGGTACTACAGGAGATGAAACCCCTAAAGCTAGAATCTTAACACTATTATTTTGAATTAATGAGTATATTTTAGGATATTTATTAATTATATTTTCTTGATATCCCATACCAATTGTGACTTTAACAAATAAAAACAAAAGAATTTCACTCAATAAATTTGCTATAGTAACTAAAATAAATGCTTTTACAGGATCAAATAATATTCCAGAAACTATAATGAAAACAGTACATGGAACAAAAGTAAAAATTCTAAATGAAGCAATTATTAAAAATAACAATGCACTGTACTTAGGATATGATTCCAAAAATCCAGTAATTTTACCTACTCCATCAATATACAATTGGTATTTAAAAAATACAGCTATTATTGCCATCCAAAATAAAAAAACTATAACCTTAAATAAATTATTCATTATTCAGACTCCTATTTTCAAAGTAATTTTTGTGTTTAGAAATTTAAACTTACGCCTTATCTAACCACAAGATTTATTCTACATGATATTTATTAAATAAATTTCGAGAAAAACATTAAGAATTCTTAAGATTTTTTCTTAGATAATTAATCTTTTCTTAGTTAAGCTTGGAAAAGTATTTTGGCAAAAATCACAAGAGTCCTCAGTGCTTTCTTTAGCTCTAAGAACTCCTTATTTTATAGGTACAATACCATATTATGAAATTTTCTAATAATTATTCTTCGCTTACTTTGGGTAATTCAATATTAAAATTAATTTTATTCTTATTACATTCTGCCCAAATTCTTCCCTCATGAAGTTCTATGATTTTCTTTGAAATAGCAAGACCAAGGCCAGACCCTTCAATTTCAACATTTCTTGATTTGTCAATTCTATACATTTCATCGAATATTTTAAGCAAATCGTCTTTACTAATATTATCACCTTCATTAATAAACGAAAGTTTAATATTCTTATCCTCTTCCCACATTCTAATTTTAAATGTAGAGTTTCTATAACTATACTTTTCAACATTTTTCACTAAATTTTCAATAACTCTAATAAACTTTTGTATATCAATCTCACAAAGCAATTCATTTTCATTACATTCAATTTCAACCTTAATATTCTTTTCAGATAAAAATAAAACATGCTCTCCCACTATTTGATTTACTAAAACAGCTATATTAAATGGAACTTTATCTAGTTTCACATAGTCATTTGAAAGTTTAGTATATTCAAAAAGTTCCTCAATTAATTTCTTTAAATTCTCACTTTTTTCATAGGCTACTTTTAAAAACTCTTGCTGCTCTTTTGAAAAAGTTTCTTTATCCTTATTAAGAAGTTCCAAATATCCAATTATAGATGTTAATGGAGTTTTTAAGTCATGTGAAACAGCAACAATCAACTCGTTTTTAGTTTCTTCCTGTCTTTTTTCTTTTTCATAATTTTCTTTAAGTCTCTCAGACATTGTATTTATATCTTCAGCTAACTGCGAAATCTCATCATTGCCTTTTATCTCTATATGATTTAAATATTGCTGTGTCTTTATATTAGTGACACTTTTACTAATATACTTTAAATATTTAATCCTTCCATTAATCGCAATCAAAAAAATTACTAACTCCAATACAAAACTTCCCATAACTAGAAAAGCTCCATATTTCTGATAAAGCTCAATATTGTTGCCAAATTTTTTAGCAGTCATAATACAAATAAACCAAAAAATCGAGAAACTTATTATCATATCTATAGGAATTAATATTAATAACTTTATTCCTACCTTATTAATTATTTTCTTCTTCATATTTTATAACCAACTCCCCAAACTGTTTTAATATATTTAGGGTTTTTAGGATCTAATTCAATTTTTTGTCTAAGATTAGTAATATGAACTACAATAGAAGTGTCCGATACTGCAAATTTATCATTCCAAATAGTTTCATATAATTTCTGTACTGAAAATACCACACCTTTGTTTTTAGCTAAACATTCTAATATATCAAACTCCTTTGGCGTAAGCTTAATTTTATCACCACTTACTGTAACTTCATGAGTATCAAAATTAATAGTTAAATCCTCAATAGTAACAATACTGTTATTTTGAGGTTCTGCATTAAACTTTTTATATCTTCTAAGTTGAGCCTTTACTCTAGCTATAAGCTCCATGGAACCAAAAGGTTTAGCAATATAATCGTCAGCGCCTACTGTTAAACCTTCTATCTTATGAATTTCTTCATCTTTTGCTGATAAAAATATTATAGGCATAGTATAGCTTTCTCTAATTTTCATACAAGCACTTATACCATCTAAAACCGGCATCATTACATCTAAAATAACTAAATCAAAATTATTTTCATTAATCATAATTAAAGCTTCAGCTCCATTAGACGCTTCCACAATATTATATCCCTCATTTTCAAGATAAACTTTAATTAAATTACGAATACTCTTATCATCATCTACAACTAAAATATTTGTCTTCATACATACATTCCCTTTCTACACAAAACTAAATATTACTCTATCATTTATAATATATCTCTACAGAAGTTTTACTATAATAAAATTTTATGGATAATTCAAATATCTCCATGATTTAAATTTTATTATTTTCATTCTTATTGTTTCTATTATCAAATATTTCAGTGAATTTGTAAAACATATTCTTCTAAGCCAGTTGTTTAAATTATATGCTAGTCCCTGTTTTTTGAAGTATATTAGTATTTAAAATAAATGATTAATTATTATGAAACGAATTTGCACGTATCATCTTATCAGAAATTTCTAATGACTTTTTATAAACTTCTTTTTCTTTATCTGCAAGTATAAATATCTACTCACCTATCTTAAATATATTTCACTGAGTAAATGAATTTTAGTTATATCTCCCACTTGTAATACCATTAATATTAATTTTGAGCATAATATGCCCAAAATAATACCTGCAATAATATCGGTTGGGTAATGTACATACAAATACATCCTTGATAAAGCTATTAACATAAAAATAAATCTATATTGAGGATAACTTATAGATAACATTTCTGAAGCGGCAAAAGAAGATAAGGCATGTCCCGAAGGAAATGAATACGATAGAGGCCTTGAAATCAAAAGACTAACATTATTGTGCTTATTACAGGGTCTAACTCGCCTTACTATATTTTTTACTATCCCTTCTCCTAAAATTGTGCCTATAATTAATGTAAATATTGTTATATACCCGATTAACTTATGAGTATTGCCTAATAATATAATGGACGCTATTATAATCCAAATTGAACCAACATTTCCCATATATGTTATTATTGGCATTAATATATCCAAATATTTATTATGTACATACTTCTTAATGAAGCATAGAATATAATTATCAAATTTATTTATTTCTTTCAAAGCATTTAAATACACCTAATTCCTCCACTGAGCTTGTGCTGAATATTACTATTCTAGATTACTCTTCAAATGTTTAATTGAATTTTCTAAAGTGATCCTACTACTATTTTGTGTTTTGATTTAAATTTTTACACATCAAAACATAAGTTGGTGGCAAGTTTAACAGCACCTTTTTTCTTTTAATTTTATTGAAATACATTTTAAAGAGCTTCATTTTAAATAAAGTATATTGAAAGGTTATAAATTCACCCTTATCCTTTAGTATTTCTTTTGTAATTGATAATATTTTTTTGCTCATAGCATCAGGTAAGCTTGCAAATGGAAGACCTGAAACTATATAGTCAACCTTGTCAATATTATATTTTGTTAAATATTCCTTTAAGTTCTCTGCGGAATCATTTATAAGTATGAAGTTAGTCTCACCTTTAAACTTGTCCTTTAAGATTTTATAAAAATCCGGATTATATTCTATTGCTATAAATATAGTTTCATCTTTCTTTTTATTTAATATTTTTTCTGTAAAAATTCCTGTCCCTGGCCCATATTCTACAATACAGGAAGCATTAAAAAAATTAATATCCTCAACCATTTTATATGCTAATTTCTCTGAGCTTGGTGCTATAGCACCTACTGTTTTGGGATTTTTTATATATTGTTTTATAAAATTACTAATTTCCATTTCATCCTGCCTCCTAAGTTAATATAAAAACAGTATAAGATACAACTATTAAGCTTTTACTAAAAAAAGTATTAAGAATTATTAAGATTTTTTTGATCTCATTCCATATATAAAAGATATAATGTGGTATAAAAGTAATTACAATAATCTCAATAAATTTTAATTTAATATATTTTTATATGTGTCTGTCAAGCAATAGCCTTTTTTTATAATTGAATCAATTTTAATATTGTATTCTTCTAATTCATTATTAATTTCTAAGTTAACAATGGCCTCACTATAGCTGTTGCTGCATGTTTGCTAATACCCTTAGAAAAACAAATTGCAAACTTATCATTATCAATTAGTAAATTAAATACCATAATATCAACTAAACTTGGAGTAGCTATTGATACTGATAGCTCTAATGATGATTCTCGCAAGATAGCTTAAAAAAAAGGCGATAAACATTTTATTTTAAGTGTTTATCGCCTTTAAATTTATTTATATTTTTGATTTCACTACTCAATTATTGCTATATATACTATTAAAACTAAAATACTATATATATAAAACTATTATAGGCATAGTCGCTAATAGAATATCTTCATATATATTGCAATCATATCTATGCTGTTGTTTCCCACGAAAATCCATAAAATGATTCTTTTGTCTCTGCAATTATAAATATTTCATTCCATTCTTCAAAAAGTATATATGCTTTTATAATTTCCTCTTTTTCAACTTTTATGGGAAGTTGCTTTTTAAGCCCACTACTATAATTAACAAAAGTTTTATAAAAATCTTCTGTTCTCATATTCTGAGGATTATATAATTTTTTTCTTTTTTGCCACGTATATTCAGGTGCCATATAAGGCCTGTCCAATAAATATTCAACATATAAACTCTCAACTGCAAATTTCATTAATGATAAATTTACATAATCCTGTTTGTGAGAAACAAAAATTATTATTCTTTCCTCACTATCTGGTACAATGAAATCAAATTGATTAAATGTATAATACTTTATATATGGATAATCAAATGTATTAACTTCTTCAATTACTTTATTCCAAATTTCAATATTTTTCATAATATCACCATCTTATTACTTAATATAATTGATATTTAATATAACATTTCCCGTTGCTAAAAATCGGTATTTCTCATTCTAGTTGTTCAATTATTTATTCAAAATAATGCTAATATTACATAGTATTAAAAGTTACTTATTCCATATCTTTTTTAAAATCATATAAATTATAAAATAGACTATACACCACACGCCTAAATCAAGTAATGCCTTAAAATTAAATAAACCTTGTTCAAAACCATAATAAAATCCAGTTACTTTATATATAATATGTGTAATTATATATGTCATTACAAATGCAATAGGCACAATAAGTTTATCATTCTTTTTCAAATACTAATCCCCCTTTGTACGTAATAATTACTATTACGTTTGATAAGAATATTGTACATTAATTTTTATAATTATAAGTACAAGTCCATCAGTATTTCATCATCAAAAATACCACTTACACAAAAGAAATTCTTATGCACGCCAACCTTTATAAATCCAAATTTCTCATACATCTTAATCGCATTAAAATTACTTGCCTTAACACCAAGACTTATATTTTTTATTGTCCCTTGTTTCTTGGAAAATCCTATTAATTCCTCCATCATAACACTTCCAATTCCATTTCTCCAATATTCCTTTTTAACTGAAATAGCAATTTCGCTGTTATGATCAATCCTTTTTCTGCTATTACCGCTAATTTGTGCAACACTAACAATATTATTATCTATAATTCCTAAAATCATTAATGTATTGGTAGCATTATTTATATTTTTGATGTACTTCATTTCCTGCTCAACAGTAAGATGAAATTCATCTTTTCCAAATAATAAGTTATCACTCTCACCACCAACAGTATTAAGATATTCAATCATTTTTTCAGCGTCATCTACCATAGGTTTTCTTAATATTAAATTCTGACCATTTTTAATTTGTATTTCTTTTAAAATATAAGTTGATAAAAATTCATTCATATATGCTCTCCCAAATAATTCATTATATAATGCTACTTTAAATCAATTATAACATAAACTGTAAATCCAGAAATCTGCTACTAAAAAGGTATCCTCTTTATTGTCTTTAAAATAAAAAATAGCCAGTGGAAGAATAGTGAAAGTTTTACACTCACTAGTTTCCAACGTAGCTATTTTACTGATACGAGATAAGCCATAAGCTTAGCTCTGCTTTCCTAATATGTCATACAACAATTATAATGCATTTTAAATTTCATTTGTACTATTAAAAAAATCTACGACTTCTTCTAAATAAGGTTTTTGAATTTCATCTCTTTCCCTATATATTTCATGTCTAGAATTTTCTATTCTCTTGATTTTACAATTATCAGCGTTTTGTGCGAATTTGTTTTGCCCACCTGATTTCACATAGGTATCTTGTCCAGCTTGAAATAATAATACAGGTATTGTTACTTTCTCTGCATTTTCTTTTTTAGTTATTTCTTCCGTTACTTTAAATGATTCATTTGCCCAATTATATGATGCTTCTCCTTTTTGAAAAACCTCATTGTTAACTATAATATCATGTAAATAATTATACCTGTTAAGAGATGTTGTCCCTATATTTTTAACATTATATTCAGGAGTATAACTATGTTTGCCAATTACATATTCTCCACCACGTCCCAAAGCCACTTCAGATTTAGCAATTATTTTAGCTAAAAAACTAGGTATATTACCAGTATTGACTTCAAGCATTGGTGCGCTTAAAACAGCTGAATCAAAATATTTTGGATAATTTTCTAAAAACTCAGCTCCAATAGCTCCCCCCATTGAATGAGCATATAAAAAAGTCTTTTTACCTTCTGTATTTGGTACAACAATTTCATCCATAAAACCTTTAAAATCTATAACATACTGCTCAAATGATTTTACATGTATTTGAGTTTTATCTGCTATTCCAAGAGGCGTTGATCTTCCATGTCCCCTATGTTCAATCCCAAAAACATTATATCCACTCTTCATAAAATAATAAATCAATTCATGATATTTCTCTAATGATTCTCCATAGCCATGAGATATTACGATATTTCCAACAGGATTATCTATCAAATATTTTTCATAATATAACTTAACGTCCTCGTCTCCATCAATATACCCATATTGCAATTTATTATTGATATATGGTTCTACAATATTTTTCATATTATCACTATAATTCTCTTCAGAAACATATATGTTATTTAAGTTATCACTTGCTTCTGACGCATTGGCAATCTTACTTAAAATATCATAACCTCCAAATAGTTGTCCAATTATTATAGACATTACTAATAATATTCTCAATATATATAATAATCTTTTTCTTCTATTTTTGTTCATAACTATTATTCACCTCTTTTTCTTATCATAGTTAAATTCAAACAACCAAAACAAAAATAAGGAGCATACTTGTCTCAATAAACTCAATGTATGCTCCTTATTAGGATGAGTTATATTATAAATACTCTAATATTAATTAGTTATACTTAATTATTCCTCAAGCAATGAAATTGACCATTTCCCACAAGCAGTACATTTATGAACTGTTATAACAAATAAATCAAATTTCTTACCAGCTGCTGCAAGTCCAAGTGCATCTCTCTCTTCTTTTGTTATAAAATCATCACTTTCATCAATATAACCGATTATCTCTACCAACATATTCTTTTTAGTTTTATCGCAACAAAGATTATCTCCTGCAATCTCTATCATTTCATATTCTAAATCTGGACTTAATTCTTCTATTATAGGTATTAAATCTTCATATTCCGTTATATCACCTAAATAATCTTCTTTATAAAATATTAGATCCTTAACTTGAAACAATTTTTTCATGTATTTCTCCTTTTCTTGCTTTTTACTATCATTTTTTGAAATATAGATATTAACTATTATATTATTTATGTCTTATTTTATCAATTATCTTATCTTAAGAACAACCTCTTAAAGCATACTCCTGAAATTATTGGATAAAATAAAAAAGATTTTTAAAAGGGAGTGTGAACTTATGAAAAAATTTTTTTCAACTTTATTACTATCTACAATATTATTTACTACATTATTAATTCCTGCTAAGGCATACGCAAATGATAATTTAGCACAATTAAATAATCCCGCAGTAAAATTGCAGCTAGCTGAGCAAAAGCTCTGGATTGATCATGTTTCTTGGACTAGAAACTTTATAGTTAGCGACTTATCTTCTCTTGGCGATAAAGATGCTGTATTACAGAGATTACTAAAAAATCAAGATGAGATTGGTTCATCAATAAAACCTTATTACGGTGAAGAAGCTGGCAATAAACTATCAAAACTTTTAAGAGAACATATTGCAATTGGAGGTCAAGTAGTAGATGCTGCTAAAAATAATAACAAAGATGATTTAGATAAATATAATAAATCATGGTATAAAAATGTAGATGAAATTGCTGATTTCTTAGCCAATGCAAATCCTAATTGGTCAGATTCACAATTAAAAGACATGTTACATAAACACTTAGAATTTGTTACAGATCAAGTTATTGCTAGAATAAAAAAAGATTGGTCAGCAGATGTTGAATCATATGATAAAGGTGAAGAACATATGATTAAATTTGCAAATACAATAAGAGAAGGAATTATAAAACAATATCCAGATAAGTTTAAATAAAAAACTTTTCTCTTTTAAATATATTCCATTTTAGTTTGTCATACTTAATACTTGCATTATCATTACTTTTGGTAAACTACAAAAATATGTCTAATTTAAAATAAAAGAGTACTTTTTGTTAAATGTTATACTTACAAACAAAGAGTACTCTTTCCTTCTATTAATTATCATATAATTTTAGGCACAATACAAAAAATAACAAGTCCATTTGTAGCCTATCTTCCATCATACTGCATAAGCAAAATGTCATAATAGGCGCACTATTATAAAATCTTACTTCCTTATCTGATAAAAAATATCCATCGCAACTTTGGATTTGTTCTTTTCTTTAATGTGCCTAATTTTCTTCTATAAGTTTTTTAAGTTTATTTTGTACTAACCATAGCTTCTTTTGTTTTCTATTATAAGCTACCATTCTATTTTTATTATTTTTATTTTCATCAATTAATTTTATATATTTTTCATCTGCAATTTTTAAAGCATCCTCAATTACTAAAAGCTCCTCCTTAGTAAACATGACTATCTCCTCCTAATAACTTAACATTCTAAAGACACATTATTTTCTTATATGTCTTAGTTATAACTATTATAACATAATTATATATTATCATAATATTTTACTCTTTAGGAATGGCATAAACAAATGTAACATTTTCAATCTGATTAAATTTAACACTCTTATCATTGATTTCATTTCTAAAAAATCTTTCCATACTAAATTCTGAAAATCGATTTCTTACTTGATATTCATCTGCGCCATAGACATTAGTTACAGCTATATCACCATAGCTATTAAAATTTACAACCATATACCAATTATAGATATTCTTTAATTTTTCAATATCATTATCATTTTTTTTATTTATATCCGTTAATGTTTTCAAATTATTATCAGTATTTGTCTTAATTATATTTCCATCTTTATCCAATACTAAATAATTTAAACTTTTAAACTTATTATTAAATTTTTCTTGCCACGATTCTAATGAATTGTTCAAAATATCTGCTACCTTATCATTATTATTTTTAGCATCAGATTTTAAATATACTTCTCCAAAAGTTAAACTTTTCCCTTGTTGTTGTTCTAAAACATTTTTATAAAGAACATAACTATCTTTATGGATATCATTTAAAAATTCTGTATCTTCATAATAATCTTCCAAATTTGATGTTTTTATTTCTTTCATTTTGAAATGCATACTAATTAATCCAATAGAAACTGTTACAACAACTAAGAATGCTAAGATACTTATTACATAAGTCTTACTATGCTTATGCTTTTTATCTATACTTTTATTAATATTTTTGCCCATGAACGCCTCCTCATTTTTATTATTTTTAAACTTTGTATCATTACTTAACTATAGATATCTAAATGTAAACTTAGACTTATGCGATAATTTACCGAAAGGACAGGTACTCTGTTGTTTCGGTTACTGGGAATAAGTTGAGGCTTTCTAACATCAAAAGTTGCACCATTTCAGCATGCTACCGACACAAGCCAAAACGGAACAACTTTTGATGAAGAAATGCCCGCAACATATTCTCTAATGTAACACTTAACAAAAGAGCACCTATCCTTTCTGATATAGTATATATCAGAAAGTAGAACTATACTTATTTGTTGTTAATATCTCCACTAGAAATCATATATATATTTGTGAAAATTTCATAAGTCCGATGGAACAAATATATATATGATTTCGGTGAGTTACCACATAAGCTCCATTTTCATTGCGGAACCCCATACTTACAATGCTACCTTATCTACTTTATTTTCATTAAAATCATATACATCTAATGTATTCATTCCTACATACTTTACTTGCAAATCATTATCCCACGTATATAGACATGGTTCACTATTAATTACTTTTAAATTTGATAAATCTCCTACATCATTGCATATCTTTCCTGATTCACAGCGAACTTTACCATTTATTAATATATCTTCTCTTTTAAATTTGGCTGAATCTGTCCATTCTCCATTAGAATTTAAATAATATCCATCATACATCCATGCATTTTGAATCAAATATCCATTATATTTAAAATAATACCATTTAGAATCAATAAATTTCCATCCTGTAGCCCAAGAACTCCCCTCTGTATACCACCAGCCATAATTATCTTTTTTCCATTCCGCATTTGCTCGTATTGGGTTCATAAATGTTATTACTATAAACGATAACATTACTAAAGAAATTCTTTTTAGTTTTTTCAATTCTTTCACCTTCAATTTCTTGTATTCTAGTTTTACATGATAAAAAACTTAAGTACATTAAAATAAATAACAGGTGTAATTTTCCATGGATATTTTTCATCATGTGAGGACGTCCATCTTAGTGGATCTATTAGGTCAATTTGCTCATGCAGCATTATGGAAAATTGACTATCAAATTGACTTGCTATTTATTTGAATGTGCCTCAATCCTTTTCTTTTAAACTTAGTAACACAGCATGCATGTCCTCTAAATCTTCTTTACTAAGTGAATCAAAATTATTTAATTTTTCTTGAATTGTTTCGATAACCTCACCTTTATATGATTGATCTTTATTATTTTTATTTAAAAAATAAGTTGATATAGTACCAGTTAACATTCCTACAAATCCTATCCCAACTAACATTAATATGGATGCTATAATTCTTCCCGCATTGGTTGCTGGACTTATATCTCCATATCCAACAGTTGTTGTAGTCACAAAACTCCACCAAAGGGAATCAGCAAAATTCTTATTTTCTACCACTGAAATTCCAAATGCTCCAAAAAATACTGTTAATATTGTTATTATTAATATATATCCAAAATTATTCGTTTTTAAAAATTTATCTGCTCTATGTTTAAATTTATATAGTAATACTGTAAATCGTAATAGTCTAGACAATTTTGTTAACTGTAATACTCTAGCAAATCTAAATATTCTTAATGACTGCAATAGAGTTCCAAATGGTATTATAGATATTAAATCTATTTTATTATTTTTAATAAATTCAAGTTTATTTTCACTAAAAATTAATCTTACTATATAATCTATTACAAATATAACCCATATAACATTATCCCAACAATCTAATATATAAGTACTTTCTTTTGACAAGTTTAATGTCAATTGAGCTAAAATTATTGTACAAACTATAAGAGACAATATAGAAATAAATATTTCATAATATAATTTCTTATTAATTTTTCCCACAAGTACGTCCCCCATTAATGTTTATATCATAATTGTATATTATTTATGTTGTTTGTCAATTTCTTCATAGAATTTAATACTCGGATTTATAACAATAAAAACATAGCACTTCTTATAAATAATCAATGAATCAAACCTAATATTTCATGATAAACGAATACAAAAAGAAAATATATATCTATATGCTATATGTTTAATACTCTTCGATCTATGCTTGATAACCAATATTAAGAATAATTTATTTTCTTAATTATATGTGTATGTTGAAAGTTGAATTCTAAATTAAAATTATGTACAGTATCACTATGGAATGAATAAATCATATTTCAGCATATATATAAAATGATATAAAACGTCAAAAGAGGTAGGTTAAATGTAAAATTGTAACCTACCTCTAAAAATATTTATTGAGCTCGTAAGAATTTCTCATAATTTTCTATTCTATCCTCTCTATTTGTCTTTTCTAACCAAATATTATACGCCGAAATAACCTTCTCTATATTTTCTAATTTCAAATTTTTCTTCTTACCTTTTTTAATTTCTGAATACATATTAATTTTAATTAAATTTCCCATTATTAATCCCTCCTTTATAAAAATAAAAATCTATTAACTTTCTATTTCTATTTTAACATATAAGTTCTAATTAATAAAATTTATAAATAATAAATATTGCTCTATACTTCTTCTGCTGAGACTTAGAATTTATTAATAAAATCTTTTACGACCTATATATTATTACTTTCTATATTAATAATATATACTATTTAATAATAATTATCAAGTAGTTTTTATAAAAATAACAAAAGCTAAAAATATTCTTTCTTGATTTCTCTTCAACAATTGCAATATTTTGAAGCATATTAAAGTAAGTAAAAAACATTCACTTTTATTAAAATCACATACTTTTTATTATAACTAATTATTATTTTATATACATTAAATAAAATAACAAGTCCAAAATGTCATGATGAAAAATAACCTTTGCATATGGACTTATTATTTTTTGAATGTGCCTATTTATTACATAATATCAACTGTTCTTTTATAGTATTCTTCTATACTTTCAAAGCACGTATTTACCATAAATTTTATATCATCTTCATTAATCACATATGGTGGAATAAAATACAATACATTCCCCATTGGTCTTAACAATAATCCTTTTTTAAGAGCAATTCTATAAATTTCATAGCCCACCCTCATTTGCCAAGGATAAGTTTCCTTTGTTTTTTTATCTTTTACTAATTCAATCGCTGTTATCATTCCTATGCTTCTTACATCACCTACATGCTTCGAAGCTTCTGCTTTTTCTAATGTAAGTTTCTTTATAAGCTCACCCTTTTTTATATTATTTTTTATAATATTATCTTCTTCAAATATCTTCAGATTTTCTACTCCAATAGCACAAGCCATAGCATTACCCGTATAAGTATGACTATGTATAAATGTTTTTAGTTCTTTATAATCTCCATAGAAACAATTATATATTTTATCTGTAGTCATAACTGCTGACATAGGCATATATCCAGCAGAAATTCCTTTTGAAAGACACATAAAATCTGGACTTATTTCAGCATGATTACATGCAAACATCTTTCCTGTTCTACCAAATCCCATTGCAATTTCATCCGCAATAAGATGTATATTGTATTTATCACAAAGCTCTCGAAGCTTTTTTAGATATATTGGAGAATAAATTCTCATTCCTGCTGCACCTTGAACCATAGGCTCAACTATCACTGCACTTATCTCCTCATTGTTTTCTGTCAAGCATTTCTCCATGTTTTCAAAACACTCCGCATTACAAACTTCCCTTTGAAGGCCGTATTTACATCTATAACAATCTGGCCCTTCAACTCTTAAAGTTTCTAAAAGAAGAGGTTTATAAACTTCATTATATTTATCAATATCACATACAGATAATGCCCCTAAAGTTTCTCCATGATATGCTCCACTTAGTGTTACAAATCTCTTTTTTCTTGGATTTCCCATTTGCATATTATAATGAAAACTCATTTTTAAAGCTATTTCTACCGCTGAAGATCCATTATCAGAGAAAAATATTTTTGTAAGCTTGTCCGGTGTTATTTCCACAAGCTTTTCAGCTAACTCTATAGCTGGCTTATTTGAAAAATCCGCAAATATAACATGTTCAACATTGTCAACTTGTCTTTTTATTGCTTCATTAATTCTCTTGTTACTATGCCCTAAAGTATTAGTCCACCAAGATGATATACAATCTAAATACCTATTTCCATCTATATCATAAAGCCAAACACCTTCACCTTTTTCAATTACTATTGGTTTAAAATCATCATAATCTTTCGCTTGTGCACAAGGATGCCATATATACTTTAAATCTTTTTTTACATAATCATTCATATAAATATACCTCAACTTTCACTTTATAGTTCGTCCATACATTCTTCTAGAGTAGAAACATTAAAAGACTTTTCAGCATATGTCCTTATAGCGCTAACCATAGAATCATTTATATTCTCAACATTTTCAATACCTTCAATGTTTTTAATATTTTCAAGCTTACCTATTATAGGTAACTTGGTAATCTTTTGTATCATTTCAATGTTATTATTATGAAGAAGATTACCTATATAATTGTTTATTATAATTCCTTTAATATTAATTCCTAATGATTCCATATATCTTACAGTCAATACTGTATGATTGATTGTTCCTAGTCCAGCTCTTGCAACAAGAATAACACTCATATTCAAATCTTTAATAAGATTCTCAAGTCCATATATTCCATTTTCATCATCTATTAATGGACATAATATTCCGCCACTGCCTTCCATAATTATATAATCATATTTTTCCTTTAAATAATTGAATTTTTCTTTTATGACATTTATATTGATAGGTTTCTCTTCAATTTTTGATGCAAGATGTGGTGATACTGCAGTCTTATAAACATATGGTGTTATGTTTTCATAATCCTCATGTAAATTACCCATTTCACTAACAATCTTTGTATCACCAGGGATAATATCATTACCTACCTCAATAGCTCCACTCAATGCTGCTTTGAAATAAGTCGCATTATATCCATTACTCCTCATAACATGCATAAGTCCTGACGTTACAATAGTTTTACCTGCATCAGTATCTGTTCCAACTATAAATATTCCCTTTGTCATTTTTCTCCCTCACTTTTAATCATGTAATATTCTTACTCTATATATCCATATCTATCTAATATAGGTAGTACTTTAACTGAAATATATGCCGAAAATATTGTTAGTATCAAATCTCCAGCTACGCAAACCACAAAACCATAAAAAAATGCAAAATAAAAAGAAATTTTTTGACCTAAATATAAATTATAGCTAATGTATATATACACTACTCCAAATAGGTATATAAAAAACAAACCTAAAAGTAATATTAATACTGCTTTTAGAAAAGTTAATTTTTTTACTTTTTCTCTTATCTTTCCTATAACATATGCCGCTATTATAAAACCAATAAGGTAACCAAATGTCGGCTTAAATATATAATTAATTCCACCTCCTTCTGTAAATACAGGTATCCCAATAAGTCCAATTGTCACATAAACTATTTGTGATAATGCTCCTAATTTTGATCCCAAAATCATACCCGATAATGCACAAAACAGATATTGAAGAGTAAATGGTACAAATGGAATTGGTATTTTTATAAAAGCTCCAATTGCTGTTAATGCTGCAAACATGGATACCAAAATTAAGCTTCTCGTACTTTTCATAATTATTCCTCCTAACCATAATATTCACATATAAGGATAGTCCAACGTTTTTATATCGTCAACTTATATTTTGTTTATAGTTAACAATCTATCTGTACTATAGCGGTCGCAATAAGAATAGAACTTATGTTAATCCCAGCCGAAATTAGATACATATTTCTCTGTTTGTAATATATTAAATTCTCAATGAGGAAACCTATATGTTCTTAATTTTGGGCAAAAATCTTGCGATTGATAAAATATTTAGGTACATTTTCAGCTTCATAAGTTAAGACAGTTTTATAAAAAAATAAAGAGCACTCTTTTGTGAAATGTCACAAAAGAGTGCTCTTTATTTTTATTTCTTATTTATTATTTAAATATTCATCTATAGCGCTAGCAGCTTTCTTTCCTGCTCCCATTGCTAGGATAACAGTAGCAGCTCCTGTAACTGCATCTCCACCAGCATAAACGCCTTCTTTAGTAGTTAATCCATTTTCATCTGCAACTAAGCATTTCCACTTATTAACTTCTAAGCCTTCAGTTGTTGAAGATATTAATGGGTTTGGTGATGTACCAAGTGACATTATTACTGTATCAACATCTAGAACAAATTCTGAATTTTCTTTAACCATAGGCTTTCTTCTACCTGAAGCATCTGGTTCTCCAAGTTCCATTTTAACGCACTTCATTCCCTTAACCCATCCATTTTCATCTGTTAAGATTTCTGTTGGATTTGTTAAAACGTCAAATATTACGCCTTCTTCTTTAGCGTGATGTACTTCTTCAGCTCTTGCTGGTAATTCATCTTGACCTCTTCTGTAAACTATATGAGCTTCTGCTCCAAGTCTTAATGCAGTTCTTGCAGCATCCATAGCTACGTTACCTCCACCAACTATAGCAACTTTCTTTCCTGCTTTAACTGGTGTATGATAATCATCTTTAAATGCTTTCATTAAGTTTACTCTTGTTAAGAATTCGTTAGCTGAGAATACTCCGTTTGCATTTTCTCCTTCAATTCCCATGAATTTTGGAAGACCTGCTCCTGATCCTATAAATACAGCATCAAATTTTTCATCTTCTATTAATTCATCTATAGTTATTGTTCTTCCTATAATAACGTTAGTTTCGATTTTTACGCCTAATTTCTTTATGTTTTCAATTTCAGCTTTAACAACATCTTCTTTAGGTAATCTGAATTCAGGTATTCCGTAAACTAAAACTCCGCCTGCTTCATGTAAAGCTTCAAATATAGTTACATCATAACCTTTTTTAGCTAAATCTCCTGCACAAGTTAATCCTGCTGGACCACTTCCTATAACAGCTACTTTCTTGCCATTTGCTGAATCAGTTGCTGCTAAATCTACATTATTCTTTCTTGCCCAGTCAGCTGTAAATTTTTCTAATTTACCTATAGCTACTGCTTCACCTTTTATTCCAAGTACACAATTACCTTCACATTGGCTTTCTTGTGGACATACTCTACCACAAACTGCTGGTAATGCACTATATTTTGCTATTTCTTTAGCAGCACCTTCAAAATCTCCTTCTTTAGCTTTGCTAATAAATCCTGGAATGTTAATTGATACTGGACATCCTTCAACACACTTAGGATTCTTACAATTTAAACATCTATTAGCTTCTTTTACAGCATTTTGTTCGTCATATCCTAAACAAACTTCTTTAAAGTTTTTAGCTCTTACTTCTGGAGCTTGTTCAGTAACAGGTGTTCTTTTCATTCTATCTTGCATATTCATTACTACTTGTCCCCCTTGCATCCACAACCACCGTGGTTATGAGTGTTACCTTCTTCTAATTTTAATTGTGCTCTTCCTTCTTCTGATTTGTACATTGTTTGTCTTCTCATTGATTCGTCAAAATCAACTAAATGTCCATCAAATTCTGGTCCATCAACACATGCAAACTTAACTTCGTTACCAACAGTTACTCTACAAGCACCACACATACCTGTACCATCAACCATTATTGGATTTAAGCTTACTGTAGTTGGGATTTCTAATTCTTTAGTTAACATAGCCATAAACTTCATCATGATCATAGGTCCAATTACAACTGCATGATCATATTTTCTACCTTGATTTTTAACTAAGTCAGTTAAACAATCAGTAACTCTACCATTAAATCCATATGATCCATCATCAGTAGCAACATAAAGGTTTCCTGCTACAGCTTTCATTTCTTCTTCTAATATTAATAATTCTTTGTTTCTGCTACCTACTATAACATCACATTGAATTCCATTTTCATGCATCCATTTAACCTGTGGATATACTGGTGCTGCACCTACTCCACCAGCTATGAAAATTATGTTTTGTTTCTTTAAGTCTTCTACATTTTCAAGAACAAATTCACTTGGTTGTCCTAATGGTCCAACAAAATCACAAACATAATCTCCTTCATTAAAAGTAGCTAATTGTTGAGTTCCAGCTCCAACTGTTTGGAATACTATAGTTACTGTTCCTCTTTCTTTATCATAATCTGCTATTGTTAAAGGTATTCTTTCACCTTTTTCATCATTCTTTATTATTATAAATTGACCTGGTTTTGCAGATTTTGCAACTCTTGGTGCTTCTATATCCATTAAGAATATATTACCTGTAAGTTCTCTTTTACTAACTATTTTGTACATCCTTAGTACCTCCTGTATTTTTCATATTAATTTTTTGTATTTTAAATTACTTTTATTTTTCATTTTTTACACATTATACCTAATTGTCATTTTACTAACAAAAGCTCTCTAAAGCGAGAGCTAGTGTGTATTGAACAATATTATAAATACTAATATATATTAAGTCAATTACTTTTTATTTAGAAGTTAACCTTAGTTCCATAGTATGTGCATTCTAATAATTTTTCCATTGTAGCATCATCTATTTCTCTAGGACTTGATCCTGTACATGCATCTAAAACTGCATTCTTAGCAATAAATGAAACTTCTGCCTTAAATTCAGCTTCGTCAACTCCATATTCTTTCATTGAGTGAGGAATATTTAATTGATCATTGAATTTATTGATTACTTCAATTAAAGAATCAGTTAATTCTGCATCTGTGTTTCCTTCTAATTTTAATGTTCTAGCTATATCAGCATATCTGTCTTCACATTTTACTCTATTATATTCAATTACATATGGTAAAAATATTGCATTAGCACATCCGTGAGGTATATGGAATACAGCTCCTACTTTATGAGCCATTGAATGAACTATTCCAAGTAAAGCATTTGAGAATGACATTCCTGCTAAACATTGAGCTTCGTGCATTAAGTCTCTAGCTTCTTTATCACCTTCATATGATTTAACTAAACTTTCTTGTACCATTTCAATTGCTTTAAGAGCTAATGGATCTGAAAAGTTTGATCTTAATGACGCAGTATACGCTTCTATTGCATGAGTTAATGCGTCCATTCCAGTATGTGCAACTAATTTAGCTGGCATAGTTTGAGCTAATGCTGGATCAACTATAGCTATATCTGGAGTTATATTAAAATCAGCTAATGGATATTTTATTTTTTCTGTATAATTTGTTATTACTGAGAAAGCTGTAACTTCTGTAGCAGTACCACTTGTTGATGGAATAGCTACAAATTTAGCCTTTTGTCTAAGATCTGGTAATCCAAATGGAACAACTGCTTGTTCAAAAGTGAAATCTGGGTATTCATAGAATATCCACATTGCTTTTGCAGCATCTATTGGTGATCCTCCACCCATTGCAACTATCCAATCTGGGTTGAAGTTTCTCATTGCCTCTGCACCCTTCATTACTGTTTCTACTGATGGATCTGGCTCTACACCTTCAAACAATTCTACTTCCATTCCTGCTTCTTTTAAATAATCTTCAACTTGCTTAAGAAAACCAAATCTTTTCATTGACCCACCGCCAACTACTACGAAAGCTCTCTTACCTTTTAAAGTTTTAAGTGCTTCTAATGCTCCTTCTCCATGATATAGATCTCTTGGTAACGTAAAACGTGCCATAAATAATTCCTCCTAAAAATCTAGTCGTGTTCTGTTTATTTTTTAACAAATATATTATATAGCAATTTCCGTGCCAAGTTGTTATTGTTTTATCAATCTTTCTATTTAAGCCACTTTTTGATAAATGTTTTTTTCTTATAAAACAAAACAATGTACTAAAACAAGACACTTATTATAAAATACACGTCCTATTTTAGGACACTGTCCTATTTTAGTACATTTCTATTTGATATTTTTTTATTTTTAAATATAATGTATTTCTGCTAATTCCTAGTGCTTTAGCTACTTTTGTCATATTATTATTATAATATTTTATAGCTTCTTCAATAGTTTTCATCTCCAATTCTTGTAAATTGAAATTATCTTTGTTAACTTCTTCACTTTTATCACTGATATTTCCTATAATTTCTTCAATTATCACTTGATTTTTTTTGTCATCCTCTTCTTCCCATAAATCAAATGATAAATTTCCATCTAAATTAACTATATTTTCTATATAATTTTCTAACTGTCTTATATTTCCTGGCCAACTATACGATAATAAACTATTATACAAATCTTCTTTAATCTCCAGCATATGTTTATTTAACTTAAAAGATTTCACTCTCAAAAAATATTCTATAAGATTTTCTAAATCACCTTTTCTTTCCCTTAATGGCGGCAATGTTATTGGAATTACACATAATCTATAATATAAATCTTCTCTAAAGTTTCCCTTTTTAATTTCTTTTTTTAAGTTCTTATTCGTAGCTGCAATCACCCTCACATCTACATTAATTTCTTTACTGCCTCCAAGCCTTGTTACTCTGCCTTCTTGAAGTACTCTTAATAAGTTAACCTGCATATCCAGTGGCATTTCTCCAATTTCATCTAAAAACAAAGTTCCACCATTTGCAATTTCAAACTTTCCTGGCTTTCCACCTTTTTTCCCCCCAGTAAAAGTCCCATCTTCATATCCAAATAATTCACTTTCAATCATATTATCTGGTATTGCTCCGCAATTTATTGCTACAAATTTGTTTCTTCTTCTTAAGCTGTAATTATGCATAGCTTGTGCTAAAACTTCTTTTCCCGTTCCACTTTCCCCTTGAATTAGTACCGTGGAAGGGCTATTAGAAATAATCTTACAATTGGTTATAACATTAATAATTGCAGCACTTTCACCTATGATATCATTAAATGTCAAAAAAGCACCTGTTGTATCTTTCACATCTACTTCTTCTTTTTCATTACTCATTGTTACAACCATTCCAATTGTTTTTTCTTTATGTTTAATTCCCTTAAAAACTAATTTAGTCTTATATGTACTTGTATGTTTAAGTTTGACTTCTTTAATAATAGTGCTTTTATTTTCATCTAATTTAGGTAATATATTTTCTAAATTAGGAAGAATATAATTTATATGTTCTTTTAATAAAGCATCTTTATCCTTATTAAATATTTCTGCTCCAAACTTATTAATATTAACTATTTTCCCTTCCTTATCAACAATTATAATACCCTTATCTAAATTTTCTATAACACTCTCCATATAGTTATAAGTTTGTGTTAATATATCATTTATCTTTTTCTTATCCAATTCATTTTCAATTGCCTTAACCCCAAAGACTACCAGTCCAAGTGTATGTGGATGTTTCATACTACTTCTACAAGTTAAATTTAACGTTCCTATAATATCTCCACCAGTATTATGAATAGGTGCTGCTGAACAAGTTAATCCCTTAAACCCTTCAATATAATGTTCGCTAGCTGTTATTTGAACACATTTATCTTCATTAATTGCAGTTCCCATAGCATTGGTTCCTATATTTCTCTCATCCATGTAAGCTCCAACTTTAATATTTATACAGTCTAACTTATCATTACTACACTCTGTTTCTTTCATGTATAAAATGCATCCATTATTATCTGTTAACACCATAATAAAGTCATCATCCATTACTGCAGAAAAAACCATATCAATATATATTTCAGATACTTCTATCAATTCTTTGTTTATAATTAATATTTTCTCTAGTTCTTCCCCCAAAAGAATTTTCTTTGAATAATTTGATTTTTTCTCAATTCCATAACCTTCACTTCTCTTATGTGAATTTTCAATTAATATTTTCCTATTTTCCATAAGACATCCCCATTCTTTTTTAGCTTTAGTTACTGTTAAACCGCTTGTACACTGATCAATTTTATTTATTTTGTACATAATATATTTTCTATTTTTAATTATCCATACTTTATTTTACCATTAATTTTATAATAATAGTAAATTAGGTACAAACAAAAAAATAACAATTCCATCTGTCAAACCTATTTTTCATCATGACATTTTGGACTTGTTATTTTCTTTCATGTATCTAATATAAAAACCTAAAATAGAAATATATTTTAAATAAATTTCTACTTTAGGTTAAAATATTTACAAACTCTAATTTTTATCAGCATTTAATCGAAATTTTTATTTGCCTAAATAATGCTTTCTAAATATAAACAAACGAATATCTGTATTGTAATGTTAATAATAATATATTAATTATTATTGCTTTGGAAAGCAGCTTTCAGGGATTAACTACTTAGGAACCCACACCTTATTAAAACTTTTATAAAAATAAAGTGTTTTAAATATCTATCATTTCTATCACCTATTTTACACTCTTTGTATTCTTAAATAATATAATCAAGAAAATCTGCTTCGCAGACTATGTGTTTCTGACACTTCAAAAATCATCCACAAATTTCAATTCATTATAATTTCGTAAAGAATAAAAAAGAGTTATAAGAAAACCTTATAACTCTTAAAACAACCAAAACTATCTTCTGTTATTTTGTTGTTTTCTAGCTCTTCTACAATCTGGACATCTTACAGGTTCGTTATCGAATCCTTTTTCTTTGTAGAATTCTTGTTCTCCAGTTGTGAAAACAAATTCTTTTCCACAATCTTTACATACTAAAGTCTTATCTTCCATATTAAAATTCCTCCTTCTAAAATCAAAGATTAATATCGATCAATATAATTCTCTAAAAGGAGAAATGCACATCTCTATATAAAAACCTTCTTTATTACAAGGTTTATTATAACAGCTTTTATTTTAAATAGCAACCTTTTTTTATTATATTTATTTAATCCTTTAAAATTTTAAATTTATGAATGATTAAATTATTAAAAAAATTTGTAAGATAATTCTTAATATAATACATCATAAATGTTATTTTAAACATTCATAAATTTATTGTATTATACACTATATTTCATCTAAAGTATACATGTATATATTACCATAATTAATTAGATTACCCAAAATATACTTACAGCTACAAAAATCCATTAAAATATAGAGATTAATTTTTCTTTTAGGCATATAAATTAATCTTAATATCAATCTTTTTATATATCTTTTTAATTAATGACATAATTATTTTCTTTCCTTTTCTGATTTTCTTGCATAAAATCAATACTGTTTTTTCTCATAACAGCTATTCATATTTAAAAGAAAGAATTTAATTATAATATCACACTAGTATTTTATTCAATAAAACAATTATAATACCATGAAATTAATAGTAAAAATGAAAAATTTCCTTGTCTAAAAATTGAAACTCAACTCTAAATTTACTTTAAGTATTTTCATTACATTCAACATAAACAATTAAATGTAATAAACTAAATTCTTTCTATATGTATTATACAATCTTTATTATTAATTTAATTGTTTCCACGACTCAACATATTCTTCTAATATTTTGTGAAGCGCTTCTCCAATTTTTGAATAAGCATCATCCTTTAGATTTGCTAAAGATATTCTAATAGACCATTCAGGTCCTTGGAATCCACCGCCACTTAACAATACAATAGAAGATTCCTCTGCTAATCTATATAAAATATCTACAGGTTTATATTGTTTTTGTAAATACTCACCAAATTCTTTTCCATAATAACAAGTAGCCCATTCTAGCAAATCAAATTCTGTATAATATGCGGCATCATATGGATCTTTTCTTAGATCTAAACCTAACCCATCAAATAAAAGCTTTTGTCTTCGTCTACAAATTTCCTTTGTTTGATTCTTATATTTATTTTCCTTATCAAGCAAAGCAAAAGCACAAAAGAAAGCCATTTGAACCTGCTGAGGTGTTGATAATCCTGCAGTATGATTTAACGCAACTTGTCGACTATCTGCTACTATTCTATCTATGAATGATATTTCATCAGGACTAGTAGAAAGTGCTCCATAACGCTGCCTCAACTCAACTTTTTTATCTTCTTGTAGTTCTTTTAATAATTTATCAAAAACATTTTTTTCATAAAGCACAATTGTTCCTAAACGCCAGCCAGTTACTCCAAAATATTTTGAAAATGAATAAACTCCTATTGTGTTATAAGGCAAATCAGCCATAAGTGATCGAAAATTATTTACAAAAGTACTATATACATCATCTGAAATAATCATTAAATCAGGGTTATCATTTTGTACTATATCCACTAATTTTTGAACGCATTCAGGCTTCATTGCAACAGAAGGAGGATTACTAGGATTAACAACAAACAATGCTTTTATACTTGAATCCTTAAGCTTGTTAATCTCACTTTCAGGATATTGCCAAGTATGTGTTCCATCTTCTGTTAACTCTGCTGCATTAATATGTACAACCTCAAAGTTATAACGAGGTAGATGTGGTATTTCAAGATAAGGGGTAAAAACAGGAACCATTAGTGCTATTTTATCCCCTCTTGCTAATAATTCATTAGCTATTAAACTATCAAATACATAACACATTGCTGCTGTAGCTCCTTCAACAGCAAAAATATTAAATCTACCTACCGGTGGCTTGTTATAACATAATTCTTGAACAAGATATTCATGGACAATTCTTTCAATATGAGTAAGCATCCTATCAGGTACAGGATAATTATCTCCAATAATCGCATCAGTAAGTTCAAATACCCACTTGTCAGGATCAAAACCTTCACGTTTAATTCCATAATCAATTATATCTTTTATAAGTGTTACTCCTGGCATCTCTTTATGACTTTCTAAATAATCATAGAGCCTTTCTGCAATACCATCTTTTCTTGGCATACCAGCTAAATCACCATCATTCCACGTTCTCCTTGTTTCCTCTACCGCAAAAATACCAAAGGCAAAAAAAGCTTCTCTTGGTGTTGCTGCAGTCCAATTTGGATTCCCCCTTCCTGCGTCTAGTAATGTATGAGCACTCTTTACCCTCTGACCTTCTGCAAGTTTAATCAATTTATCTTTAAATTCAAAAGGACTTATCTTACCATAAATATTTTCTATTTCTTCACGTTGAACATTACGAATATCAATAAATAACATCTCCTTATCTTAAATAATTTATATAAAACAATATTTATAATCTCAAAACGCATTCAAATAAATAACAATTCCAGTTGTATTGCACTTGTTATTTATTTTCACGTGATTTACGTCATTTTTAACTATAAATCCTATAGTATATATTGTTAGATAAGTTTTAATAATTTATTCTTATTCAATAATATTCAAAGAAATAGTTTAACTTATGGATAAATAACTTAAATTTAAAATTCTGTGGTAACTTACAAAAAGAAATGGTGTTCTTTTTATTTCGGTTATTAGATAAAATGATTGTGGATTTCTAATATCAAAAGTTGTTTCTATTCCTGCATGCTTCTTAAGCAAGTTAAGTACATTCAAGAATAAGATAATTTTTGATGAAGAAATCCTACAATCATTTTATCAATGTAACGCTCAACAAAAGGACACCATTTCTTTCTAATACAGTTTAGAATATATTTTTAATTATGAATCTAATTAATAGTTTGTTTATATGTAGATATCCAAACTATTAATCATACTTATGCCATAGTTAACCAAAATTCGATACAGCCTATTTTATACACAAATTATGAAATAACTGACTACTTAATAATATTTATTTTTCTAGCAACTCATTAAAAACTTTATTATGCTCTATGTCTTTACTTAAAGATTGAATAACTCTTATAATGTACATTTCTGTTATTTCTTCTTCAGAGTTAATTGCAATTCCTATTATATATGCTTTTATTATCCTATAGCTATTAATAAGTACATTAATACTTTTTATAAAACTTTCTCCTTTATTAAAAGGAATTAAGTCCTTAAAAATTTGATTTACTAAATAATTTTCAAAAACATAAGAATAACATTCTAATTGGCTGAAATACTTAGATTTTTCTATATGATCACATAAATCAATTTGATTTAAAATTCCTTGTTTATATTCATTTACACATGCTTGTAATCTTAAACTTCTTATATTTTTCACAAGTTTGTCTTCTACAATACTCATATAAAATTCATCATTTTCCTTAAATGCTGACCCTTTTAAAGTATCATAGTCTACTAATCCATCATTGAATTCCTCTAAAAGTTCTTCTATACAGTCAAAGTCATTAGATTTATGTGCACTTTCAATTTGTTCATAGAAACTTCTAAGGATGTTAAGTCTCTCTTCTATAGTATAGTTTCTATCTTGAATGATATTTATTGAAATCACTCTTATATCCCAGAAATATTGAAGAAGACTGTCTGTTCCTTCAAAAGCCTCACTATCTATAATTCTTCTTATTTCAGTATTTTTTTCATCAAGTTCACATTCACGCTCAACAAATTCCATTTTCTCCTTATTTAAAAATGCTCTAATACATATTTCCTCACAAGAAGGCAATCCACTTTTTTCATATACATTATCTACAATATTAAAAACTCTAGGATAACTCTTGCAAGTTATGCATAGGTTCTCTTCTCCAACTCCTCCATGTATATCACAAAGCATATTTGAATTTAAAAACGGACATCTGTTTTCATCTTTTAGTATCATAAACCCATGATTAAAGAAATCATGTTCATCTTTATTTTCTAAAAACTTTCCATCTAATAATTTTTTCATTTCTCCAGTACTATTAATGTACTTGTTATATGTATCTTCATCTATATTTATATCCCATCCTGCACAACAAGTATCAGTGCAGCTTGAGCTTACACATTTAAACTCCTCCATATATTTAGGTAAAAAAACATTAACTTTCATAATTAACTCCAATCTCTTTAATGATAATTCAACTCTAACTTATGCATGTAATTTACCGAAAGAAGTGATACTATTTTGCTCGATTGCTAGATAGTATCGCTTATTTCTAGTGTTTAAGGCACATAAAAAAATAATAAGTCTATTAAATGACCTAGTCTCATCATTCTACATAGACAAATTCTCCTAATAGGTCAACTATGAAGGTAATTCGTCTCCTTGCCTGATGAAAAATATCCAAACTCATTATTTATTTTCATGTGCCTAAATATATTTCAAATTTTAAATTTAATCTATAGTTTATTTATATATACGACGCTCATATGATAGCATAACATATTTATGAATTAAAATCCTAATTATTCACATTTTACATACTAAGTCACAACAATTCATTAACAATATATGCCACAATAGATAATCTAAATTATAGTTTATTTTATCATTAATTTCACAATAATCATAAAAAGCCTGGAGTAAAAATTTATTTTTAATATAATTTCTACTTCAGGCTAAAATATTAATGATTCATGTTTTTAGGCAAATGTACTTGTTATTTTTTGATTGTGCCTTAATATTAATCTTTTTTATGTGTCTTTTTACTATGTTTAACCCCACAGTTATTTGCTTTCTTTTCTTTTTCTTGTTGACTTGCACAAGAACAATCCTTTTTTTCACTCATAGCATTTTTACCTCCTAAATTAAGATTTTATTATGCACATGAAAATAGATAATAACTCCAAAACTGCCATGACTATTTTTCATTAGACAAGGGAGTAAAATACCATCATAGCGGGCCTATTATATCATTTTACCGATGAGCAGAGAGCCCAAATCTATGATTTGGTGTGAATCGCTTACTCAGTGAGCGTATGCGAGTCGAGCTTCCTCTATGGAAAATAGGCTGGCAGATGGGCTTATTATTTTTTTGATTGTGCCTTATTATATGCCACTACTATTTTCTTCACTATGTAAATTATAATACTATGAAATTAATAGTAAAAAATACAGTTAGTACGTTGAAATTTAAAGTTGTGTAGTGACTAACCCAAAGAAATGTTGCTGTTTTGTTTCGGTTACTAGCGAAAAAGACTATGAATTTCTAACAACAGAAGTTGTTCCATTCCTGCATGTTCCTCAGACAAGCTGGAGGACAAGCAAAAATGTTATAACTTCTAATGAAGAAATATCTACAGCACAATTATCAATTTAACACTCCGAAAAAGAAGATAGCTCCTTTCTAGTTTAGATATACTTCAAAATTTGAATTTATTTTTATAATCTGTATCTATAACTAATTGCACAATCAAAATGTGCCTGAAATTATATTTTTTATTTATTGTACTATTATGAATAACATAAACTTTTTCCGTGAATAATAAAAAATAAGGCACATGAAAATAAATAACAAGTCCAATTTGCCATGGATATTTTTTTATCAGGCAAGGAGACAAAGTGCCATCATAGCAGGCCTATTATGGTATTTTGCCGATGAGCAGGGAACCCAAATCTATGATTTGGTGTGAATCGCTTACTCAGTGAGCGAATGCAAGTCGAGCTTCCTCTGATAGAAAATAGACTAACAAATGGACTTGTTATTTATTTGATTGTGCCTAAAGTAAGGTGGTGATAATTAAATGGGTGCTTCTCAATATAACAAGAATAAAAATAATAAGAGTAATGTTGACCAAAATGAAAATAAAAATAATAGAAATAAAGGTAATAATAAAGTTAGCAGCGTAAATCAAGGTTAGTTTTTTCTTAATATAAACACTTAGTACTTCTATACCATGACAGGAAATTTAATCATATCAAAATAAATAACAGGTCCAATTTACCCAAGCAACATGATAAAAAACATGCTGGCAGATTGACTTGTTATTTATTTGAATGTGCCTTAACACCCCTAATGTTTTTATATTCATTGCAGCATTAGGGGTGTTTTATATAGATGATTATGTATTGCGTTATAACTTCATAGGATATGAATAATTTATATCTATTTACGTTTTTTCATAATATATTCTCTTAGAAAATCTGGTAAATGTGCAACTATGTTATACGTGAATGGAACCGCAACTTTATAACGAGCATTAAGCCTTTTTTTCAAAATTATATTAGCAATTGTTTCTGCTGCTTCTTTAGAACTTGTTAAATTTTGCTTTTTTCTATATCTAGAATCAAATTCATAAAATCTTGAATAATACGAATTTGAATTGCTCATAAGATCATTTGAGTTCGCAGCCATAGTTTTTAAAAAATTAGTTTTTATTGGTCCAGGTTCAATAACGGTTGTTTGAATATTACATTTATGTAATTCTAAACGTAATGTATCACTTAATTATTCAACTGCAAATTTCGATGCACAATATGCTCCATTAATCGCTCGAACAAATTTTCCAGAAATCGAGCCGATATTTATAATCTTACCAGCTCCTTTCTTACGCATTATAGGAACAACATCTTGAATCATATTAATTATGCCAAACACATTCACATCAAACATATTTTTTGCACTCTCTACATTAATCTCTTCCAAAGCTCCTCTAATTGAGTAACCTGCATTATTTACCAGGATATCAATTCTTTGAAATCTCGATATAACTTCATTTATTGCATGCGAAATAGATTCTTTTTTAGTAACATCTAACGACAACTTTAATGATACAGGCAAATCTTTCAAGTTTTCCACATTTCTAGCTGTTGCAACTACTATATATCCTCTATCAGATAAAATCTTACATAGTTCTCGTCCAATCCCTGTAGAACATCCTGTAATTAAAATAACTGTTTCATTTTTCATTATAAATCATCCTCCATTCATAAAACTTATCTAAATAATAAGTCACTTAGAGGTTGATTGCATTATCATTTGTTAATATTGGATTTTTTTCTTATTCTGCTAAGTGATACAGGGGTTATTCCTAAATATGAAGCAATATGACATTGCTTAAGACGCTTTTCCAACTCTGGATATGAATTAATAAATTGCTTATAGCGTTCCGTGCTATCTAATAATTTAAAACTACTTGCATGTTCTTCTTTTATAACAAGAACATTATCAATCATTTTTTTATAAAATAAAAGTAATTGATAATTTCCTTCAACTATTTTCTCAAAGTCAGAAATCTTAGCTACAAAAATTTCACTATCTTCTAATGCTTGTATATAATACATAGATTCATTTTTACATAGATGTGCCAAATAAGAAAATAATACTCCACCCTCCTCATAAAAGTATTTTGTTATGTCATTACCTGTTTTATCAATATAATAAGAACGAAAAACCCCATTAACAACAAGCCCTATTTCAGTAGATTTTTCACCTTCTTGTAAAAAGAATGTGTCTTTTTTAACAACTTTGGCTTAAAAATATTCTGCAATAAAGCTATATTTTCATTATCAAGAGAAATCGCCTTGCTTTTTAAAAGTTTCATCCATAAACCATCATATACATTCTTATTCACCTAAAAACCTCATTTCTTTGGTGGGATTGAAACATATTCATTAGTATTTTCTACTTCTTGGCTATTAGTGAGTTATTTGGCTACAACTAAGAATCAAACAAATATTTATAGTTATATCTACTTAATGTCTATCACATTAAAAAGTCAAGCGCATATCATACCAAACTACTCCTCCGTGTGTTGATTCTGAAACACCTTCATTTTTAAAGCCAAATTTCGCATAATAATGCAACAGTTTTTCTTTGCAAGTAAGCACTAATCCCTTGCGTCCTTGCTTTTTGGCATCATAAATTACTTTATTGATTATTTTTTCTGCACAACCTTTTCTACGATATTCAGGTATAGTGTTTACACCGAAAATCATTTGCCACTCACCATTTTCGTTATGTAAATTAGCATCTTTAAACATCTCATCACTTAATATTGATTCATTTGTCACCATTCCATTTACAAAACCAACTAGTTTTCCCTCATCCTCTAAAAGCCAGAAATGATTAGGATATACAGTTAATCTCTTTTTAAAATCACTTTCTGAAGCAGCTTCTGCTGCTGGAAAGCATCTTGATTCAACAGCAGTAATCGCTTGTAAATCTTCAATGGTTGCATTTCTTATATTCATGTACATTAACTCCCTTTACTGATAAATACTGTTTTAATTATTCAATTAGATTATTATACCTTCAAAATGATCCATTTCATGCTGAATTATTTGTGCTGTAAATCCATTAAACACTTGCTTTTGCTTCTTAAAATTTCTATCAAGATACTCCACCTCTATCATTTCATATCTCTTTGTTTTTCTAAAGCCAATTAAAGATAAACAACTCTCTTCTGTTTCATAAAGCTTTTCCTTCTTTAATATAACTGGATTTATCATAGGCACAATAAGGTTGCCTACAGCAAATACCAATATACGTTTTTTTACTCCAATCATATTACCAGCCAATCCAACACAATGCTCTAGGTTTGCTCTTAATGTATCTATTAAATCATCAATTACTACTATATCATTTTTAGTTGCCTCTTCTGATTTTTGTCCTAAAAACAATATATCTTTTACAATTGGTTTTATCATAATTTATACCTCTTTTTCAGTTATATTCTTTATAAAAAATAAGATATGATTTTAAAATATATCTCATAACCTAACTTTATTAAATAAATTTGCTTGACTATATCCTTTCCTATAATAACTATAAGTTCTTCACTTAATACACATCATTAACTCAAAAAAATTATAACATAAACCAATGACACTTTTAATATCATTGGCTTATGTTTTAATATTTAATCATATTCTATTTATTTTGGTTGTCCATGTATACATTTCACCGTTAATTATCCTAAACCTTATTTAGTATTTAAGTATCTTTTATCTAGTTGCATCAAATTACCATTATAAACACAACATATTCCAATTTACTTCTTAATTTTATCCTTAAATCCTCCATCAAAATAAATTAATTACCTAAATTAAGTTCGTTAGGAATTACAACCCACCCTATAGAATTGAAATTTGCATCCATTTCATGATTGTTGCTTTTCGTAAATATGAAACCTGTTTTAATTCCAACTTCTTTTAATTTTAATAAAGAACGATCCAACATCCTTTTTTCAATTTCATTAACTCTATATTCATTATATATAGCAATATGATATATATATCCTCTAACGCCATCGCTTCCGCATAATAGAGCCCCTATTACTTTCCCATCATCTGTACACGCTACAGAACTAGCATCTGGATTTTTCTTCAAATATGTTATTAAATCACTTTTTGTAACAGAACTTTCTAAAAATAATGTTGTACCAAAAATATCATTCCATAAATTTAGTACTTGCTCTATATCTGACTCTTTCATAGCTTGAATTACTATTTTATCACTCATTTGCCACACCTCACCCAATCTAATTTACAAGTAATAATCACCATTATTCTATAATCCTATATTAACACTGTATTATTTAATTTACAGTTACAAGATATTCTTTATACCATTGTTTATTTTATCATCTATTTTTTATATGCTTTAATATTTTCAGATTATATGCTAAAAAAGAGTTATAAGAAAAATCTTATAACTCTTAAAATAACCATAACTATCTTCTATTATTTTGTTGTTTTCTAGCTCTTCTACAATCAGGACATCTTACTGGTTCATTATCAAATCCTTTTTCTTTGTAGAATTCTTGTTCTCCAGTTGTGAAAACAAATTCATTTCCACAGTCTTTACATACTAAAGTCTTATCTTCCATATTTAATTCCTCCTTTTAAATTAAAGATTAATATCGATCCATATAATTCTCTAAAAGGAGAAATGCATACTATCTATAAAAAACCTTTTTTATTACAATATTTATTATAACAGCATTTCTTTTAATTATCAAGCTTTTATTTTTATTAATATTTATATTTTTCTCATTTCATTATAATCACGCCAAAAATCATCAGTTTCTAAGAAAAGAAAAACTCTTCCTCCTGCTTGGTTTCCTATAAAAGCCTCTTGTTCAAGCTAAGATGCTCTTGCAAGTAATATTGTTTTTCCCCCTATTCCATTAAAATTAATACGCTGATTAACATACAGATAAATTACTATTTATATTGTTCAATCTTAAATTGTAATTTAGCGATACTTACGATAATATAAGTAGCTCTCACTTATAATATTAGATTGTATGTGTCCAATTGTAGTTGTTATACTGTCTTACTTGCTCTGTTGAAATATATATTTGAAAATTAGTTTTCTCAAATGCTTCTGTCAAATTACATATAACTTTCTTTAAAGAAATTGTCCCAGTACCCATATATGCTATAATTTAATTAATTTAATCCAATTAATCATAGTATCAAGTACTAACTTTGTATTTCCCATATTACAATGATTTGAAGCACATTCCTTATCTGTAAAAAGACGAAATGTAAGAGAATGTACATTATTTAAAGCATCTAATTCCTCCTTAAACAATTTATAATCAATAAAGTGATCTTTATTTGCCCCAATTACTAATACATCTTGATCTATTAAATGTCCAACATTTATCATTTGAAATTTCTTAAGTTTTATTACATACTCATAAGGTGATTTTGCATTATAAGCATACATTCCATGTTTGATTCCCCAATCTATTGTAAAATCTTTTTTAGCTTTCTTTCTAAAAGCAAAATTTAATATAAATGATAAATGAAGCTTAATTAAAATTTTTATTGCTATTTTAAATGATGGTGGAATCATACCTAATAAAACAGAATAAAAGCTTGGAAAGACTGACCATGCAATAACTCTTTTAATTCTCTTTTCATAAGCAGCAGCTCTTGGCGCTAACATTCCGCCAAGGGATGCTCCTATAATTGTGACATTATCTAATTTAAAATAATCCAATATAACTGTGACAGGCTTTTCCCATTGATAATTAAAATGTTTTCCTTGAATTCTCATGACGCTACCTTGTCCAGGCCCTTCAAAAAGATATACATCAAAACCATGCTCTGAAAAATAAAGCATTGGAAAAAATAACTCTTCCATGTATGAATCATTTCCTCCATGAAGCAAAATAATATCCTTCCTCTCACCTACTGCTTTTGCATATAATACTGGAAGATTTACATTATCATATGGGACTTCATATCGTTTTACAGTTCCATCTTCAAAATAATCCTTATAATAATCATAAAATATATCTGTTGCCAATTTATAATACTTAACCTTATCCTCATCTCCGTCATACATAAAAAATTCACTCATTCTATAATAAGCAATAGCTTCTTTTATTCTTCCTTCATTTTTTGCCATATTGCCTATTCTAATAAGCTCTCCCTTCCATGTTTCACTATCATTAATTTTACTAGCAATGCTCTCAATATCTTCAACATCACCATCATTCCACATTATTATACGATTTAATTGATAATTAATATTAGGTTGCTTATTTAATTTAAATAAGCCCTTTTTAAAGGTAATTTTAACTTTCTTCATTTTATCTTCTCTCCTAACATAAAACATGCAAAAAAGCATAATAAGCAAGTATACTTTTTTCACTGTTTCCAATATAAAAAGACATAGTCATCTACTGCATTTGACTATGCCTTTATTATAATAATGTTATAAAAATAAAACTTCTAAATAAACGCTAAGGCACATTCAAAAAAATAACAAATCCATCTGCCAAGCCTATTTTGCATCAAAGGAAACTCGACTCACATACGCTCACTGAGTAAGCGATTCACACCAAATCATAGATTTGGGTTCTCTGCTCATCAGCAAATTCCTCTAATAGCCCACTATGAGACAAATCCACTTCTTTGCCTGAATCAAAATAATCAGGGCATTTTGGACTTGTTATTTTCTTTCATGTGCCTAATTATATTTGCATTATCCTTGCGCATTTTTTTATTTCATTCGCACTAATTCCAAGCAGACGCTTGTTGGTTGTTGCAAAATGCGAAGAGCTATTAAATCCTGCTTGTATTGATGCTTCTGTGATACTCTTTCCTTCTAGTATATATTGATATGCTTTTACAATTTTCATCATTACTAAAAAGCTATTAAGTGGTATACTCGTTTGTTCTTTAAATAAATGAGAAAATCTACTTTGCGATAAAAATACCATTTCAGCTAATTCTTCTATTACACCTTCATTAATTTCTTTTCTATTCCAAAGTGATAACAATGCTTCTTTAATTCTATCATCATCAATATACAATCTTGTAACATCTAATTTAATTATTTCTAAGATTTTTTTATGTGTTTTTAGATAAATATCTTTTATATTCTTGAGTTCATTTAAGTTTAACATGCTTTCATTCCAGATTTTTTTAATTTTCTGTACTTTACTTAAATTGATAACTTTATATTTAGATTTTTTCAAATACGTTTCCTCAATTTTTTTTGCTACATCTGTAGTTTCATCAAATAAATATACTAAGACTGTTCCCTTACTTTCAATAGTATGAAATACATTTGATGAAAGCATTATGCCTTCACATTCCACCTTTTGACCTTCTATAATACAATTCATTTTTCCATTTAAACTAATAAATATATGCTTTGCCCAATGCTTGTGCACTTGTGGATCACTATAATCAGCATATAATAGAATATGATCTATAGCACAAAAAATATCTGTCATTAATTTCACCTATCTATCTTATCATTCTTACATTATTTATAAGTTTAATATAATGCAAATAAATATTCTTCTTTTATTTCACTATTTTCAAGTTTAATTGCTTTTCAGTATGCTTTTTATGGTTAAATCATTTTCCTAGTTATATGAATAATAGAAATTTGTATTCTATTTATGATAGTTCATCGTATCAATAGCAATTGATAACACTTATAACTTACTCTACGAAATTGGAATTTGTTGTTATTTACCTTTAATATCAAACAATTTATTAACAAAATTTTTACATTGTAAAATAAAACCATTTTAAATATAAGTGTTAGTCTAATTTATTTCATAAATTCCCCAATTCAAGTAATTTTGTTGTTGTTACTGTTTTATATTGTTGATCTAATTTGTAGTATTGTATTCTATCAATCCAGTAATTTTCTCCAATCACAATATCACAATATGGAACAGCTACACGCAAAAAAGCTAAATCAAAAAAATCGTGTTTGTGTACTTTTTTGCACTGATTAGAGAACAATTCATATACTAATCTATTGTGTATATTAAATCCTGGCAATGATTCCAACAATTTAATGGTTTTTTCTTTATTTTGAGTATTACAATCAAAAATCAATTTAATTTTATGTTTATCTGCTGGAGATAATCCACTAATTATTTTTCCATATTCCTCAAAGAAAGTTTTAATTAAGTATGCAGGATATACATGTTTTTCTTTATATTCATCTAATTTCTTTATTTGTTCCTTCCAAATCATAAAACTCTTACGTGCTATCTCAAAACAATTATAATAAAAATCTTCATCTTCATTCAAAGGAGAACATTGTCCACAAATACATTCGAATATTTCTTTGTCACAAGAATGTTTAACTATAAAGTCTTTAACAAACTTGATTTTTTCATTTGAAATATCTGTATCTCCATTAATTTTAACAATAGCGTCAGTAGTTGACAGCCCAATGATTTTAACTAAATCATTGGAAATTATTTTATTCTGTATCTGTTTGTAGTCAACCATGCCATTACTAACCCAGTAATTAAATTCTATAATATTTGCAGTTGTATAATCAGATATTGAACAGCCCTTTGATAAAGAGTACATTAAGTTTAATAAGTTTTTTCTTGATTCTTCGTCTTTCCTTTTCATACTTTCGGCAATATGAATAATTGATAGTGGGAACGCCCAAATATTAGATTCTACATTACACTTCATCTCTTTGTATAAAGTTTCATACTTGCTTTCCTTATTTTTTATTCCTTTTGCTAATTCTATCCATTTGTTTTGGTCAAGATAAATATATATAGGCATATTAGTATTGTTCATAAAAACATCCTCTCAAATTCAAATTTATACACTTCATTGGTTATATTTTCTTCATAATTTAATAATAAATTAACAACTCGATAAATTACAATTTATCTTTCAGTTAATCCTAGCATATTTTACAAATATCGTACTGTCCAATTATTAAAGAACAATTTTTATTTGCCGTCCCCAATCCCAGCTTCGTATTATTAGCCTAATGAGAATGTGCATAATATGGAGTTGATTTATATTAAGCCATAATAATTATGATAATATATTTAGTTTCTTTCCAACTATATCAATTAATTATACTCTTCACTATTATGATCATATCCTGCTTCTAACCATCTAATTTGATCATAATTATACCCCATCATATATGGAATTACGTAGTTAAGTACCAATATTTAAACCTTCCATCTATATTAGTATCATAATTGAAATTCCTTATTAAAAAAATGTCTGAATTTTCCGATTCTACATTTTTTTAGGTACATAACTTAATACCTCGTTAATGTCTATGTTATCACAACAGATAATTAGTTTATCTATTCCAAAGTATCTTTCATCAAAGTAATATTTTTTAATTGCTTCAAAAGTAAATTTACTTAACGCATCTTTTGATTTACTATTTAGTGTTTCATGAATTTTGCAATTATTATAACTACAAATCCAGTCATATATAGAAAAATCATTTATAATACAAGGATCATTTTTATCTTTAATAATATAAAAACCATACTTTTCAAAATTACTTGAAGCTATATTGCTAAAGCAGGTAGTTATTAATGATTCAAGATTCAAATTTTTAAGATTTATTTGTGCAAAGTTATACTCATTGTATTTTTCAAGTATTGTATCAAATAAATATCTATAATCTATAATAACAATATTATGTTGCTCATAAATATTGTTATCCATCATATATATAAATTCATCAATCCCATTATATTCAACATCTAAAGCTCTTAAATCACAATCATATTCTACTTCTATATCATCAACATCATCTATAGTAAATTATCCTACGTAATCTTCTGTTGGACTAAAATGTTCCTTTGTACATATAATATTGTATAATTTTACATCTTCATTTATGTCATCAATAAACTCTTTCAATATTTCATAGTAATATGAAAATGCAAATGCGTATTTAGTATTATCTTCGTTTCTTTTCAGCCATATTTTTAAAAAAGTATTATATGGCCATTTATTAATTTTGTTTACAATTATACTGCTGCTGGACTTATTATATAATATGACATAGTCTGAGAAACTTTCTACCAATGATTTATATATGCTTTTTTGTAAGTATTTATTTTCTACAATCTCTCCATATTCGCTTATATCATTAGAATAACACCTAAAGATTCTATTATAATCAGAGTATGAAAACACCATGCTAATCTTTCATTAATTGACACAGTTCTAAAACTACTAAGACTATCATCATAAATATAATAAATCTCTACACCACTTAATTTCATTTTCAATATATAATCCAAAAAATAACCCATCCGCTCCATTTTCTATTAGATTATCACTCAATGATAAAGTTTGTATATATGCTAACACATCTACTAAATGTTCTTTTGCATCAAAATCATAATTTCTTCTCAGTGATAAATCGTCCCTATTTAGTTCAATTAACTTATTTGGACTGTTTATATAATAACTTATGTTTTTTGAAAAATATTCCTTATCTTTTCCTGAGCCGATGTCAACAAAATCATTAATTTCTTTTACTTTTAGTCCATTAAAATGGTATATGCAATTTTTCTCTTCACAGCTAATAATAATAAGTTCAAAATCACTATTTTCATTTGATTCTTCCAATTTTTTTAATGATTTTTCTATACTATTAAATTCAATATTGATTGAAAAAGAGTTGATTGCTTCTTTAGCATTCTTTACAATTCCAGAAAAAGCAATTGCTATTTTGTCATTAACTTTTACTATTTTTATTTTTGATTCTTTTACTGAATGATTATCATAAATGCCAAAGCGCTCTCCAAATGAACCAATATCATATTCAGATTCCTTCTTTTCATTAGATATCGCAGTATCTGAAATTAAAAATACTTTACCTTCTTTTTTCCATGCTGCACAATATGTCATATATTGCTCCCCATATTTATAAATCAATATTCCCCATTCACATTATATGTAATTCTATATTGTATGATATTAATCTTCGTCTATCTTCTGCTTACAATAACCGCAGAAAAAATCATCACCATCTTCACTTTCATTATATAACTCTCCACATATACCGCACTCTTTTAAATTATTATCCTCACCACAGTTAATGCATTTTCCATATGGATATACATCGTCATCTATACTAATATATTCGCAACCACAATTCCAACAAGCCAAATCCGCAACTGGTAAGTTTCCGCCATCTTTTAAAATTGAATATCTTGAATCATCAATCTCTTTTTTTAAAGTATTCATTTCATTTTCAACATACTCAATTAAATTTGCACTCAAATCATCTAACACTTCAATGTTAATCATAGAATCCCTTTCTGGCATATAACAAGATTGTTCTGCATCATAGATAACTTCTCCATTTGTATATTCAATTTCAGCTTTCATAAAAATATTATCTTTACATTTAATATTTATAAGCAATTTGCTTGTTTCACCTTCTCCTTCTGTTATATCAATCTTTCCATAAACACAAAGTGTATCTTCTTTATTGACATTATTACAAATTTTAAATACTTCAACTTCTTTATCTTGTACTTTTATATTTATAAACTCAGTTAATAGTACCTCTGCACTAAAGTAAAATTTATCATGTATAATTGAATAAAATTTTTCTAATACATCTCCTAAGTATTCAAATATTTCCTTTTCTGTTCTTATATCAACCCCTGTATCTGATTTCTTTAATGATAAAATAAATTCATTTTCATCTCTTTCCTGTTCATCAATAGTTCCTAACGTCTCTAAATATTCCTTTGACATTTCAATATCATTAGTTTTAGTTATCGCACTTTCTATAATTTCACGCATTCTTGTTATATTGTCCTCAATTTTTTTGCTTGCATAAAAATCTACTAATTTATTATGTGCTATATGATTTCTATTTTTTATGAAATCAGTAATTATAGTCTCAACATCACTAGGAAAAAGATTTTTAAAAAAATCTTCCCAAAGATTATACTTTTTATTATATAACTCCCTCAAAATCTGTAGAACAGATCCATTTTTATCATTATCAAATAATTTTAGCTTAATATCACTTTTCTTTTGTATTAGTTCATTTAACTCTACATTCTGGTCATAGATTATAGTTTTCATTATCTCAAATAAAGTATCTGTAGTTATTGATATTAATGAATCATCAACATTTTTAAAATTATCTACTGTTCTTTTAAAATCTAAAGATCTTAATTTATATTGTTTATTCACTTTATGAAATTCTGGCATATGAATCCAATCTACTCCTAATACTTTTATCAAAACATTATTAACAAGTTCCCTAATCAAGTTTTCAACAAAATATATTTTATTGTATAATTGAGATGCAAGTGCTTCAGATTGCTCATCTATTAACCAAATGCATCTATTCCAATCTTTTATTAATAGACTTTTTAGTCCAAATTTTAATTTTTCTAAATTATTTTCTAGATTATACATTTCATTATAATCAATTGTTACTGTTAATTGATTACAATGTTCGAATGAATCAACTGTAAAAAACATGTTATACAAGTTGTCTCGAATTACAACCTCATATGCTTCATTAGCAATCCTTTCTAAGCAACCCTTATACTTATACTTTGTAATTATTCCCGTACTAATTAAATCATTAATTATGCTATCATAATATGAAACAGCAACATACTCTTCAGTCGTAACTCTAGTCTCTTCTCCTAAAAAATTATTACTGCTATATTTTTCTTTATAAATTTTTGAAATATCTTTTACATTAATAAATGAAAATTTTATCATTTTCTCTCTCCTTCTATTATTAGAATATCTACACTTTTTAGGTACATATAACATATAAATAAATACATTTCCAAATATTATTCTTATAGCTTCATGAATGCTACCTTTAATTCATAAATACTCTGATATCTATTATTTAAATCTTTATCAAGGCCTTTTAATACAAATTCTTTCATAGCCATATTATTAAATTTTTCAGCCTTTACTCTTCCTGTCATAACAAAATATATTACTCTTGTTAATGCATAGGTTTCATGAGTTGCACCATAATTTTTAAATCCGTAAACATCCAAATCCGGATCATTTAATGATCCCTTTAATTCCGTATTAATACTTGTTAGATTGCTATTTTGTGTTTTGACTAGTCCAAAATCTGATATTTTAACTACATTTAAATTCTCATACTTCTTTATTAAAATATTTGTTAAACTGATATCTCTATGTAATAAGTTTTGATTGTGAATATATTCAAATGCCTTCAATATTTGCAAAACAATATTTTTTCGTTCACCTTTAGTTAACTTGTTATTATTTGTGCTTACATATTTATATAATGTCTCATCAACGTATTCCATTATATATTCACGTTTATCATCATCAAATCTATATACCTCAACTACATACGGTGAATTAAGCTTTTTCATTTCCTCGTATTCTATCTTAAATCTTTGATACTCTTTTTCAGTTAAATTGCTACTTGCACGCTTAATAACGAAGTATTTATTATAATAATCATCTTTATATTTAAACACTTGTCCATATGATCCTTTGCCTATTAATGTGATTGGATACAAAGCTGTGACTTTTCCTGTTATAACTTTAGTCGTATTTGGAATTATAAAAATTGGTTCTATCAAAATTAATGTTACTTTCTTAAACTCTGATGGTATTGGACTTCCTCCTGATTCGCATAAAAACTCATTACACTTCGTAAAAATATCCTGGTAATATGAATTTATAGAAAATTCTAAATCTGTTCTTTTTAAATTACTTTGAATTTCATATATTTCATCAATCCATTTAATAAGTTCTCTACTTTCAGCAGCCGTATAATGAGATGTCCCTAATCTTTGATTCAGATACTTAAATAAAGAATTTATTTCAAAATGCATTTTAGCAAAAATAATTTTTAATCTACTATTTGTTATATTATCATATAGATCAATAAAATGATTTACATTATCTTCCCCATATTCCTGCTTTTTGTTTTCTAAATAATTATATATATAATAAAATATTTCTATTCTAATCATTGAAAACTATCAATTCAAACTGCCGATTATAGACATAATGATTATTACAATCATCTCCATAAATAATCTATTCCAATCATATCACATTTCTTCATTATTTCCCTCATTATACCATTAAATGATTTTATTTGATAATATATCTTTACTAAAAAATAACACAGATTAATATAGAAAACCACTCCTATAAATTACTCAAAAAAAGACAACAAACATTTTCAATTAATGTTTATTGCCCTTAACTTATTCTTCTAAATCTATATACAAATAAAAAACTAATACTTAGAATTCAATATCCTTTTAATCATTTCCAAAAGAGCCATCCCCTAAAAACTTCTTTAATACTTACTCTCTTCTGGTATATTAGCTGGATCTTCTACTAGAGTAATAAAATAATAATCATGAGTATGTCCATCATCATAGCTTGTTGTTCCCCTTATTAAATGAACATGTTTCTTATCATTTAAATAAAGAGCTGGACCAGTAGTGTCACTTATTTCATGATAATGATCACCTGATGTATCTACATATGCACGCACCCTATGAATATGAGATTGCTCATATCTAATTGAAGGACCAGTTATACCAGCAATATGATGCGTATGTTCCATTCCTTCATTATCTTTTTCATAATCTGTCATTGATTGAAATTCATGATTATGGCTTTTTCTTTCATATGCTTGTTTTTGATTTTGATCATAATAATCACCGTAATTATTATAATTATTTTCCATTCAAAATGCCTCCAAATAATTTTAAATACCATATATTATATTCATTGCCTTTTTAATAGTGAATTAATATATACTCTATTCAACATTAAAAAAATCAAATACATTTTTTGAAACAATCATAAAAAAATAAATTGTGAAGTTCAATAGTACTTCTAAATAAAAACATTTCTGGTTTCTAGAGAAAATTCCTACTTAAACATTCAATAAATTCGTAAAAATACTTATCTAATAAATAAATTTTATAGTTTGAAACATATTCAATACTCGAAATAATGGAAATTCTTTTGTGTAGCATTACATTGATAATCTGGCTATAGGCATTTCTTCAACAGAAGTTGTTCCACTTTACTCTGCCACACTGAATAATGGTAACATGCTAAAATGGTATCTATACTAGAAATGAAATACTTTTTTGAAATAATCATTAAAAAATAAATTGTGATGTTTAATAGTACTTCTAAATAAAAATATTTTTGGTTTCTAGTGAAAATTCCTACTTAAACATTCAATAAATTCGTAAAAATATTTATCTAATAAATAAATTTTATAGTTTGATACATATTCAATACTAGAAATAAGGGTAATTCTTTTGTGTAGCATTGCATTGATAATATGGCTGTAGGTATTTCTTCAGTAGAAGTTGTTCCATTTTAGCATGTCCTTAACTTGCTTAAGGAGCATGCTGGAATGGGTACAACTTCTGCTGATAGAAATCCACAGTAAGATTATCTAGCAATGGAACAAAAGAATTACCCTTATTTCGGTTAGTCATCACATAACTTCAAGTTGCAATTTATTTATTATTCTGTTTTCATTTTAACACTGTTTCTTTGAATTAGATTAGTATCTAATTCAATTATTCTATCTTCGCAATTCTTTTCAATTATATCTATTAGAAGTTCACAAGAAGTTTTTCCTATTTCGTATATAGGTTGTGCTACAGTTGTAAGCTCTGGTTCAAATAAAGCTGATATATTTATATTATCAAATCCTAATACTGATATATCATCTGGAATTTTATATCCATGTCGTATTAAATATTTCATTCCACCAAGTGCCATTACATCACTGCTGTAAAATATAGCATCAATATCTTTAGTTATAGATAATAAATTTTCAGTAGCTCTCATTCCACCTTCAATTGAAAAGTCAGCTTCTACCATTAAATCTTTATTATATACACCTAATTCTTTACTAATTTCTACATAGCTTTCATTTCTCATTTTAGCTAATTTTACTTTGCAGCTTCCACCAACAAAAGCAATGTTTCTATGATTTAAATCATAAAGATATCTAACGCCCCTTTTCACACCTTCAATGTTTTTTGAAAATACTCCACTATATTTATAAGTGCTATCTATATATCTATCAACAACAACAAAAGGCACTTTATTGCTTCTTAATACATTTAAGCTTTCTTTGCTGTTTCCACCTGATCCATAAATTACTCCATCAACTAATTTACTTATTAAGAGTCTTATATATTTATCTTCCTTTTCTTCGTTATTGTATGAATTGCATAAAATAACATTATATCCTCTGTTCTCAGCCATTTCTTCAATTGTTTTAGCCATAGCTGCAAAAAAAGGATTTTCAATATCAGGTAGTATTATTCCTATGGTATTAGTTCTTCTTGTTGTTAAACTCCTTGCTACTCCATTTGGAATATAATTAAGTCTTTTAGCAATATTCAATATATTTTGTCTTGTGGAATCACTAACATTTATTTCTCTATTATTAAGAACTTTAGATACTGTTGTTTTGGAAACCTTTGCTTCCTGTGCAATATCACTCATAGTTACACTTCTCATTATTACACCTCTATATTTGTTCTTCATTAATTACTGTAAAAATACTTTAATATATTATAACATATACTGCTATTATCTTACTTTATAGACATTAAAGAAAATAATATTCCAAAGATTCGACGTGCATTTTGTGTCAGACAGCGAGATAAGTTTTGTCCATAGTAAGCTATTATGCGAAATTAACAACCCAACATATCACAAAATATAAAAACATACTGCTCTATCATTTATTTTCATGTGCCTAATTGTTCTTTAAATCATCTTTGGTAAGAATTTTAGTTGAAGCTGCTATATCTTTATCTATTTTTTCACCATTATCTATTTTCTTTGATATATCAACTCCAATAGCTCCGATTTCCTCTGGCTGTTGAGCTACTGTTGCTGTCATAGTTCCTCCAAGTATTGCATCTTCCGCATCTAGATTACCATCAAATCCTATTACTACAACATCTTTCTTAGCTGTTTTTAATGCCTTTGCTGCTCCTAGTGCCATCTCATCATTTTGTGAAAATACAACATCAAAGTCTGGTACCGCTTGTATGATATTTTCCATAACTTTAAGACCTTTTTCTCTATCAAAATCTGCTGATTGACTTGATACTATAGCAACCCTGCTGTCTTTTGTGATATCTTCGTCAAAACCTTTACCTCTATCTCTTGTTGCTGATGCACCTGGTGTTCCTTGTAACTCTACAACTTTTATTTTATCCTTATCTTTTAATTTACTTAATGCAAATTCCGCTGCTGAAGCTCCACCTGCTACATTATCTGATGCAATATGAGCTGCAACCTTTCCTTCATTAGCTTTTCTATCCAAAGTTACTACTGGAACATTCTTTTGATTTGCAACTTTTATTGATGAGGATACAGCATCACTATCTGTTGGATTAATTAATAATGCAACAACACCAACTTGAATCAAATCCTCTACATTAGATCTTTCTTTAGCTGGATCATTTTCAGAATTTAAAACAATTAAATTATATCCTAACTCCTTTGCCCTAGTTTCTGCACCATTTTTAATTGAAACAAAGAATGGATTATCTAAAGTAGATAAAACTAATCCTATTGTCTTTTTATCATTTCTACTTGAACATCCTGAAAACAAACACATTACTAATATACAAAACATAGATAATGCTAGAGCTTTTAAACTCTTTCTTTTCATGTTTATCCCTCCTATGGACTAGTTATTTTTTTGTTTCTTATCTAATAGAACAGCTATTAATATTACTAAACCCTTTACAATTGATTGATAGAAAGGGGATACATTCATTAAATTTAGTCCATTGCTAATTACACCAATAATTAATGCACCTATTATTGTTCCTGATATTTTACCTTCTCCACCTGAAAGACTTGTACCACCAATAACAACTGCTGCTATTGCATCTAGTTCATATCCTGTTCCTGCGTTAGGTGAAGCTGATCCAATTCTACTTGTTAATATAATTCCTCCAATTGCTGACGCAATCCCTGCTACCATGTATACTAATGTTTTTATTTTATTCGTATTAATTCCTGAAAGCCTTGATGAATCTTCATTACCTCCAACTGCATATATATATCTTCCTAGTTTTGTTTGAGACAAAGCATATATTGCTATTACTGCAACTATTATTGTTATTAAAATTGGAACTGGTAAAAATCCTAAAGATCCATTTCCTAAAACCATAAAACTTTCTGGTAATTTTGAAATTGGATTACCTTGTGTAAATACAAGTGTTTCACCTCTGAATATTGTCATTGTTGCTAAGGTTGCTATAAATGCTTGCAATTTTCCTTTAGAAACTAAAACACCATTAATCAAACCAATAACTGCCCCTACAATTATTGCTGCTATAATTGCAAGTGGAATACTTCCTGTAGATAATACTACTGAAGCTGCTACTGCACCACTTAATGCTACTGTCGATCCAACTGATAAATCTATTCCCCCTGTCAATATAACAAAACTCATTCCTACTGCAATTATCGCATTTACTGCAATTTGTGTTAAAACATTAGTTATATTTGAAAGTGTTAAAAATCTTGGAGTTGCAATTGCTATTATCACACATAACAAAAATAATCCTATAAGTGATCTATATTTCTTTAAATTTGATTTTACATTTTCGTTCATTTGAAATCCCCCTACATTCTTATTTACAATTTGAAATAAAATAATAATGAGTATAATAGTAGTTTGCTTTTACTATAATTAAACTCCTACTGCAAGTTTCATAATCTTTTCTTGAGTTGCTTCTTCTCTAGAAACTTCTCCTGAAATCTTTCCTTCATTCATTACAAGAATTCTATCGGTTGTTCCAAGCAATTCTGGCAAATCTGATGAAATCATAATTATTGCTTTTCCCATAGATTTTAATTCATTAAGCAATTCATAAATTTCCTTCTTAGCACCTACATCTATTCCTCTTGTTGGTTCATCTATAATTAAAACTTTTGGAGATAACATTAACCATTTAGCTAAAACAACCTTTTGCTGATTTCCTCCACTTAAATTTTTAATTAATTGATCTTTGCTAGGTGTCTTTATATTAATCTTTCTAATATATTCATTAATATCATTTACTTCTTTTTTCTTATCTAAGGATTTATTCTTTCTTTCATATGAATCTAGATTGCATAAAGTCATATTGTCACCAACTGACATTCCAAGTATGCAGCCTTCACTTTTCCTATCCTCTGAAACATAACAAATTCCATTATTCATAGCATCTCTAGAATTGTTTATCTCTAATGTTTTTCCTTCTATTGATATACTTCCTGATGTTTTTTTAAATTCACCAAAAATTGTTTTTGCCATCTCTGTTCTTCCTGATCCCATAAGACCAGCTATTCCTACCATTTCGCCTGCTCTAACTTGTAAATTAACATTTTTAACTTTATTTTTATAATTTAAATCCTTTACATCGAGTATGACTTTACCAATCTCAGTTTTCCTATAAGGAAATTGGTCTTCTATTTTTCTACCTACCATCATTGCAATTAGCTTATCATTATCAATATCTTTTACAAGCGCTTCACCTACATATTTTCCGTCCCTTATAACTTCAACTCTCTCACAAATTTCAAAAATTTCTTCTAATCTATGAGATATATAAATAATTGCAATTCCTTTTTTCTCTAAATTTTTTATAACTTTAAATAATTCCTTTGTTTCGACTTCTGTAAGTGCAGTAGTTGGTTCATCCATTATTATAATTCCTGCATTTTTGGTAAGTGCTTTTGCTATTTCAACCATTTGTCTTTGCCCAACATCAATATCTTGAACTAGCATATTAGGATCTAAATTTGATCCAATTTGCTCTAAAAATATTCTGCTTCTTTCAACTAGCAGCTTTTTATTAATTCTTCTAGAAAACTTACTATACTTCTCATTTCCTAAAAACATATTTTCAGCTATTGTTAAATTAGGAATTACGCTTAACTCTTGATGAATTATTGTTATTCCATGCTCCTCTGCATCTTTAATTCCCTTTAATTTCACTTCTTCACCTTGAACAAAAATTTGTCCTTCATCTTTTTGATATACACCACTCAATATCTTCATCAATGTAGACTTTCCAGCTCCATTTTCACCTAAAAGAGCTGTAACTTCTCCACCATAAGCTGTTATATTAACTTTATCTAGGGCTTTAACGCCAGGAAAACTTTTACTTACATTAACCATCTTTAGCATTGGTTTTCTTGTATCCATTTAATCTCCTCCCCTTAAACTCAAAATATAACTTTATATTTAAAATCCTAATTATAGATATCCAATTTATAAATCACACTTATGCTTTGAATATATATCCAAAAGTAGAAATAGAGGTCATGCATTTGTGTAGTGTTGCCTCTAAAAATTTTAATAGCTATGCTTCTTAAGTGAAATTCCAAATCTATGATTTGGCTAATTGAACTTACTCAGCGAACGAATGTGAGTCGAGTTTCCTTTGCAATATTGTTCCGTGCATGCTTGTTCACAGCGTGTCTATGAACCAAGCATTGCGGGTACAACTTGCAGTCTTAGAAGCATCTATTAAAATTTTCAGTAACCGAAACAAATGCATGACCTCTATTTCGGTTAGCTATCACATAAGTCTAAAATCTAATTATAATATCTATATTAAATTAAATATCACCCTTAATTTATCCCCTTAAAATACAACTCCTGATCTTAGAATTATATTTGCATAAGGAGTTTGTTCACCTGTTCTTACAACTGCTTTACAATCTTTTAATAAAGCTTTCAATTCCTCATGTGAAATCACTGTTATCTTAACATTTTCTATTTCTTTTTTTATTTGTTCATATAAACTTAAATTTTCATTTTCTAGTTCTGATGCTATAATAACTTCTTCAATTTGAAGTTCCAATAATACAACTTTTAAAGTATCAATAAATCTCGGAATATTTTTTATTAATGCTAAATCTATTCTTTTAGTACACTCTGGTATTGGTAATCCACAGTCCCCTATTGCTAATAAATCTGTATGTCCCATTTTTGAAATTACTGATGATAAATCACTATTTAATAAAGCTGTTTTTTTCATTTTAACTCCTCCTTATCCTTATACACTTCTAATACATCATTTAAATATGGAATTGAAATTTGAGCTCCTTCTTTTTGAACTGCTAATGATGAAACCATATTCCCAAATCTGATTGATTTGAGTAAACTTTCAAATGAAAATTCATTAACATCAATTTTACAACTTATTCCCCCAATAAAACTATCACCTGCTGCTGTAGTATCCACTGCATTAACTTTAAATGCTTGTACTATTTCTGCTCTATCCTTTGAAATAAGCGCTGCTCCTTTTTCGCCTAAAGTTATAATTACATACTTAATACCTTTTTCTATTAATAATTGACCTGCGTTTTTTGCACTTTCTAAATCAAAAACTTTTACACCAGTAATTACTTCAACTTCTGTTTCATTAGGAACTATTATATCTGTATATTTTAATAATTCATCTTCTATTTTTTTGGCTGGTGCTGGATTTAATATAGTTATCTTATTTAACTCCTTAGCTCTTTTAAATGCTTCAATTGCAGATTGATCTGGAGTTTCAAATTGAGAAATTATAATATCACTATTAATAATTGCCTCATCTGCATTTTTGATATCATTATTATCTATATTCATGTTAGCACCAGCTTCAACAACTATGGAGTTATTCCCTTGACTATTAACCATTATAATTGCCATTCCTGTTGGTTCATTCGGATCAATTGAAATATACTTTGTATTTATACCGTCATTTTCTAATCCTTCAACCATAGTTCTTCCATTATCATCATTTCCAATCTTACCTATCATATAAACACTGGCTCCAGATCTTTTTGCCGCTACTGCCTGATTAGCGCCCTTTCCCCCTGGATTTTTATCGAATTGTTTTGATAATATAGTTTCGCCCTCTTTAGGCATATTTTCAATTTGAAAAACTAAATCCATATTTATGCTTCCCAAAACACAAACTTTGTTCATATTACACCTCCAATTATAGGTTAACCGATTAACTAAATAATACACCTTCTTGTATACATTTACAATGATTATTTTAAATTCATATAAATTTCCAAAAAGCAAAAAATAAATTTGAATATTTCTATAGGACCATGTTTTCATTGCTCACAAATCCTATAATTTCTTGCACAATAAAAAAGACTATCTAAATTATATAGATAGCCTAAATGCTCCATATTTATCGTATCCCAAAAAAATTTTATTTTTTATTATAAACATTTACTCATACCTAAATCATTTTTCATCGAATGATAATTAATATCCCTTCTTTAAAAGTAAACTTTACAGTTTCTTTACCTTCTTTTTTACTTCTGATTCTATAGTGTCATCTTTTTCTTGAGTCTCGTCAGTATTATAAATAATATTAAAACCAATTAATACAGCACAAAGAAAAATAACTACTAACACCATAATATCTACCCCTTTTAATATATAATTCCTTATAGTAATATATATTAATTATGAATTGTATTCGTGCATGTAAACGTTGTATTTGTTATTTATTTTTACTTTTATCGGTTATTTAAAGTAATATTATTTTTGAAAATATAATTCTACATAATAAATTTAATATTTAATATTAATAAAAAACATATTCATAGGGAAATATATTTAAGGAGGTGAACATTATGGTTATAAAAGATATAATGTCAAAAGATGTAGTAAGTTTAAATTCTCAAGATTCCATTGAAAGAGCTGCACAAATTATGGAACAGTTTGATGTAGGATCAGTACCTGTATGTAATAATGAGAAGTTAGTTGGAATAGTTACAGACAGAGATATTGCCTTAAGATGTGTAGCAGGAGGTAATAATGCAAATAACCAAAAGATAAGCGATGTCATGACTTCAAATCCTGTTACTGGAACCCCTGATATGAATATTCATGATGCTGCACAAATAATGAGTAAAGAGCAAATAAGAAGATTACCTATCGTTCAAAATGATAATCTTGTTGGTATAGTTTCTTTAGGAGATATTTCAGTAGAACCTACTTTACAGGACAATGCAGAAGAAGCTCTAAAAAACATATCTGAACCAACAAAAAACCAAATGTAATTTACCCATAATATTATAAGAGTAGTCGTTATTGACTACTCTTATAATAATTTAATAACATTCAAATAATATTTAACTAAAATATTTTAACGTTTCTTTATATTCATTTTGTATATTTAAATATTTATCCATTAAATCAGCACACTGTTTCTTTGCTTCATCAACTATATAATCATAATTTTGTATAAATAAATGTGTTATTGTTGAATCTATCTTATTATTATCTGACATCTCTTTTAATATTTTTATTATTTTTTCCTTATTGAAACCTTCTTTATAGCTTCTCACTCCAACTAATGCACTAACAATATCAGATATTGCTACTATTCTCATTTCAACAGAAATTTGTTCTGCTTTGAGCCCAAAAGGATATCCATTTCCATCTAACTTTTCATGATGTAGCGTCCCTATATCTCTTATATCATCTATATTTACTCCACTTAATATATCATATCCAATCTTTGCATGACTTTTCATAATTTCAAATTCTTCTTGAGTAAGTTTTCCTGGTTTTTCTAATATTTCTACTGGAATTGCTATTTTACCGATATCATGAAGAGTTGCTGCCACTTTAATTAATTCCACTTTTTCATCATCCAAGCCATATATTTTAGCTATTTGTTCACTTATAGCTTCTACTGTTATAGTATGAATTACTGTAGCTTCACTTCTGAAATCAATGCAATAAGCTAACATTTTACTGTATGCAACAACTTTTTCTCTAGTAAAATATCTTTTTTCGAAGAATCTATCTAATTCAGTTATATATGTACCATCTATCAATTTTTCTATAAATTGATATTTTTTATCAGCTTCTATAAATAAGTTAATATGTTCTTTTAGATAATGTTTTTTTTGTTTTTCTTCATGTAGCTTTTCAATTACTTGCTTATTTAAATATATCCTATCTAAATAATCGGCAAAGTTTAACAATAATCCCTCTTTAGATACAATTTCCATATGTCTATCTTTATAATATTTAACCGTGAAATGATGAGTTAATACTATCTTGTATAAATCTCCAAGTGGAGAAAAATATTTTATAAACAACGCTCCATAAATAGCATGATTAAAAGGAGTTATTATATCTACAGCTGTAAGCTTGTCCCTTTCAGTAACCTTGTATGCTCCTATATCATGAAGAATTGATACAAAGCAAATTTTCAAAATTTCTTCTTCACTATAAGAACCATCTGCTTTCAATAAATTTAACATAATATATGCTACACGCTGTCCATGATTCAAAAGTCTTTTATCTACTGCATTAATAGCTTTGTGTATGATGGATATCATTTTATTTGAAGTAACGCCTAAATTATTATTCATAAATCACCTTGCCTATTCTTAAATTAATTCATATTTAATACATATTAAATGTTACGCACATGAAAAAAATAACAAGTTCATTTTCCGGTCTATTTTTCATTATAGGAAGCTCTACTCGCATACGCTAACTGACTACTCACAAAGCAAGCGACCATCATCAAATCATAGATTTGACATGCCTGCTTAACCAATTCATATCAAATCATTTTTATATGCCTTATTTCTTACGCCATATCGGTATGGCCTTTTTAAACTGACCTCCACAACGTGATAATTCCCCCATTACATTATCAATTCCGTTTTCAGTTTCAAACCAATTTTCTTTATTTATATTTTCTATATCCACTGGACATATAATAAACTTTGTTTCAGGATATGCAAAACTATAAAACATAAGAGCACGTTTAGAATGAAAAGATTTGCAACAAATAATTGCTTTTTTTATTTCTAAATCTAATTCATCCGTAACTTTTCGCGAATTAAAAGCATTTTCCTTTGTCCATGTTGCATTATCTTCCTTAAGTATTGCCTTTTCATCAACACCATAAGATAATCCTACATCTTTCATAAATTCATATTCCGTATCATACTTTTTATTATATTTTTCTGATTTTGTTGCAGGTTTTGTGAAACAATTATTTTTTAATGTATATTTTCCTGACGGTAAAATATACTGTGCATATCCATTTAACCAAAGCTCAGATGCCTTTTCCATTGGCTCTGGCCATAATCCTCCTGGAACAAAAATAATATCTGCTTTTTCAGGCTTATCTTCAATAAAAATAAATGATGTAATTTCCTTTATAAAATTATTTCGCTTTAATTCCATAAATATCTCCCCAATTTATAAAATAATACCCTTTTTTAATCTTTAATGATTATTCTTTATCAAAATCTCTTCCAACATCACTTGCTGTATGTGAATCTGATCCGTATACTTTTTTAACTCCATATTCTTCTATTAATTCTTTGAAAATATCACTTACATAAATTTCGTTACAATATGGTTTTCTAAGACCTGCAGTATTAACATCTACTTCATAGTCCCCATTTTTTATTTCCTTCACAATCTCTTGTAAAAGCTCTTTATTTTTATATTCTATAGGATACAATTTATTAAAAATTCTAATCAAATTAGGATGTCCTATACGTTTTGGTTTAAATTCTCCTAAATCAGCTCTTACAGCTTTTAAAAGTGTTTCGTAATATTTATCATATATTCGTTCAACTGTTCCAAGTTTCTCCAAAGCCTCTTCAAATCCTGGTCTCCAATCAATAGCTATATATTCATCATTTACTTTTATAAAATGAACTGATAATATACTATCTTCTAATTTAGGTCCATAAATATTTAAAAAATCTTTTGTTTCATTCTCATATCCATCTATAAAATCTACTTCTAACCCCGTATTTATCTTTATTTTATCTTTATATTTTGGTTTTAATTTTCCTAAATCATGAAAATATTTTTCTATAATTTCCTTTGATGGAGAACATTCATCTAAAAATTTTTTATCATCAGTAAAATATCTTGTAAATGGCATATGTTCAGTAAAACTCATTTCATCTAATCCACATCTTATCGCTTGTTCAATGTATAATTCAAAAGGATCATTAGTTCCATGAGGACAATATGGTGAATGAATGTGTCCATCTTTTAATATTTTTTCACTTTTCATAATTTTTTTAGTTAGGGATTAAGACACATCAAATAAATAACAAATCTATCTGCCAGCCTGTTTTCACGTGTCTAAATCAATCTTCCCTACTAAAATTCACTTCCTTTCTATATTTACATCACTTATTGCTTATTATTTGCATTCACATACTTAAAATTCTATACATTTTTTTATCTATTTACTTCATATTCATACATATGATAATTACATTCATACATACCTAATGATTTATATGTGGTTTTAGCATTTAAATTTTCTTTTTCTACATATAGTCTTATTCCAGCTATATTTATATCATCATCACAAATCTGCTTCACATAATTGTATAATTTTTTAAATATGCCTTTTCTTCTATACTTAGCATCTACATATACACTTTGAACCCAAAGAAACATTCCATTTCTCCAATCGCTCCATTCATATGTATGCATTATTTGTCCTATAACTTCATCATTTATTGTGCAAACATAATACTGACCTTTACTTTTATCTGATAATATAGCTTTAACACCTTTAGTTAAAACTTCTAAATTTAAGTCTTTATTTTCAGTTTCCTTTGCTAAATTATAGTTAAACCTCACTATTGATTCTAAGTCTTCCAGTTTGGCCTTTCTTATTTCATATAGTCCTTTATTTTCACAATTAGCATCATTAATCATTAATTTCCTCCTAATGATTTATTATCTATATTTTATCATTTTAATCATATGTTATATAGTATTTTATATAAGTATTTTTCATAATATCTTATAAACTATATATCACTAATAAAAACAATAATGAAAAATATTCATGATAGATTGGACTTGTTATTTTCTTTCATGTGACTTAAATTATAAAAACTGCAGATAATTTCTCTGTACAAAAAATTATCTGCAGCTATATTAGGCACATTCAAATAAATAACAAGTAGATTTGCCTTCTTTCCTGATGAAAAATATCCATATCAAATTGGACTTATTATTTATTTTCACGTGCCTTAAATTTAAAACTTCCCATAAAGTTTATTTCTAATTTCTTTCAATGAATAATCTTTAATCAATTTTCCATCTTTAAATACAATTTCTAATAAATTATCTTTATATTCTTCTGCTTCTTTGATAGTGAGTTCATCTTTATATACAATGTCATCGCCATTCTTATATACATAGCACATTCCTTTTTGAGATTTTTTAAACTTTCCTATATCAGTCTTAGGATCTTTAAATATAAACTTTTCTTCTCCATTTATTATTGCATGAGTAGCTTTTAATGCAAATCCAAAAGTATCTCGAGTATTATATTGATACGTGTATGAACCTATTCCAAATGTGCAATTACTTACTGCAAATCCTTTTTGCATTAGTTTATTGCAAATCTCCTCGCACCTTTCTACAGTAATACTGTCTCCATAAATTGCTCCTATATGAGAATTTAAAACTTTGTAGCCCTTAGAATTAATTTGACCACCAAAAATCTCCCACAAAAGCTCTACTGTTCCCTTATAAGCTGGACTATTTTGAGGTGCTCCACTATCTCCACATATTATCTTAATTGGATCTCCACTGTCTCCTCTTATTATTATCTTTCCATCTCGATTTAATATATCTTGTTTTAATATTGGAAGTATATTGGTAATAATATTCCAATAATCATAAGTATCTGAAACTATACTCAATATTCCACTTGGAAACACTTCATTAATTAATCTTTTATAAGCTTTAAGTTCATCAGTTCCATAGCTACACATTACACTATGCTCTGTTGATGGAGTTCCAATACCTACAACTTCATTTTCAATATTGCAGTTATAATACTTTTCTAAATAAAGTATTGATGAGATTGTTGCAGTTCCAGTAAATGAAAGTAAATGTCCTGCACTACTAACTTGTGCACTTTCAATTGAACTGAATCCTCTCATACTAAAATCCCCACATGATTTAGTTACATCACCATTTTCTACAGTAAGATCAAAATATCTTTCCATGATCTCCCTGTATCTATATGCAATTGTTGCACTTGCCATAGGCTGCCATATATTGCAACTCATAAATGTCTCTAAATAATTTACAAGCCAAGCAAAATCATCATGAGTATTGGTAATCTCGATCATGGGTGTTTTTATATTAACCCGTGTCCCCTCCTGAACTGCTTTAATTTGTATAGGAAGATATCCTAAATCATGCAGCTTTTCTATATGAAAAGTATCTGCTGCAATATCACCCATAGTATTACATATAACTCTCTTATACTCTTTAATAATTTCTTTCTTTGAAACATTAAAGAAATTTTCATTAAAATATTCTATTAAATATTTTTTTATAAAAGATTGTAATCCAAACATAACAACTTTATTCATATTTTCTTTTCTAGACATTCTAGGCGTCCAATAGCTTACAAGTTTTGTAAGACCTTCTACATAACACTTATGATGTATTGTTTTATAAAAATCAGTTAACAATAATGGATCTATCATTTCTTCACCTCTATACATTCCTTGCAATATTAATTTATAAAAAATTTAATTATGAAATTTCCTCAATTGTTAGTTCTATCTTATAACTTTTACAGTTAATGATTCTATTACATCTAAGGCTTTTTCATGTAAGCTTTCATTAAAACTTGCACAAAGAGTTCCATCAACAATTAAATTTGTGTTTATATACTGTGACTGAAATGTTACTACATTACTTATTACGCATATATTTGTTACAACACCAACTAACTCTATTTCGTCTAAATCTTCACCAATTTCCTTAGATAAACTAATTATATCCTTAGGTGCTATACCAAAAGATTCTTTATTATAATGAAATGTATTTTTTGAATCCTTAAATTCCATTAACTTCCCATATAAATTGTGACCTTCAGTATTTATAATACAATGAGGAACTGGTAAGCTTTTTCCTTCTCTAGTTTCTAAATAATTCTCATAATGAGTATCATAAGTAAATAAAACTTTATCCCCATTATTTAAATAACTTTTTACTTTATTATAAATTCCTTCTTCTAAAGTTTCCGCCTTTTTAAATCCTAACGCTCCATCTACAAAATCCTTTTGATAATCAACAACTACTAATAATTTTTTCATTTTTATCCTCCATTTAATATGTCATTTAAAATAAATTATTTATTAAAACTAAATTAATACTGTTTTTTTATTAAAGTTTTCTCAATATATACTGTATATAGTCTATATTTTTTTATATAACATAAACACATTTTATCCTTAAACCTTTGCGTTTTTTTATTTATATAATCTTAGTTATTTCAATCTTCTCATGCTTCCTACTTAATATACTGTTTGTTGTATATACTTTTTTGATTAAATCTGTCTTTAAAATATCACCTTTAAATATTGTTTCTTCACAATGAGTTACTACCAAATAAATCTCACTTGCTCCCATTTTTTTTAATTTAGCTGCAGTCAATATAAAAGTTCCACCTTTTGAACATAAGTCATCTACGATAATTGCCTTAAAACTTTCACTGTCTACGGTTCCATTAATGTCAAGTTTCTTTATATACCCTGTTTTAAAATCTCTTTCTTTGCTTGCACTTAATACCTTATCATACTCAATTTGTTTGCTATATCTTTTTTCAGCACCTGCATCTGGATAAACCAAATAAACTTGTTCTTCACATTTTTCTTCTCTAAGAAATTTCTCTAATACCTTTTTAGCAATATTTGAAGAAGTATTTATTATACTAACTCTATCTAACAAGGCTACGGATACATCAGAATGTGGCTCATAAATATATACCTTATCAAAATTCATAGAATTAATTAACTTACATAAATATTTAAGAGTAAACACTGTTTTTCCTTCTGTTCTATCCATCCTGCTATAAGGCATATAGAGAATTTCAAGGATACATTCACAATTTAATTCATCTAAATGTCCTTTTAAAAATATTAAATGTGTAATATCCTCATCACTTTCAAATTTTAATTTAATAATATTAGTTTCTTCATTAACTTTTAAATCTTCACTATTTATTAAGGATTCACCATTCGGAAATTTTTTCACATTTACTTTCTTTTCATTTAAATAAATCATTATTATTATCTCCATTTCAAAATTATTACAAATTAATTAATTTCTCTAATTTACACTATTGATATTAAAATTTGTGTTCAAACTCTTCATTGAACTTAAACATCTTAGCTGGTCTAAAAGGCCTTCCTTCAATTTTTTCATCGGTTTCTATAATCATGTCATCCATCTTTCTTCTAAAATTTAATATTTCTCTTCCCATTATTGCTTCGTAAACATATTGAAGTTCTTTTACTGTAAATAATCTAGGAAGCAAATTTAAAGCAATTGGTGTATACTCAATTTTATTTCTAATTCTATCTAATGCGTAATCTATTATTTTATAATGGTCAAAAGCTAGTTTATCATTACTAGATTCCAACAGCGTATAAGTTTTTTCTTGTTTTCTTAATATACTTTTTTCTGTAATTTCTAATATTTCATATTTAATTTCAATTTCTTCATCTTCACTTTTTAAACTTAAATTATATTTATTTATAATACGTCCTTCACAACTTTCACTGTTTATTAATTTCTTATTTATCCAAAACCATTTTGTTTCTTTAGGCTTTATATTTTTATTAAAATTAATATTTTCTTTAGCAATTAAGGCCATATTCCCAATGCTTATAACTCTTGTTCTTGGATCTCTATTTATATCTCCAAAGCTATATAACTGTTCTATATAAACATTATCTATGCCTGTTTCTTCTTTTAACTTTCTAATTGCACCTTCTTCTAAACTTTCATTAAGATTTACAAAACCACCTGGTATCGCCCATTTGTATTTTTCAGGAAATTCATTTCTCTTTATTAACAAAACCTGCATTCCCTTCCTTGGTACTTTTCTAGAATTATCTTCTTTTAAATCACTAGTTGTAAATATTATTACATCATTTGTCACACTAGGTCTTTCGTACTCATTAGGATTATATTGATCTAAAAATTCTTTTTCTTCTTTTAATAAAATTTCTTTCTTCATCTAATCATCCCTAACCTTTAACTATATGAGTTGCGATAATGAACTTATATTACAGTAACTTACATGAATATAAACACCCAATATACAATGTATACTCTTTAATGCAACTTATATATATTTTTTTAACTTCCGTACAACACATTAATTCAAATTAGTTTACATCTTTTAGATAATATCAATTTGATACTATATATTTATAATACATTATACTGCTTAATTTGTAAATAGTTACTAATTATTTATTTTATTTTTTTAATTCAAATTATCACATCAACTCATCAATTGCATAAGATATTTATTAAGTAAGTAAGAAACGAAGGGACGAAAATTTATGTACAGACATGATGACTGTATGTGTAAACAAAAAGAATACGATCAAATGCACGGTATGGAATATGGTAAAGAATATGTTAAAAAACCTGGCGTAGAATATAGTAAAGAACATGGTGTAGAATATGCCAAAGCATATATATTGCCTCAAAAATATGAAAACTTGTTTTCCTGTAAAGAAAGTTTTAATAAAGGAACTATTTTTGAAGACCTTTATAAACCTTATATGGAATGCAAAAAGAAAAAATATTAGAGGTGATTTATTATGTATGGAAGAGAAATTTTAGATAAAATATTAACTTATCAGTTTTGTGCTGTGGAACTTAATTTATTCCTAGATAATTTTCCTGATTCTAAAAATGCCAAAGATGATTACGAAAAAGTATCTGCTAAATTAACTAGTCTAGTTCATGAATATGAAAAAGATTATGGCCCACTTACAAATTTCGGTTCATCTTTTGTAGAAAATCCACGAGCTTGGGTTGATCAACCTTGGCCTTGGGAAAATTATGAATAGGAGGGTTTTGAACTTATGTGGCATTATGTAAAAACATTAGAATATCCAATAAATTTAAAATGTAAAGATTTAAAAATGGCAAAATATTTAATAACTCAATATGGTGGTCCTGATGGAGAATTAAGCGCTGCTCTTAGATATTTAAATCAGCGTTATACAATGCCAACTGGCAAATCTAAAGGATTATTAACTGATATTGGAACAGAAGAAATGGCTCATGTTGAAATGATTGCAACTATGGTTTATCAACTTATGGAAAATGCAACTGTTAAAGAGATAGAAGCTGCTGGACTTGCTGGTAGTTATGCAGATCATAGAAAAGCTTTATTTTATGTAGATGCTACTGGTAATCCATGGACTGCAACTTATATTCAAGCTAAAGGCGATGTAATTGCTGATTTACATGAAGACATGGCAGCTGAGCAAAAAGCTAGAGCAACTTATGAGAATTTAATTAATTTAACTGATGAACAAGATATTAAAGACGTATTAAAGTGGTTAAGAGAAAGAGAAGTTGTCCACTATCAAAGATTTGGTGAAGCTTTGCAACATGTTCAAGATCATATGTGCATGAAAAAATAGCTATTTGATAAATACTTTGAATTAACTTCATTTTTTAATAGATTGCAGACGCGTTGTGATTTATTATTAAACAGGGGCTATCGCATTTTTTAGTGCGATAGCCCCTGTTTGTTTTATGTTCTTCAGCCACTTTCTATTTAAATTACCAATAAAAAGCTTCAAACCTTTTTATTATAATTTCTTTTATTTATATATGCATTAATTTTATTTAATGCATATGTTTCTCTATTAATCCAATTTGCAATTGGTTCCATTCCCGAATTTATTATTGTTTCATTATTATTTATAGCTTCTTCAAGCGGAATCCATATTGGTTTAAATTCTAACATTGCTTCATAGGCATCTAATTTTTGCTCTTTTTTTACATCTGAAACTTCTGCAAAATAATAATAAGATATCATCTTAAAAATTCTATTATTTACATACTTATCTTTACTTTTTTCAGTTATGATTCCAATTTGATTGCTTACTTTTGTACAAATATAACCTGTCTCTTCTTCAATTTCTCTCTTTAAAGCCTCTATTGGATCTTCGTTTTTTTTAATTCCCCCACCTGGAAATTTATAATCTCTATTTTTAGAATGTACCATTAAAATTTTATTATCCTTAATAATAACAGCTCTTACTGCTTCTCTAAAGTTAACATTTCCTATAGAATCACTTACTTTATCAATTTCAATCAACTTATTAAATAACATAACTATTTTCTCACTTCCTTTTTCTCTTAAATTTCAACCCCAATTAATTATAATATCTAATTTACATTCTAATTTTTTAAAAAGTATATTTACTTATAGTCTTTCACACTTTAGATATTGTATAACATAAATTATACTTCAGTTATTAGTTTTTGTAAAAATCCTATCTAATTTCAGTTATTTATATATAAATTTAAACCCGTAAGGCGTGTGTGGAACCTTACGGGTTTTATATTAATTTTACAGAATGTATCTACTTTTATTTATATTTAATGATGTATAATTCGTTTGTGTGTGTAGCGAGTAGAATTTTTTAGTTGTGTGGTACTAAAAAATTCTTTGGTTAATTACTCATTATTATTAAAGTGTATATGGCATTTAATTTTAAAGCTATCCATATAATTAAAATTTACTAAATAGCATTTATTAAGTTTACTCATATCTTAGATTTATGCCTAATCAAGATACATCTATTTAAAATTCTAACAAAAACTATATTTTATATGATTATCTGTTAGTGCTCTAAATAAAGAACTGGAGCATTACTGTATTTAGAGCTTTCAATAGAGAGATTTGTATTATTTGAATTATGCACTAAAGGACTTTTTTATATTAAAAACGAGGTCTTGCGATAGATTTCCTTTAAGCATACTCTTCATTGTATATTCTTTAACTTTATTGTATTGATTAAAAATAATTTTTGCTTGTCCACTATTATTGTATACCTTCCAATATCCACATAGTAAACATTTCTTAGTAGTACATTCCATAAAATCTTTAACATCTTCAAAAGGTATTCCAAGGAATAATCCTAATTCATGTGGGCAATGATATTTTTCATATCTAGACTTTAATGTATTTATATAATCTTCAATTTTAGCTTCAGATGAATATCCGAGATTAATTAAAAATTTCATATTGTCTTTACTTAAAACTTCTTTTTTAAGAATCTCTTCATCATAAATCATTAATATTATAGAATCATCACTTTCTCTTAATTCAATAGATTTTAATTTTATATTATCTATAAAATCTTTCCCGAATTTATTCCAATTATCATAAATCTTTTTATTATTCTTCTTAATTGTTATGGTTACAGCTGGTTTAACTCCTGCTATAACTAATGACATATTGTAAACCAAAAAGTTTTCTATATATTCTTTATTTTTCATTGAATCTAATTTATTATAAAAATCTAGATACTTCATATCATCACACCACTTTCATTTTATAAAAGAGCTATCTTCTTTCCAAACTCTATGCATTGATTTTCATCTGGTTCATTTTGGACTATTAAACATTCTTCTGGGATTACGCATCCATACCCAAGCATTCTTTCTTCCCAATCTCTCATCCATTGACCATCTCCCCAACCATATGAGCCAAATAGTACAACTTTTTTACCAGATACCTTAGTTGAAATTTCATCTATGAATGGTTCGAATTCTCCTTCTTCTAGGACTTCATCTCCCATTGCTGGACATCCTAAAACAAGAACTTCTTCCTTTAGTAATTCATCTACATTTACATCTGATACACTTATTGCTTTGGCTTCTTTACCACCTTCTGCAATTCCTTTTGCAATTAATTCAGCCATATTTTCTGTATTTCCTGTTCCTGACCAATAAACTATTTTCATTTTATCTACCTCCTAATTTTCCTCAGTTAATTTTGAAAATCATTCTCAACTACATAATAAGATATCGGGGTATATTTGTCAAGTTTTTTTCTTATATTTTTTAATATTGTTTTTTTATACCTTTATTGTTCCTTGAATTATGTTCTTCACAATTCTCGCTTTCACTAAATTATCTTATCTAATCTAATTGATAAAAAATTAAAATGAGGTTATTTTAAAAACTCTTTAAAATAACCTCATAATTAGAACTTGCATTCATTAATAAATATTATCTTTCAATTTCTTTTATCTTTATAAACTCTTCTTTATCCAGCTTCTTATTAAATAAAAACATGTAAAAAGATGCTCCAAAGATGATTAAATACCCTATAACACTTAAGTAATCTGGAAGTACTCCAAATAAACATAAACTAATTATTGCTGAAAAAAGTATATTTGTATAATCAAATATAGATATTTCTTTAGCTGGAGCATATTTATATGCTAATGTTATTCCAAATTGCCCTAGACTTGCAAATACTCCTGCTAAAATTAAATAAGTTAATTGTATTGTTGACATCTGCTTATATGAGAACATCATTAGTGGAAATGTAACAACACTTGAAAAAAAAGAAAAATAAAATACAATTGTATTTGGTTTTTCCTTTCCACTTAAAGCTCTAACACAAGTATAAGCTGCTGCTGCACATATGCCTCCTAGTGTTCCTACAAGTGCTGGTATCACTTCAAAAGTAAATGATGGCTTAATTATAAATAATGCTCCAACAAATGCAATCATAACTGCTATGAACTGCTTATTTTTTATCTTTTCTCGCAGAAATAAAGCTGAAAAAATAATTACAAAAAATGGACTAAGTTTATTAAGCATATTAGCATCTGATAAAACTAATCTATCAATTGAATAATAATTAAAAATTACTCCTAATGTTCCAAACGTTGATCTAAGCAATAGTGTTTTTTGGTTTTTCCTTCTACCAAAAAAGCTTTCTTTATGCTTAAGTATAAGAATAAATGCTATAACAACAGCTACTATATTTCTAAAAAATGTTTTTTGAAATGATGGCAAATCTCCTGATAACTTTATAAATGCAGCCATCATTGCAAATCCAAAAGCAGACATTATTATAAATAATATTCCTTTATTTCTAGTACTTAATTTGCTTAAATTCATATTACTCTCCCTTCTTTACTTTAGTTTATCAATATATTACAATTTAGTAATAATCTAAATTTCTCTTGTTTATTATAATCTATTAATTGTCAATTAATCAATATTAACCAAGTTGTTTATTCTTTTAATAAATTTCTTAATCTTTATTTTTACAACACTTTAAATACATAATTTAAAAATTTAAATCTATGCTTAAATTATGTACTGTATAAGTAAATCAATTAGTAAATAATATTACAACATGTATATTATAAAACACTATTTTTATTTTCCAAGTCATAATCTACCTAATAATTTAATATTCTTTATTAATTAGATTATTAATTTGGAGGTATATTAAATGAATGACAACATCCGCAATGAAGATTTCTATAAAAATCTTAGTGAACTTGTAAAATCTAGAATTGATAATTTTTACAATTCATGTATTCATTATGAATTTATTACAAAACTCTGCATAATTTTATATTGTATTGTAACTGCAACATTCTTTTATAAATTTAAGTATGTGTTCTTTACTAATGCTAATATATATGATCTTTCATCAATAATCTATATTTCAAAAAATATAATCATTCTTTCTGCTGCTATTTTTATTATCAACCAAATTCCTAAAGAATCTAAAGCTAACCTTGACAAAGCTTTTATAAATTTAAAACAATGTTTACTAATGGATATGTGTACATGTACAGAAAAATGTACTTGCAGAAATTCCTTAATATCTTATTTTAAAAAACAAGGATATAATTTATTAAAATAATTCTAAACTTCTAAACTATTTTATTTATATAAATCTTCAAATAAATATATTAACTTATCAAGATCATTAATAATATATCATTTACCCTTTTTTATAATCTTTTGTTTACATAGTTATAAGAATAAATATATTTTTAAGCAAGATAGAAGATATCCTAGTCATAAAATTAATACTCAACAATTTTACTCATGTATTAATTTAATACTTTATTAAAATAATATAATATAAAATTCATACTAAAATTAAGCATTACTTTGATACCTGTTTTAAGGTGAAAAGTATAAATAGAACTTACTGTAAATTTCAGATTTAGAACAAAAAAATAAAGCCAAGAATTTAATCTCAGCTTTTCTACTTCTTAAAATGATCTAAATATTCCAACAAGCTTACCTAATATTTTGCACTCACTTAATATGATAGAATCCATAGTATCATTTTCAGATTGAAGTCTAATATAATTATTTTCTTTAAAGAATCTTTTTATAGTTGTTTCACCATCAATTAGTGCTGCTATTATATCTCTATTACTTGCAGTTTCTACACGCTCTATAATAGCCAAATCATTATTTATAATTCCTACATTAATCATACTTTTATCTGATACCCGCAAGATAAAAAGTTCTTTATTATGCTTTATAAAATCTAATGGCAATGAAAAGGTATCTTCTATATTTTCACGTGAAAATAGTGGATAACCTTCTTTTATTTCCCTTATGATAGGAATCTCAATCATTTCTCTTTGTGGTGTTGAAAGCTCTGCTATCTCTAAAGCTCTTGGCTTAGATGGATCTCTTTTAATTAGTCCCTTTTTCTCTAATCTTTTTAAATGACCATGAACAGTTGAGGTTGAAGCTAAAGATACAGCTTGACAAATTTCTCTTACTGAAGGTGGATATCCTTTATTTTCTGTATACTTTTTTAAAAATTCATATATTTCTGATTGTTTATTAACTTCTTTTTCCATTTTCAGCTCCTCATTATACGAACAAACGTTTGATTTTATAATACCACTTTTGGACTATTTTGTAAATATAAAAAGCTAGGATAAAATCCTAGCCTTAAACTTTTATAAAACAATTGTATATTATCTGATTATTTTGTCAAATCAAGATCTAGACTTATGTAGTGAATAACCGAAATCAGAAATAAGTTTAATTCTTAAATTGGATATCTATATATTAATTACTTCCTTATTGTATATTCTTCAAAATTCTAGTTAATAATTTTAATATAGTATAATAATTGAGACATAAAAAAGAGATAACGTTTTTAAATCACCCACGCTATCTCTTTTTATATCTACCAATTTTACTAATGTATTAGCCACTTTCTTCCAATAGACTTACCAAAATTAACTATACTCTTGTATACTGTGCTCCTCCTGAATACGAGTTAGTGCATTCATTATACAAATATATCATCATAGTTCCGTTGTCATAAGGCTTAAACATATATCTATAAGTATCACTACCTTCCTTAATCTCAATTATTACTCTATCTGAATCCTCTTCAATGATTGTATAAGGCTTTCCTCCAATTGTATTTCCATCAATTATAAGATTATTTCCTGAAGATTCATAACGTTCTTTCCATGTACCTTGTATTTTTTGACTAACTGGTTTATCATTTGTCCATACACCACTATTGTTTAGATAATAACCATCAATAGTAGTATTTCTAGCTATATAACCATCTGAATAAAAATAATACCAATTTCCATCAATTAATTTCCATCCTATATAGCATATACCACCATCTGAATACCACCAACCAGTGGAATTATTTTTCCATTCTGCATTAACTCCTATTGGATTAAACGCTAATACTGATGTAATAACTATCCCCCAGGCTATGATTTTTTTTAAATGTTTTTTAATCATTATTCCATCCCCTATTTTATTGTACGGCAATATTTTACATTTCATTTATACTTTATGCAATGTTATATAAAATTCCATTTGTAAAAAAAGATAGTATATATAATTATTTAATTGTATTTTTTACATAAAAATAGATTTCTCCCTAATCTACCTCTATTAAGTATATTTAACTTTATCTCATTATTCCCAAATACCATCCGAATTAACCCAATAACCATCAGGGGTATAAGTATTTCTTAGTATTTTTCCGTCTGCTCCAGAATAATACCAAGCTAAACCCAATCCTCTTAGAGCGTATGTTTTAAACCAAGTATTTGTCACCATTGCACCATCTGCTCCTAGATAGTAATCGCCATTAAATTCATTGGTTCGTATAGCATAATAATCTGATGAATGGTCCTCATCTCCATAATACCATTTCCCATCTACTTGAAACCATCCCTCTTTGTCAATACAGTCATCTCCGAAATAATTCCAAATATCGTAGTGCCCCCATACTATATTACTTCCTTTTTCATGAATCCATTCGTTTCTGGCGTATGTTCCATCTTCTTTTAAAAACTCAATTCTGTTATTATTAACAAATTTCTTTCTATTAGCATCTATCTCAGTATATATCTTTGTATCTGCATGCACTCTTATTGGATTTAATGCTGATATTGATATAACAACTATTCCTAAAGTTATGATTTTGTTTAAATATTTCCTTATCATAATATCATCCCCTATTTTTTATTGTATATTAAATATTAATAATCCCATGCTCCACTTGAATTTAAATGATATCCATCGATTATTGTATCATGTGCCATATCTCCATTGCTATAACAATAATACCAATTACCACCATTGCGAATCAAACCAGTCTGAACTATTCCATCTTTAAAGTATCTCCAAGCATTAGCTACTTCTTTATCCCAACCATTATTTCCAATCCATCCATGTGTTGTGGTATATTTATTTGTATTCTTAAAAAAATATGCATATATGTTTTCATCTTTAAATATGGTTACATCTTGCATGTCATGACCAACAATTTGCATATAAATACATTTTGATGTTAATCCATAATAAAAGGAAATCGTCGCATATTTGTTATAACTGAAATGATATAATTTTTCATCTGCAAGATTAACATTAGTATAATTAGTATCTTCATAATAAAATTCTTTTTTTACTGTTGTCTCTCCTTGAAATTCAAGTTCATCTTTAGATACATTAATACCAAATACCTGATTAGGATTAACCTGTTTTAATATTTCTGATTTTATTTGTTGAATATTCACATTATCTTCTGCTTTTACACAAATTGGATTAGCTGCTGTTGAAGAAATCACCAAAGTTGTTAAAGATATTGCTTTTATTAGATAATTTTTAATCATATTATTATCCCCCTATTTTCGTAATACAGGAATATTCTACATTGTATTAACATTTTAGACAATCTTTATATAGAATTATATTTTTAGTAAAGATGTAGAAATTATTCCTAAAGTCATAATTCTGTTTAAATGTTTTTTAATCATTATTTTATCTCCCTAAACTTTTAGATACTAAAGTTACATATTACATGATGCCTCTGTAAAACTATTATTAAGAATGCAAACATAGCCATTCAGATTTTGTGGTATAATTTGTATATAAAATTATAGGAGGAATAAATTTATGAACAGATTTATTAAATCATTAAGTGTAATATTTATACTGTTTAGTTTATTTAGCATTGGTGCTAGTGCAAATGAATATAGTGGTTGGCGATCAAATACTGTATTTTACTCTGGGGATCCAATGATTGTTTATGCTGATTCTTCTCAATGGGATAGAATATATGATTCTAATACAAATTCATATTATTGGATGTGTGAAACTCCTGATTTTTATCAAGGATATACTAATGCATGGATTTATACTAATGGCAAATGGTACTATGTTAGAGATGATGGCCAAATGGAATATGGTGTTTTAGTTGGAGATAAGCACAAAAGAGAAAGATATCTATTAGATGATAATGGAGCTATGGTTATTAATCAATATTGGGATCAATTTGGTTCTTCAAATTATATAGATACTAATGGATTGGTACATTTACCAGATGTATATTATCAAATGATGCCGAACTAAAAATAAAGCAGTAGTCAGATTAATCCTGGCTACTGCTAAAAGAATATAAGTACTAAATAATATTTCTACTGTCTACAACCTATGGCTTGTATGAATTGTTTATAATTTAAAAATGAAGCACGAAAAATTATTGACAATATTTTTTGACTAATTTTTGACCAATGTATTTTTTAAATAATAATCAAATTAATAAAGCTAGTAATTTCAAGGCTTCACGTATTTTCATTTCCTTAATTATCTATTATCTACTTTTTCCGGATACATATCATGATTCATCATTCTATAGTTAGCCATTTCCTCATATTTTGTTCCTGGAATTCCATAATTACAATATGGATCTATGCTTATTCCACCTCTTGGAGTGAATTTTCCCCAAACCTCAATGTATTTTGGATCCATAAGCTTAATTAAATCTTTCATTATTATATTCATGCAATCTTCATGAAAATCACCATGATTTCTAAAACTAAATAAATATAATTTTAATGATTTGCTTTCAACCATCTTTTTACCTGGCATATAACTTATATATATCGTTGCAAAATCTGGTTGTCCTGTAATAGGGCAAAGACTTGTAAATTCAGGGCAGTTAAATTTTACAAAATAATCATTTCCAGGATGTTTATTATCGAATACTTCTAAAACCTCTGGATTATATCCATAATCATACTTTGTTCCTTGATTTCCTAAAAGGCTTAATCCTTCAAGTTCCTTTGATTTTCTTCCACTTTCACTCATTATTTTTCTCCTATCTATAAATACTTATTTTCAACACATTCTGTTTGTTTTGTGCTAGAGTGCTTATTTTGCTTTACTAGCTAAATAATTTTCTAGTCCTCTTTTTCTAAGTTTACAAGCTGGACATTCTCCACATCCATCTCCAATTATTCCATTATAACAAGTAAGAGTTTTTTCTCTAATATAATCTAACTTACCAAAGCTGTCTGCCATTTTCCAAGTTTCAGCTTTATCTATCCACATTAATGGAGTATGAACTACGAAATTGTAATCCATAGCTAAATTTAATGTGACATTTAATGATTTTATAAACACATCTCTACAATCAGGATATCCACTAAAATCTGTTTCGCAAACACCTGTTACTATATGATTTGCACCTTTAACTTTAGCAAGTACACCTGCAAAAGTTAAAAATAACATATTTCTTCCTTCTACAAATGTTGAAGGTAATTCACCGTTTTCTCCTGCTTTAATTTCTATATCATCTCTTGTAAGAGCATTAGGTGCTAGTTGATTTAATAAATCCATATTTAAAATATGATGTTCAACACCTAATTCCTTTGCTATAGATGTTGCACATTCTATTTCTTTCTTATGCTTTTGATTATAATCAAAAGTAACTGCTATAACCTCATCAAACTTCTCAAGTGCCCAAAATAAACATGTGGTAGAATCTTGACCACCACTAAATACAACTACTGCTTTTTTCTTATCCATATTAAATTCCTCCTAAATAAGTTACATTCAAAAAATAACAAGTTTATGTGTCTAAGACTACAATTTATTTTTTTAATCTAATCTTTATTTCATAATTAATAATGCTTCTTGTCTTAATAAATCATTTTCTTCAAACTCACCAGTAAAAGTCGTTGTTGTAGTCAATGTTCCTGGTTTTTTTACTCCTCTTGATGTCATACAGCTATGTTCTCCTGTAATTAAAACTCCTACATCCTTTGTTTCAGTAACCATAGATACTATCTCTGCGATATCTTTACCAATACGCTCTTGAAGTTGAAGCCTTCTTCCAACCATATCCGCAATTCTCGCAATTTTACTAAGACCTATTATTTTATCTTTTGGCTTATAAATTACTGTAACTTTCATATTGTACATAAGTGCTAAATGATGTTCACAATAACTATGTATTGGTATGTCTTTTACAACTACCATATTTTTATAATTTTCTGAAGTACAATCTTCTTCTTCAAATGTTGTTCCAAACATTTCTGCTATTTCTTCATTTGAATGAGTCATTCCTTCAAAAACCTCTTCATACATCTTTGCAACTCTCTTTGGCGTATCTATCAATCCTTCTCTATTTGGGTCATCACCTAATGCAATCAATATCTCTTTTATACATTCTTGAATCTTTTCAGTATCAATTTTCTTTTTCATTAATCAAACCCCTCTTTCGCTCTTATCCCAAATAACTTTATGAAGTTGAACTTGCAATCTAACTTTATTTAATTTTTTCTCCTTCATAAATTCAACAATATCTTTCATTTCTATATTTCCACAAACAGGACTTAGATAAACCAAACATTTAGAAGTTAAATCATATTTTTTTATTATATCGTATGCCATATTTAAGTCTTCGCTGCTACCCACAACAAATTTATAAACATCACTAGATTCAACTAGCTTTAAATTATTCATATCCATTGAATTGGTCATATTACTACTTGGAAGCTTAAAATCAACTATATAACTTATATTTCCACCCTTATGTTTCTCTTTAAATGCCCCTATGTTTACAGCGCCATTTGTTTCTATATGAACCATTAAGTTCTCATCTTTATTTAAAATATTTAATAGTTCATCTATATTTTCCTGGATAAGTGGCTCACCACCTGTTAAAGTAACATTTGTGGCCCCATTTTCTTTTATATATTGATAAATTTCATTAGCACTCAATTTTTCATTAGTACTTTCTTTACCCCATGAGTAAACTGTATCACACCAAGAACATCTTAAATTGCATCCTTGAAATCTTATAAATGTAGCAATTTCACCCGAAGTTGGTCCTTCTCCATCTATTGATAAAAATTTTTCTACTATATTAAACATTTTACCCCTCCTAGTATTCAAATAAGACACGTGAAAATAAATAACAAGTTCAATTTTCCGATGAGCAGATAAGTGAAAGTCCAAATCTATGATTTGGTTTCTTGAACTTAGTTAACTCATTTATGAGTTAACCTCATATAAAAATGATTTTGTGTGAATTGCTTACTCAGTGAGCAAATGCGAGTCAAGCTTCCTCTGATTGGAAATAGACTAACAAAGAGACCTGTTATTTATTTGAATATGACTAATTAGTCTTCCGTATATATACAACTATTATTAGGTGTTTCGAATAATTCGACTTCACATACTGATAATCCCTTAGCTTTTAACATATTAAAAATATCTCTAGACATTTCTTCTGCTGTTGGCCTATAATTCACAAAATAGATATCAAAATTATTTGGTAAATCTTCTAATTTCCTAGCCAAAGCTTTTCCTTCATCATTATTTTCAATAACTAACTTATGATCAAAAATCTCTTCTATTTCTTTTAATGCACCTTTAAAGTTTGAAAAATCATCTACCATTCCTCTAAGTTGACCATCTTCATGTAATGTTTCTGATTTTAATTTAGCAATTAATCTATATCTATGCCCATGAATATTTGAACATTTTCCTTTATATCCACTTAAATAATGTGCTGTATCAAATTGTATTTCACTTTTTATCTTAAACATATTTTTCCCCTTAATTTATATATATTTTTAATTTTTATATTACATTATTTTATATATCTAAAATACACTTATAGAATCATAATCTATATATTGAAATTTTAAACAAAAAAGGTTTATTTTATCACAATTTACACCATCATAATAAAATAAACCTTAAATTCATAATCAATTTAAACTTTAATTTTGCCTAGTTTTATTTAGAGACAGGATGGTCTAACGAACTGTCTAAGATTTATACTCAAATATAAATCTACAAATATTCTATTTTAATTGAATTTATATATTCATAATACAATAAATAATTATAACTCTATAACTTAAATAAATCAAAGTTAAAATTATCCAAAATTTATTTTAGCCATATTTCAACCCCATTTGCCATTTGTACACAATATGTTATAATTAGCAATATCGTTTGATTATATATTAAATTTGAGGAGGTTTTTCTTTGGAAACTAAAATGGGATTTAGGCATAAACTGGCATATAGCTTTTTCAATCTTACTGCCTATAAAGAATTTTTAAGACAAGGAGTTGGTAAATCTATATTTTATATTTTTCTTGTCACTATAATATTTTCTACTATAGTTAATATTATTACCCTGAGCTCATTTAACTCTGACATATCGAAAGTGCAAGCAAAATTTATAAATGAAGCGCCAAATTTCACTCTCGAAAATGGTGTATTATCTATAGATTCCACTCAACCTATTTACTATAAACATGACGGTCAAACTCTTATTGTAGATACAAGTGGAGCAACAACTTTATCCGCTTTAAGTCCATATAACAATGGTGTATACATAGATGCAAATTCTATAACATTTAGACAAAACTATCATACACTAAAAACTTTAAAATTTAGTGACTTTGCTAACATAGGTGCAAATAATAATACATTTCGAGAAGCATTGTCAGTTTTTAAATTTATGTATAATGTAACATTGTTATTTATTGATCCTATGCTTTCTTTTTTAGAAAATTTATTTTCTGTATTTTTAATTTTAGGTCCTGGAACCTTAATTATTAGTTCTATTATTGGCTTTAAATTAAATTACTCAAAGTCTTGTACCTTAAGCTTTTATGCAATGACTTCATCAATATTAATAGAAGCTTTATTAAATGTTGCGCAAATAGATATACCTGAATTTTACATATTATACTACATAATTGCTTTAATTTATTGTGTACTTGCAATTAAAAAAATTAAAAATATTGATAATTCTAATTTAAACGTTACGAAATAATAAATAAACAACTTAGAATTTAGAATCATGTGGTAACTTTACCGAAATCAAATACATTTTTGTTCCGCATGACTATAAAAGCTCTAGAAGTTTCTAAATGAGACATTGCACCATTACTGAATACTCCTTAAGCAATTTAAGGACAAGCAATAATGGAACAATCTCTCATTAAATTTAGTAAACATTTATATATATTTTAATTATAAATAACACTTATGTTTTAAATATATATTCAAAATTAGAAATAGAGTTAATGCTTTTGAGTAGTAGTAACCGAAACAAATACACTATCTCTATTTCAATTAACTATCGCATAAGTTGTTTAGGCACATGAAAGAAAGTAATAGACCAAAGATGCGATACATATTTGGTGTCAGACAAGGAAGTAAGTTTTGGTAATAGCAAGCCTATTGGCAAAACTTACTGACGCAGTATGACGCAAAATATGTAAGCATACTGGTCTATTATTTTTTAATTGTGCCTTATCTATATATATAAATTCATTCCGTTTAATTTAAGCCATTCATGTTTTTCTTTATAATCTGGCATTACTTCCTTTACCCTATTCCAAAACTCTCTCGAATGATTTCTATGATCCATATGACACATTTCATGAACTACAATATAATCAATTACATCAAGGCTAGCCATACTAATCCTCCAATTAAATAGAATTTCATTTTTTCCTGTACAACTTGCCCATCTCCGTTTTTGTTCCTTAACTTTAACCTCACTTACTTTATCTTTAAAATTTCCCGTATAATATTGTATCCTTTCCTTTACAATTTCCATAGTTCTTTGTCTATACCATTTCTCTAATGCTAATTTTATTTTTTCTTCATCTCTTGTATTAGTATGTATAATAAATTTATTTGCTAATTGTTCTTTACTTATAAAAACATTTTTACATTCTTCTAATGTATTAATTGATGATGTAATATAAGTTTTATCTATAAATAATCTATTAGACTTTGATTTATTAAAATTCTCATTATTTAATTCTACAATTATATTTTTTCTCATACCGTCAAAAACCAAATGTAAAGGATACTCCTTACCTAAATACATAAATGTACTTCCTTCAATAGCTTTTCTATCTACCTTTTTTATGTTCCTTTTACGTATTTCGTCTTGCTTTTCAACTATCCATCTAACCTTATCTTTAACTGCTTTTATTATAGTTTCTTCTGATACTCTAAAAGGAGCACTTACTATTATTTTACAATTTTCATCTATCTTTATTCCTAAAGTTTTTCTTTTACTACGTACAATAGTAAATTCTATAATTTTATTTTCATATTCAAAACTAATTTTCATATTTACCTCATTAAAATTAATATACAGATTTGCTATATATCCAAACTTGAGTGACGGTTAACCAAAACTCCATACATTTTTGTTCCACAGGGCTATGAAATTTTCACTGAAAGGTTCTAAATACAAGGGCGTGCCCATTTTTGCATGCTCCTAATATAAAATTATGACAAGCCAAAATGGTACAACCTCGTACTAAGAACCTTCACAGTTCAATTTCAAATGCCTGTTTCACAAAAATGTATGGAATTTCTAGCATGGAAACATATTCTAATTATAAATTTAATTGTTAAATTGAATACATACATAGGGTTCCGCAATGAGGATTCCTATATAATTTATGTAATAATATATTTTAACATATATTATTACATAAATTATAAGTAAACAAGAAATTTGCACTCTTTTCTTTCCTAGACATTAAAAGGATCATCTCTTTTTTCATTGAGATGATCCTAACTATAGGAGGATGTGATAAAGTCTATTTTATAGAATAAATTATCGAAAAGCTAATCGCTTAATATGTTGTTTTATAACGATTTTCCGACTGTAAAACTTTGTTCAATCACATCCTCCTATAGATAAACAAACTACGAACTAGATTTAAACTTTAAAATATATTCCAAAGCATAAATTAAGGGTACTCTTTTGCGAGCATTGCATTTAGAATATGGCTATAGGTATTTCTTCAATAAAAGTTGTTCAATTTTTGCTTGTCCTTAACTTGTTTGAGGAGTATTCATAACTGGTGACAACCTCTATTGCTAGGAATCCGCAGCACAATCATATAACAACCGAGAAAAAGAATATATCTTCTTTCAGCTAATTACATCCTAAGTCTAAACTCTAAGCTGTATATATATATATCCAACTTAAGAATTACACTTATGCTTTGAATATATATCCCAAAGTAGAAATAGAGGTTATGTATTTGTGTAGTGTTACTTTAAAAATTTTGATAGCTATGCTTCTTAGATTGTAAGTTGTTCCACATGTGCTTGCTCACAACATGTTTGTGAAGCAAGCACTGTGGGTGCAACTTGCAGTCTTAGAAGCATCTATCAAAATTTTCAGTAACCGAAACAAATGCATAATCTCTATTTCGGTTAGCTATTACATAAGTCTAAGTTAAAAGTTGTTTATCTATATTTAAATTTTATTTAATGACATTCCTGTTAATGACATATTAACTTTTTCCATACTCTTATTCATGCTACATTCAACTGCTGCCACTACTACACCTTCAATTAAAGGAGCATCTACAATTTGAATTTTTTCCTTCATAGAGTCATTTAAAAATTCAACTGCCATTTCTGCATTCATAAACGCACTTCCCAAGTCGAAAAATATCATTACTCCATCTTCACTATAAACCTTTTTTATAGCCTCAGTTATTTTATTAATGTCAGTTCCAAGTCTATTATCTCCTGTTCCTCCAGCGGCCTCAATCTTTGCCTCTGGTGCCATTTGAAGCGCAATTTCTTTAGCTCCATTAGCAACTAACTCACTATGGGATACTACCACAATTCCAACCATCTCATGTCACCTCAAAACTTTAATTCTTCTGCTATAGTACAGAGTATTATATACATTGAAGTAGCTCCTGGGTCTTGATGTCCCAAACTTCTTTCTCCCACATAGCTTGCTCTACCTTTTGTTGCAATTATATTTTTAGTATTCTCCATTCCTTTTTTAGCTGCATCTATAATTGCAATTAAAACATCGTTTTGAGATTTGTTTTCATCTAAGGCTTTCCTACCAGCTTCTATAGATGGCGATAAAGTATCAATTATAGTTTTTTCTCCTTCTATGGATTTTCCCCTCATTTTTATTCCATCTAAAGAAACTTGTAATATTTCAATAAAATCATTTATATCCATAGAACTTTTATTTGCAACTACACTTGCTGACTTCATAAAAGCTGTTCCGTATAACGGTCCAGATGCCCCACCAACATTACTTACCAGTGCCATGCCACAACTTTTTAATATATTTCCTAAATCATCTTCTGGAAGATCCTTTACTTTTTCTACAACTGCTTTAAATCCTTTACTCATGTTAAGGCCATGATCCCCATCTCCAATTGCAGCATCTAGTTCACTTAAATATAGTTTATTTTTCTCTATAGCAATGTTAATTTTATTTAAAATTTCCTTTAATTGAGTACCATTAATCATTTCTAACCTCCTTGTATAATATACTTTTAAAATACTTTAAAACCTGGAGTATTAGATTTCGCGTCAAGTAACTCCTTTAATTCATCATCAAGCTTTAATATGGATATAGAGCATCCTGCCATTTCTAAAGATGTCATAAACTCTCCAATGAATGTTTTATGGATCTTTATTCCTTTTTTATTTAGAATTTCATTAACCTTTTTATTTACTATATACAATTCCATATTTGGCGTCGATCCTAAACCGTTTACAAGAACTGCAACTTCATCTCCACTATTTATTGTTATATCATCTAATATTTTATTAGTTAAATGCTCTGCAATTTCATTTGCACTAGAAATTTTTTCTCTGTGAGTACCTGGTTCACCATGTATACCCATTCCAATTTCAATTTCATCTTCACCTAACTCAAAATTAGCTTTGCCTGCTGCAGGTACTATACAGGATGACAAAGACATTCCCATACTTCTAACATTCTCTATAGTTTTTTCTGCAACTCTCTTTACTTCTTCTAAACTGCTTCCAGTTTCAGCCTTAGCACCAGATATCTTATGGACAAAAACTGTTCCAGCAATTCCTCTTCTTCCAGCTGTATATAAACTATTTTCTACAGCTACATCATCATTCACAATAACTTCTTCAACTTTTATACCGTCCATTTCAGCCATTTCCTTTGCCATTTCAAAGTTCATAACATCTCCGGTATAATTTTTTATTACAAGTAAAACTCCTTGTCCATTATTAGTGGCTTTAATTGCTTAATATACTTGATCAGGAGTTGGAGATGTAAATACTTCACCACATACTGCAGCATCTAACATTCCATATCCAACATATCCAGCATGTGCAGGTTCATGTCCACTTCCTCCACCACTTATTACAACCACCTTATCTTTTGAACTATGTGTTCTAACTACTACATTAGCACTATCTAACTTTCTTAAGTATTCTGGATAAGCAGCTGTAAGTCCATCTAACATATCCTTTAAAACATCATCTGCATTATTTATTAATTTTTTCATTGTTAGTGCCTCCTAAATAATTATACTCTACTTGTACATATTATTGCTTTAACTGCTCTACTCATAATTTGTGATTTTATATTATAAACTTTAACCTTTTAAATTTATACTATTGCTTGATAGAAAAATGCGGCTACTAAACCTCCAACTATTGGTGCAACAACTGGAATCCAAGCATATCCCCAATTAGAATCACCCTTTTTAGGAATAGGTAAAATAGCATGTGCAATTCTAGGAGATAAATCTCTACATGGATTAATAGCATATCCAGTAGGTCCACCTAAACTTAAACCAATTGCAAAAATTAGTCCACCAACTACTATTGTATTGATTCCAGGTGCCATTTGATTTGCACCTAGTCCTAAAATACCAAATACTAATACAAATGTTCCTATTGCTTCTGTTAAAAAATTATATAATGTGCTTTTTACTGCTGGCCCTGTAGCAAAAACACCTAATTTTGTTCCTGGATCTTCTGTTGCTTCAAATTGACCATGATACATAATAAATACTAATACAGCCCCTACAAATGCTCCTAAAAATTCCCCTGCAAAATATTGTGGAACTGTTGCCCAAGATATCTTTCCAATTGCTGCAAGTGCAATAGTTAATGCTGGATTAAAATGAGCTCCACTGTAATTACCAAATATAAGTGCTGGAATTGCAACTGCTAATGCCCAACCAGTTGTTATAACTATCCATCCGCCACCATTACCATTTGATTTTTTCAATGCAACATTAGCACATACTCCACAACCTAAAAGTATAAGTAGCATTGATCCTAGAAATTCTGACATAAAAATTGACATAATAATACCTCCCCTTTTTCTGCATTATATATTAATTAATGTTTTAATTAATAATCATTATTGTTAACGTTACATTGTTGCCATTTTATTAATATAAGTTTATATAGTCCTTTATGAATAAATTATTGTAAAAAATAACTACATAAAGCACAACTCACATTAATCTTATTAAAATGAATGCTGCTTTATGTAGTTACCTACTCTCATACTCTTCAAACTACATATTCTAACTTTATTTAATTCAACTGTAATCCTTTACTTAACAAGGTAATTATTACATATTTATATTTCAAAGTCAATATATTTTATACTACTTTCCTCTTATAATATTTATATTTTAGCTATTAAACCAATAAAAAAATATAAAATGTTAAAATTTAAAAAACATTTAAGTGTAGAAATGTGGTATACTCTAATAAAGCTTTAGATTTTTAAGATTCTAAGATGTGAATTAATATTCAACAATGGGGAAACTTTTAAAACAATTAAGGCCACTTTAACATTATTTTTTTACATATTCACTTTTAAATCTTAAATTAACCTAAGCTCTAAATGTAGTTAAACTATGTTTACATTTTAAATTTTACAATGAAAAACCTAGGTTTGTTTGATAAAACAAATAATTATCTTCAGATAATTGTATGTTTTATGAAACTAACCTAGGTTTTTCTTTTTATCGACTGTAAAAAATAATAAGTAAAATTATATGTAATATTTACCAAAATTCCATGAATATTATCAGTTTCTACATATATATTTAGAGTAAGAGAATTAATTTTGTAGCATATGCTTAAACATATAAAAGGAGTTGATTATTATTGGATTCTATTTTTAAATTTAAATGTAATGGTACAAATTATGTAGATAGCGGTAATGCTAATAAAAACTTTTATGACTGTAAAAACTTATTTGCTGGAAGTGTTCATAAAACTTCCTCACATTCTACCATGTTCAAATCTTTGATTACTTTCGATTTGTCTAACTTACAACCATATCCAATTTCATCTGCTTATTTATGCTTGTTTGTAAAGGATATCAACTCTGATACTAGCTACTATAGTAATGATACTCTTTCACTTTATAAAAATACTTGTGATTTTGATGTAAAATCTGTTACTTGGAATACTCTGCCACCAACAGACTCTCATATGCATCTAAGTATAACTCCAAATGATGTCGGAAAATATATTAAAATTAATATAACTTATATTGTGAACAGTTGGATTCAAGATGACAAAAACTATGGTATAACATTGGAAGCTAATAATTTTTATTCATCACTGGTAAAATTAGCTTCTGCTAATTCTTCAAATCCACCTTGGCTTCTTATAAAATACAAAAATCATAAAGATATTTCTGATTATAATTCAAACTTAAAAACCGTCTATCAATAATTAAAACATCATATAAACTCTAAATGTAATGCTGAATTCACTTTAAATCAATAGGCATATTTAAATAAATAAATTATAAAAAACGTTTTTTATTAAATATGCCTAAACATTTAGTTAAATTATCATATATTATAATTTATTAACATAACGATATTTTTAATTATTCTAATTCACAATGCATTGATTTGTCTGCCTCATCCCACTCTACTATATAACCTTGACCATGTGAACAAAAAATTGAACTTGACGTATATTCAATATCCGCATTTTTATTATAATCTCTTTTTTGAATTACTTCTTCACTATTATGACAATTATCATAACCATCATAAATTAAATTTATATGTCCTTTACCTTTAGTAAAAGCAATAACTTCCATAGGATAATCCATAAATCTTGCAACTGGTCCACGGCCATTTACTATCATTTTATCTTTTGCAATTTCTGGTGCATCAAAAGTTCCATCCATTTTTTGAATATCACTTAATACTCTTCCAATAAAATCTTGTTCGACTTCTATTGTAAACTTATAATAAGGTTCTAAAAGTATATTTTCCACCTTTTCTAAACCTTGTCTTAACGCTCTAAATGTTGCTTCTCTAAAATCTCCACCAGAAGTATGCTTTAAATGAGCACGGCCTGTTAAAAGAGTTATTTTTATATCAGTTAATGGAGATCCTGTTAAAATTCCATGATGTTCTCTTTCAAAAATATGTGTTTTAATTAAATTTTGATTTCCAATAGTCAAATGATCCGAATGACATTTATTATCAAAAATAATTCCACTATTTCTTGGTAAAGGCTCAATCTTTAAATGCACTTCTGCATAATGTCTTAATGGCTCAAAATGACCACTTCCTATAGCTGTTTCTAAAATGCTCTCTTTATAGAGAATTTCACAAGGCCCAAACTCAACGCTTAAATTGAATCTCTCTTCAACAATTTCTTTAAGAACCTCCAATTGAATTTTCCCCATTATATGTACATGCATTTCTTGAATAGCTTCACTCCATATTACATTTAATGCTGGATCTTCTGCTTCTAAAAGTTTAAAATATCCTAAAACTTCTTTTATATTATAGAAAGCATCAAAAATAACTTTAGACATTAACGTAGGAACCATTTCATAATTTGTTTTTAATCTTAGCTCTCCAATTCCTTCACCAGGTAAAACATTTGTTAATCCTGTAACTCCAAACACATCCCCTGCTTTTACATTATCAACTGCTTTAAATTTATTTCCATTATAAATTCTTATACTACTCACTTTTTCCTTAATTTCATTCCCATATTCAAAACTTAATTGTAATTTGCTGTTATCACTTTTCTCCATTTCATTTGAATAATTATTAGCTTTTATTTCACCTCCATGGATAATTTCATCCCTAACCTTTAATTCTCCTTTTAAGCACTTTATAAATGTTATTCTATTTCCAGTTGCTTCATGACGAACCTTATAAACATATCCAGCAAATTTATTAGTAGTATTTAAAATATTATCTCTAAACATAGGCATTAAACTACTATTATCATTACAATCCGCTATGTTTAAATCCTCATAATTTGTAAATGTTAATTCATCTAATCCATATATAAATTCTAATATTCCTTCATCTTGAAGTGCAGATCCTGCAAAGCATGGAAAAACCTTATTTTCCTTTATCAAATTTCTAAATACATTTTTCCATAGCTTTTCATCATATTCTCCATCCAAATATTTTTCTAAAAGTACTTCATCATATTCGCTTATAAATTCAATGATTTCATCATTTAAATCTAAATAATTATTTTGTACATTTTGAGTATTACTATTATTAACTTTACTCTCATAATTAAATTCTTTATCAGCTTTAAACTTTATAGAACTTTTATCAATATAACATATATCCTTAGTTAAATTCTTTTTTATTTCCTCAATTACTTTATCCTTATCTGCTCCAACTCTATCTAATTTATTTATAAAAAAGAATGTTGGAATTTTATATTTTTCAAGTAATCTCCATACAGTCTTCGTATGCCCTTGTACTCCTTCTACAGCACTTATAATTATTATTGCATAATCCATAATTCCAATGGACCTTTCCATTTCAGTAGAAAAATCTACATGGCCAGGTGTATCGATTAAATAATATGTAGAATCACTAAATTTAAAAACAGCCTGATCAGAGAACACTGTAATGCCTCTTTTTCTCTCAATGCTATGACTGTCTAGAAAAGCATCCTTATGATCTACCCTTCCTCTGCTCCTTATACTATTTGTATGATAAAGTACCTGTTCTGAAAATGTAGTTTTACCCGCATCAACATGAGCTAGTACACCTATTGTTTTCTTCATAAAATCATCCTTTTGCTAACTTAATTATTATATTATAAATTTAAACTAATCTAATATAAAATACAAATGTATATTATCATATATTTAACCGCACCTCATATTAAAATAAGATGCGATTATTCTATATAAACTTTAAAGTACATTCAAAAAACAACAATTCCATTTGCTGGCCTATTTTTCATCAGAGGAAGCTCGACTCACATACGCTCAATGTCGTCAACTTAAAGAAATATATAAAATTAATAAAAAAACACTTGACAATAATTAGAAAAAATGAAGCCTCATTATAGATATTAAATTTATAGCGAGGTTTGATTTTATGAAAAATATTAAATTATTATCCCAAATTTTAAAGAAAACAAATAAATTAATTATTTCCAATGAGTTTAAAGAAGCGTATAGCTTAGGTAATTCATTTTCAAGAAAAAGAAAATTATCTTTTTCTAATGCAGTACATTTTATTTGCTCCGCATTACGAAAATCTATGGCTACAGAAATAAGTAATTTCATTGAAGAGCATACATATTTAGATTTTCCTTGTATATCAAAACAAGCATTTTCTAAAGCAAGACAAAATATTTCCCCTGAAGCATTTAAAGAATTATGCAGATTATTTGTTGATTCTTTTTATAGCTCAACAAACAATTTAAAAAAGTGGAATGGATTTAATGTTCTTGCTGTCGATGGAACCTCTTTGCAAGTTCCTGATACAATTGAATGTGGTGAATATTTTGGATTAAGTAAAAATCAAAATAAAGTACAAACTGCTATTGCGTCGGCGTCAGCCTTATATGATGTATTAAATGATATAATAATTGATGCGTCTGTAACTAAATTTAGAACTAGTGAAAGAGAAATGGCCAAACAACATATAAATACACTTAATAATGAAAAATTACTCAATAATAGCATTGTAATTTTTGATAGGGGCTATCCTTCTTATGATATGTTTGATTATTTAAACGATAGAAATTTATTTTTCTTAATGAGAATATCATCTTCATTTAAGATAATACAATCTATTTCTTCTGAAGATTGTATTTTTGAATATAAATCAAAAGGAGAATTGAAAAAAGTAAGAGTTATAAAAATAAAACTTTCTGCTGACACCACAGAAATATTAGTAACTAATA